>NZ_JBKKRK010000006.1:0-319500 GCF_048847255.1 Pseudomonas algeriensis | reverse complement strand
AACGGCGGCCGTAACTATAACGGTCCTAAGGTAGCGAAATTCCTTGTCGGGTAAGTTCCGACCTGCACGAATGGCGTAACGATGGCGGCGCTGTCTCCACCCGAGACTCAGTGAAATTGAAATCGCTGTGAAGATGCAGTGTATCCGCGGCTAGACGGAAAGACCCCGTGAACCTTTACTATAGCTTTGCACTGGACTTTGAATTTGCTTGTGTAGGATAGGTGGGAGGCTTTGAAGCGTGGACGCCAGTCTGCGTGGAGCCATCCTTGAAATACCACCCTGGCAACTTTGAGGTTCTAACTCAGGTCCGTTATCCGGATCGAGGACAGTGTATGGTGGGTAGTTTGACTGGGGCGGTCTCCTCCTAAAGAGTAACGGAGGAGTACGAAGGTGCGCTCAGACCGGTCGGAAATCGGTCGTAGAGTATAAAGGCAAAAGCGCGCTTGACTGCGAGACAGACACGTCGAGCAGGTACGAAAGTAGGTCTTAGTGATCCGGTGGTTCTGTATGGAAGGGCCATCGCTCAACGGATAAAAGGTACTCCGGGGATAACAGGCTGATACCGCCCAAGAGTTCATATCGACGGCGGTGTTTGGCACCTCGATGTCGGCTCATCACATCCTGGGGCTGAAGCCGGTCCCAAGGGTATGGCTGTTCGCCATTTAAAGTGGTACGCGAGCTGGGTTTAGAACGTCGTGAGACAGTTCGGTCCCTATCTGCCGTGGACGTTTGAGATTTGAGAGGGGCTGCTCCTAGTACGAGAGGACCGGAGTGGACGAACCTCTGGTGTTCCGGTTGTCACGCCAGTGGCATTGCCGGGTAGCTATGTTCGGAAAAGATAACCGCTGAAAGCATCTAAGCGGGAAACTTGCCTCAAGATGAGATCTCACTGGAGCCTTGAGCTCCCTGAAGGGCCGTCGAAGACTACGACGTTGATAGGCAGGGTGTGTAAGCGCTGTGAGGCGTTGAGCTAACCTGTACTAATTGCCCGTGAGGCTTGACCATATAACACCCAAGCAATTTGTAGACTCGAAAGAGGCCAGATTGCGGTGTTGTGAAGACGAAACGAACCGAAAGTTCGAGATACTCACAAAGCAACACGCTATCACATACCCATTCGCTGGAACGTGACCGTAAGGCACGCGCTGGCTACCGAATTTCTTGACGACCATAGAGCATTGGAACCACCTGATCCCATCCCGAACTCAGAAGTGAAACGATGCATCGCCGATGGTAGTGTGGGGTTTCCCCATGTGAGAGTAGGTCATCGTCAAGATTAAATTCCGAAACCCCTATCTGCTGATGCAGGTAGGGGTTTTGTTTTGCCCGCAGGAAAGTTCTTACGATAAGCGCGGACAGCTCCCGGCTGCCACAGCCCACCGACAGTGCTAAGGTTCTGCCCTAGCTTTTGCACTTTTCAAGGATGCCTTTATGCCGGACGCGACGTCCCTCAGCCCTGCTTTCATGGTGGTTCATGGGAATCGCCTTGATGAGTTGCGCAGCCTGGTTATCAGCCTGATGCGACGCTATCCGCTAGGCCCGCTTGAAAATGAAATCGCCCTCGTTCAAAGCAACGGCATCGCCCAATGGCTGAAGCTGGCACTGGCTGAAGATCCTGAAGACGATGACAGTGGCGGCTGCGGAATTGCGGCTGCCATCGAGGTGCAGCTGCCCGGCAGTTTCATGTGGCAGCTCTATCGAATGGTGCTTGGCCGTGATGAAATTCCGGCTAAATCCTTACTGGATAAGGCACCGCTCACATGGAGGCTGATGCGTCTCCTGCCGCAGCTAATTGAACAGCCTCATTTCGAACCGTTGCGACGTTTCCTGTCTGACGACACTGATTTACGTAAGCGCTACCAATTGTCCGAGCGTCTGGCTGATCTTTTCGACCAGTATCAGGTGTACCGAGCCGACTGGCTTGAAGATTGGGCGCAGGGACGGCACCAGACAAGGAGCGTGCGTGGTGAAACAAAGCCGCTCGCGCCGGCAAATTGCTGGCAAGCGGAGCTGTGGCGAGCGCTGCTTTTGGATGTGGGTGAAGAGGGCATGGCTCAAAGCCGTGCCGGCGTTCACCAGCGCTATCTTGAGCGCATCAATCACCTTGAAGCCGCTCCCGAAGGCCTACCGGCTCGCGTAATCGTGTTCGGTATTTCTTCACTGCCAGCCCAAGCGCTTGAGGCCCTGGCCGGTCTTTCACGGTTCAGCCAGGTTTTACTGTGTGTTCACAACCCCTGTCGTTACCATTGGGCGGACATCGTCGCCGACAAGGACCTGCTTCGTCACCAATACAAACGGCAGGCACGAAAAAGCGGCATGCCAAATGTCCTGGATTCGCAGACTTTGCATCAGCATGCACATCCGCTGTTGGCTGCCTGGGGAAAGCAAGGGCGCGACTACATCAACCTTCTCGACAGCTACGATGATCCAAACACCTATCGCTCGGTATTTCGCGAAGGGCGTATCGATCTGTTTAGCGACGGTAATCCCACGACCCTCCTTAGCCAGCTGCAGGACGATATCCTGGAATTGCGCCCCTTGGATGAAACCCGGCAACACTGGCCTTCAGTCGATACGCAACAAGACGAGTCGATCCGTTTCCATGTGGCCCACAGTGCCCAGCGTGAAGTTGAGATCCTTCATGATCAATTGCTTGCGCACTTCAGCAAGGATTCGTCCCTGCGTCCCCGGGATATCATCGTCATGGTCCCGGATATCGACAGTTATGCGCCGCATATCCGCGCCGTGTTTGGCCAGCTTGATCGGGGTGACCCTCGTTTCATCCCCTTCACCCTGACAGATCAGGGCCAGCGTGGCCGTGACCCTTTGCTCATCGCCGTCGAGCATTTGCTCAGGCTCCCGGATAGTCGGTTTCCGGTCAGCGAGATTCTCGATCTGCTGGACGTGCCAGCGTTGCGCGAGCGGTTTGGCATCAATGAGGCCGACTTGCCGACACTGCACCGCTGGATTGAGGGAGCAGGCATTCGCTGGGGGATGAATGCCCGACATCGCGCCAGTTTGGGTTTGCCCGCAGAGCTTGAGCAGAACAGCTGGCGTTTCGGCCTGCGTCGCATGTTGCTGGGGTATGCGGTTGGCGATTCAGAGGCTTACGAGGGCATCGAGCCCTATGACGAAATCGGTGGCCTCGATGCGGCTTTGATCGGTCCGCTGGTGGCTTTGCTGGATGCGCTGGAAGTCGCTCACCGGGAGCTGAGCCAGCCAACCTCTCCCAAGGAATGGGGGGCGCGTCTGCATGACTTGATGCAATTGTTCTTCCTGGCAAGCAACGAGCACGACGATTATCTGCTGGCCCAACTCGAGGACCTGCGTGAAACCTGGCTGGAAACCTGCGATTCGGTCGGGCTGGAGGATGAGCTTCCTTTGACGGTTGTCAGGGAAGCCTGGCTGACCGGACTGGATCAGGGGAAGTTGTCCCAACGTTTCCTCGCCGGAGCGGTCAATTTTTGTACGTTGATGCCGATGCGAGCGATACCCTTCAAGCTGGTTTGTTTGCTGGGAATGAATGACGGCGACTATCCACGAGCTCAGCCACCGCTGGATTTCGATCTCATGGGCAGCGATTACCGCCCAGGCGATCGTTCCCGGCGCGAGGACGATCGGTACCTACTGTTGGAAGCGCTGCTTTCTGCTCGGGAAAAGCTCTACATCAGTTGGGTCGGTCGCAGTATTCGTGACAACAGCGATCGGCCGGCATCGGTCTTGATCGGCCAGTTGCGTGATCATCTTGCCAGTGGGTGGCGGTTGGCAAATGGTGATGAGGGTCTCCTCGAGGCGTTGACTCAGGAGCATCCTTTGCAGCCGTTCAGCGCCCGGTACTTTTATCAGGGTGACGGGCTGTTCAGCTATGCCGGTGAATGGCGTTCGCTTCACGAGGCCCATGAACACGGCGCGCTGCCTGCAATGTTGGAGCCCTATGCCCAGGAAGAGCCATTGGGGATCGCTCAGTTGCAGGATTTTCTGCGCAATCCTGTTCGTCATTTCTTCAGCCAGCGACTCAAGGTGTTCTTCGAGACTTTCGAGGCCCCCCTGGCCGATGACGAACCTTTCGTTCTCGATGCCCTGCAGCGCTACAGCTTGAGCGACAGCCTGCTCGAGGCCGCCCTTGTTCGCCTCGACCAATCGGACCTGGCGTTGGCGGCGCACGCCAAGCGGTTACAGAACAGTGGCCTGCTGCCCATGGCGGGTTTCGGTGAAAGCCTGCAGCGCGAGTTGATCGAGCCGTTGCCTGACCTGCTCCAGCGCTACCAGCAGCTCCTGTCTTCATGGCCCACTCCACTGACCAGCGCCGTCCCCGTCAGCCTTCGTATACACGATGTCAGCGTAGAAGGATGGCTCAGCGGCCTGCATCAGCGAGGCGATGGCTCGGTCCTCGCCATTACCGCTATCCCCAACAGCATCGGATCTACCAAGACCCGCAAATGGCATCGACTGATACGGGTCTGGGTCAACCATCTTGTAGCCTGCGCCAGTGGGCTTTCGATGACTACGGCATTGGTCGCCAGTGATGACAGCTTGCTGCTCGCCCCTTTTGACGAAACCGTAGCGCGCCAGGTGCTTGGCGACCTGCTGCAAGCCTGGCGGGCTGGTATGCGCCAACCCTTGCCAATCGCGGTGAAGACCGCGTTCGCCTGGCTCGACCAAAGCGACCCGGAGAAAGCCCTGGCGGCGGCTCGCAAAGCCTACGAAGGTGACGGGCTGACGTTTGAGGGGGAGCGCCGGGAAAGCCCTGCCCTGGCACGGCAATACCCCGACTTCAATGCGCTGGTCGCTGACGAAACATTTCCCGACTGGTGTGATGCGCTTTATCGGCCGCTACTCGAAGCGCCTTGGCGCTCACTGGTGAGCGAGGACGTACATCCATGAGCCGGAAAACCCCCTTGGCCCTGGCCTTCCCGCTACGTGGCAGTCAATTGATCGAGGCCAGTGCCGGTACCGGGAAAACCTTTACCATTTCGGCGTTGTATTTGCGCCTGGTGTTAGGGCATGGCGACCCGCAGACGCGGTTTGAACGCGAGCTGCTTCCTCCGCAGATTCTGGTAGTGACCTTCACCGATGCCGCGACCAAGGAACTGCGGGAGCGTATCCGTACGCGCCTGGCGGAAGCGGCGCGTTTTTTTCGCGATGAAATTCCCGCCCCGGACTTGTTGATTGCCTCGTTGCGTGATGAGTTCGGGGAAGGGCAATGGGCAGCCTGCGCGAACCGGCTCGATATAGCCGCGCAATGGATGGACGAAGCGGCCGTTTCGACTATCCATAGCTGGTGTCAGCGAATGCTTCGCGAGCATGCCTTCGACAGTGGCAGCCTGTTTACGCAAACCCTGGAAACCGATCACAGCGAGTTGCTCGCAGAGGTGCTGCGCGACTACTGGCGGCTGTTCTGCTATTCGATGCAAGGTGAAGCGCTGCACTGGGTGCGGGCTCACTGGGGCGGGCCTGCCGCCCTGCTGCCCCGGGTAAGGGGTTTGTTTTCCAGTTCTCGAGGTGAGGCGCAGGGGATCGAGCCGGCCGAGCTGATCGTCGCATCCCTTCAGGAACGCAGCGCGGCATTGCTCGACCTCAAGGCTCCTTGGCGACAATGGGCCGTGGAGTTGTTGGAAATCTGCCAGCAGGGCGTTGCCAATAAAAGCGTCGACGGACGCAAGATGCAGGCTCGCTATTTCGAACCCTGGTTCCAGAAGATCACGGCCTGGGTCGAGGACGAAAGTCTCGAGCTGCTGGACATTGGCACCGGCTTCACACGGCTGACGCCCGAGGGCATGGCCGAGGCCTGGAAAGGCGATGTGCCCAGTCATCCCGGGCTGGATGCGATGTCGGGACTCAAGGCCAGCCTGGACGCCCTGCCTACCCCGGACGCGGCGGTGTTGCAGCATGCCGCGCAATGGGTCGGGACACGCTTCGAAGCGGAGAAACGGCGCCGGGCTGAAATGGGTTTCGACGACATGCTGCTGCGCCTGGACGCGGCGTTGCAGGCTGAAGGCGGGGAGCGGCTGGCTAGCCTGATTCGCGAGCAGTTCCCAGTGGCGCTGATCGATGAATTCCAGGACACCGATCCGATCCAGTACCGAATCTTCCAAAGCATCTATCGCATTGAAGACAACAATCCGCAAAGCGGGCTGTTCCTGATCGGTGATCCGAAGCAGGCCATTTATGCGTTTCGCGGCGCCGATATCTATACCTACCTGCGCGCCAGGGAAGCCACCGCTGGCCGGTTGCATACGCTGGGGACAAACTTCCGCTCCAGCCATGCCATGGTCGGCGCGGTGAATCAGGTTTTCCAACATGCCGAGGCGCGTCAGCAGGGGCGAGGGGCTTTCCTGTTCCGCGAGCCATCGGGTGACAATCCCGTGCCGTTCCTGCCCGTCGAGTCCCAAGGGCGCAAAGAGAGCTTGCGGGTTTCGGGGCAGACTGTCGCTGCCCTGAATGTTTGGCACCTGGTCTCTGACCAGCCAGTTTCCGGAGCGGTGTATCGGCAGCAGATGGCCGCAGCCTGCGCCAGCGAAATCACTGCGCTGCTCAACGGCGGACAGTCGGGGCGCGATGGCTTTTTCCATGATGGGGAAATGCTTCGTGGTCTTCTGCCGGCCGACATCGCCATTCTCGTGCGCGATGGCAAGGAAGCGCAGGCCGTGCGCGGCGAGTTGTCCGCACGAGGCGTGCGCAGTGTCTATCTATCAGACAAGGACTCGGTATTTGCTTCCCAGGAAGCAAGGGATTTGCTGACCTGGCTCAAGGCATGTGCCGAGCCGGATGTGGAGCGACTGCTGCGCACAGCCCTGGCCAGCACTACGTTGAACCTGCCGCTCACAGAGCTTGAGCGCCTGAACCAGGATGAGTTGGCGTGGGAAAGCCGTGTGATGCAATTCCGGGGCTATCGGATGGTCTGGCGCGCGCAAGGTGTGCTGCCGATGCTGAGGCGCTTGTTGCACGACTTCAAATTGCCTCAGTCCCTGATGGCACGTGATGACGGCGAGCGGGTGCTGACCAACCTGCTGCACCTTTGTGAGTTGTTGCAGCAGGCCGCCGTCGAGCTGGATGGCGAGCAAGCCATGATTCGTTACCTGGCCGAGCATCTGGCCATGACCGGGCAGGCGGGAGAAGAGCAGATCCTTCGCCTCGAAAGCGACGAGCAGTTGGTCAAGGTAGTGACGATCCATAAGTCCAAGGGACTCGAATACCCCCTGGTGTTCCTCCCGTTCATATGCTCGACGAAGCCGGTGGATGGCAGTCGACTTCCGCTGCATTACCACGATGAGCGCGGCCAGGCGCAGATCAGTCTCGCCCCGACCCCGGAATTGATCGCCAAGGCCGATGACGAGCGTCTGGCAGAGGATCTGCGTCTTTTGTACGTGGCACTTACCCGTGCCCAGCACGCCTGTTGGCTGGGTGTCGCCGATCTCAAGCGCGGCAGTAATAACCGCTCGATTCTACATTTGTCTGCCCTGGGCTATCTGTTGGGTGGTGGTGCGCCGTTGAACGAGTCGGTAGAGCTCAGACGTTGGTTGGAAGACCTGCGGCAAGGCAGCCAGGCGGTGAGCTGCCTGGATATGCCCCAGCCCAGCGACGAGCACTACCGACCCGCACGCAACGACGCGGTATTGCTTGAACCCTTGATTCCGTTGCGCAAAGCCAGCGAGAACTGGTGGATTGCTTCCTACAGTGCGTTGCGTTTCGGCGACAGCCTCAACGTGGGCGGTGACACCGCACCGGAAAATCCCCAAGCCCAGAAACTGTTCGATGATGAGCGACTCGACCCAGACGCCCCGCGGGAAGTTGCGGCTGCGGGCGGTGACATCCACCGTTTTCCCCGTGGCCCCAACCCCGGTACCTTCCTGCATGGGCTCCTGGAGTGGGCTGCCGGCGAAGGATTCCCGACGGCGCCAGCCATCATTGAGGATGCCATTGCCCGACGCTGCAACCGCCGGGGTTGGAATGGCTGGATCAAAACCCTTGGCGACTGGTTGTTGCACCTGATCAAAACGCCTCTGTGTATTGGCGGCGGCCAAGCGCCGGTGGTGCTGGAAGACTTGACCCGGTTCCAAGTGGAAATGGAATTCTGGTTCGCCAGCCACAAGGTCGATGTGCTCAAGCTCGATGATCTGGTTTGCCGATTCACCCATGACGGCGTGGCTCGTGTCGCTGCGGAACCGGTATTGCTCAATGGCATGTTCAAGGGTTTCATAGACCTGACCTTCGAGCACGACGGTCGATATTATGTGGCCGATTACAAGTCCAACTGGCTGGGATTGGACGACGCCGCCTACACCATGCAAGCCATGGAGCAATCGATCCTGGATAACCGCTACGACTTGCAATACGTGCTGTACCTGTTGGCCTTGCACCGCCAGCTCAAGGCGCGCTTGCCCCACTATGACTACGACAAGCATGTCGGCGGCGCGCTGTATATATTCCTTCGTGGCACACGCGCTGCCAGCCAGGGTGTCTACTTCACCAAGCCTGCGCGTACTTTGATAGAGCAACTGGATCGCCTGTTCCAAGGAATGCCCGAGCCCAAGGCGGAGCCGGCTTGGGTGCAGGGAGAACTGTTATGAGTCGTTCTTTTGCGGACCTGCTTCCCAAGCATTCCGACGACGAGAGCCTGGTGGATTTGGCGCCCTTGAGCGACGTGGACGACCTGTTGCTGCTGCTGACTCGCTGGGTGGAGCGCGGTTGGCTGCGAGCCTTGGACAGGGCATTCGTGGCATTCCTCCATGAACTGTGCCCAGAAGACGACCCGCTGGTGCTGCTTGCCGCGGCCCTTGCCAGCCATCAATTGGGGCACGGGCATGTCTGCCTGGATCTGTTCGAAACACTCAAGGAGCCGGATTTTGCGTTGTCCTTGCCACCGGAGGGAGACCTGCAGCCCGGCGTGATGCTATTGCCGTCGCAGGTTTTGCAGACACTCGATGGTGCCGACTGGTGCAAAGTACTGGCTTCCAGCCCGCTGGTCGCCCTGGCAGGCGACGAGCGTGAGCAGGCACGACAACGGCCGCTGGTACTCGCCGGTAAACGTCTTTATCTGCGTCGCTACTGGGGCTACGAGCGACGAATCGACGATGCGTTGCGTCAACGGCTGGCCGACCACGGAGCGGTGCCTGATGACTTGGATGAGCGCCTGGCCGGGCTGTTTGGTCCGGCCAGCGCGACGGGGCCGGTCGACTGGCAGAAACTGGCCTGCGCGCTCGCGACCCGAAGCGCGTTCAGTATCGTCACGGGCGGCCCCGGCACCGGCAAGACCACCACGGTCGTGCGTCTGCTCGCCTTGTTGCAGGCACCCGCTGTCGAAGCAGGTAAGCCGCTGCGCATTCGTCTGGCCGCGCCCACCGGCAAGGCGGCGGCACGCCTGACCGAGTCCATCAGCCAACAGGTTCGCACGCTGGACGTCACCGATGCCGTGCGTGAACGCATTCCCTGCGAAGTCACCACGGTCCATCGCCTGCTGGGCAGTCGTCCCGGTACGCGTCATTTTCGTCATCATGCAGGCAATCGCCTGCCACTGGATGTGCTGGTCATCGATGAGGCTTCGATGATTGATCTGGAGATGATGGCCAATCTGTTGGATGCGCTGCCGTCCCATGCGCGTTTGGTATTGCTGGGGGACAAGGACCAGTTGGCTTCGGTCGAAGCCGGCGCGGTGCTTGGCGATTTGTGCCGCGATGCCGAAGAGGGTTGGTATAGCCCACAGACTCTGGCGTGGCTCGAATCCGTCAGCGGCGAAAACCTGATGACCAGTGACCTGAAGCAGGACCACGAAGGTACTCACCCCCTCGCCCAGCAAGTGGTCATGCTCAGGCATTCCCGGCGTTTCGGCGAGGGCAGTGGGATTGGCCAGTTGGCCCGCCTGGTCAATGGACAACAGCCGGAGCAGGCGCGGAACCTATTGCGCAAGGGCCAATACCCCGATCTGTCCACGTTGGCGTTGAAAGGCGAACACGATACTGCGCTGGAACGTTTGCTGCTGGATGGCCAAGCCTCCGGGCCGCAGGGATATCGGCATTATCTGAGCGTCTTGCGGCAACGGCGTCCGGCGGCCTCCCGCCCGCTGGAAGACGATTGCTGGAATGATTGGGCTCGGGAGGTCTTGTCGGCGTTTGACGAATTCCAGTTGCTTTGCGCGGTGCGCAGAGGCCCGTGGGGTGTCGAAGGGTTGAACCAACGGATCACTGCCGCGCTGCTCAAAGCACGGCTGATCGACAATGACCAGCTTTGGTATGAGGGGCGTCCGGTATTGATGACGCGCAATGATTACGGGTTGGGATTGATGAATGGCGATATCGGCATTGCCCTTAGGTTGCCTGAGCGTGACGGACCGGATGCCGGAAAACAGGTGCTGCGGGTTGCATTTCCTCGTAACGACGGCCGAGGTGGCGTGCGTTTTGTGCTGCCCAGCAGATTGAACGATGTGGAAACCGTATACGCCATGACCGTGCATAAGTCCCAAGGCTCGGAGTTCACTCACACGGCGTTGATCCTTCCGGATGCCCTGAATCCTGTACTGACCAAGGAATTGGTGTACACCGCTATCACCCGGGCCAAACAATGGTTCAGTCTGATAGAGCCACGCGCGGGAATTTTCGAAGAGGCGGTGCAACGCAAGGTCAAGCGCTTGAGCGGCTTGATGTTGGAATGGGAGTAAGGTGACGCAATGATCGGTTTTGGTGTGCCAGTGCGTTGCTTGCGCTAATGCCTGTTTTTTGTCGGAGCTCTTTGTAGGACACTGTCTCGCTGGCTTTTTGACACTGTGCTATCGTTCCGGCTCTTATCTACAACAAGAGATCATTCATGACGGCGGTGGGACGGGAGGCGGTGCGCAGCAAGGATTGCAGGCATTATTTGCTTGCCTTTCTTTTGTGGCTGCTGTCGCCTGCGGTCATTGCCCAGGACCCGTCGGCTGTTACTCGAGCCGACCAGCGAGCCGAGGCGGTCACCCAGGTTGTATTAGGCATTCTCAGTTATGCGCGGTGGCCGGTCGAGCCAACGCAACTGCAACTGTGTATCGTCGGCCCCACCCAATATACCGATGACCTCGTCAAAGGCACCACCCAGGCGACCGGTCGCCCCGTGACCGTGCAGCGTGTGCTGGCTGATTATCCGAGCATCACCGCTGACTGCAACGCCGTCTATATCGGCAATCTGAGCACTGCTGAACGCTCCCGTCTGTTTGCTTCGCTGATTGGCCAACCTGTGTTGAGCATCAGCGAGGGCGGGGATGAATGCACCGTGGGCAGTCTGTTTTGCCTGCGGGTCGGTGATGAGCAAGTGTCGTTCGAGGTCAATCTCGACTCGGTCGCCCGTAGTGGCGTGCGCATCCATCCCAGTGTCCTCCAACTATCACGCCGCAGGCCTGCCGCCCCATGAGTTCGTCAAAACCACGAATTCGTCCCACGTTGGGGTCGGTCATCGGTCGCGGTCATTTGATCGTCGCGCTGGTGGCGATCGCCATGGCCAGTGTTTCCCTTACATTGCTGGGCGTGCTTGCCTTGCGTGTCTACGCCGATCACAACCTGCACCTCATCGCCCGTTCGATCAACTACACCGTGGAAGCGGCAGTGGTGTTCGATGACGAGGCCGCCGCCACCGAAGCGCTGGCCTTGATCGCCACCACCGAAGAGGTGGCCGATGCGCAGGTATTCAATGAGCAGGGCCGCTTGTTAGCGCGCTGGCAGCGGCCGGAGACCGGACTTCTTTCAGAGCTGGAAATGCACATCGCCAAGGCGTTCCTGGAAAAACCCATCAGCCTTCCCATCGTCCACCAAGGGCAAAATATCGGCAGGATCCTGCTGGCGGGGCATGGCGGCAGTCTGTTGCGTTTTCTGCTCAGCGGCCTGGCGGGAATCATCGTGTGTACGGCGGTCAGTGCCTGGGTCGCGCTGTATCTGGCGCGACGTCAGTTGCGGGCGATCACTGGACCGTTGCGCAGCTTGGCTGAGGTCGCCCACGCCGCGCGCTGCGAGCGAGCCCTGGACCGAAGGGTTCCGCCGGCCGACATCGCCGAGCTGGATAACCTGGGAAATGACTTCAATGGATTGCTCGCTGAGCTCGAGTCCTGGCAGACCCACCTGCAAAGTGAAAACGAGACCTTGGCTCACCAGGCCAGCCACGACAGCCTGACCGGGTTGCCGAACCGGGCATTTTTCGAAGGTCGATTGATCCGCGCCTTGCGCAATGCCAGCAAGCTCGACGAGCAAGTGGCCGTCCTGTATCTGGACAGCGATCGCTTCAAAGGCATCAATGACAACTTCGGCCACGCCGCTGGCGACGCGGTGTTGACTGCCGTCGCGACCCGGGTGCGGGCTCAGTTACGAGAAGATGACCTTGTGGCACGCCTGGGCGGCGACGAATTCGCGGTGCTGCTGACGCCGTTGCACAAGATCGAAGATGCCGAGCGAATCGCCGAAAAAATCATCGCCAGCATGGAAATGCCGATCCAGTTGCCAGGTAATGCCTCGGTGTTGACCTCCCTCAGTATCGGCATTGCCGTTTACCCCGAGCATGGGGCAACGCCCGGTGCGCTGCTCAGCGCCGCCGATGCGGCGATGTACCAGGCCAAACGCCTCGCCCGAGGCGGTCAACACACGGCGGGTGCGGAGCACCCGGTCGCGGAACTTCAAACCAGGAGCTGAATGCATGCTTTCGAATGCTCGTTTTTCTCTGCTGCGGTTCGCAGCATTTTTATTGATCACCGTATTTACCCTCGCTGGGTGTCAGACCGCCCCGCAAAAGGGCCTGACCCCAGCGCAAATCGCCGTCCTCAAGGAGCAGGGTTTCAAGTTGACGGAGGAGGGCTGGGCCTTCGGCCTCTCAGGCAAAGTGCTGTTTGGCAGCGATGTGGAAACCCTCAATCCAGCCAGCACCGAAATTGTCGAGCGCATTGGCAAGGCGCTGCTGGGCGCGGGTATCGAGCGAGTTCGCATCGATGGTCACACCGACGCATCAGGCTCCCAAGCCTATAACGAACAACTGTCGATACGTCGGGCCGACAGCGTCGGTAAAGTATTGATCGGCGTGGGCATGCGCGAAGAGAACGTCCAGTCGCGCGGCCTCGGCAGCAGCCAGCCCGTCGCGTCCAATGACACCGCCAGCGGCCGCACCGAAAACCGCCGCGTTGCCATCGTGGTCATCGCCGATTAGTCGGCAAAAACCATCTCCCGGCTGTTGCCCATCAGCAATGGCCGGTTCTGCTCAGTCACATCCCTGATGTAGTCCCATAACAACGTAATCCGCTTGAGCTTCCTCAAGTCCTCCCGGCAGTACATCCAGAACTGCCGCGTAACGGTGATTTCGTCTGGCAGCACCGGCAACAGGCGTGCGTCCTGGGCCGCGAGGAAGCACGGCAGGATTGCCAGCGACCGACCTTGCTGCGCAGCGACGAACTGCGCGATCACGCTGGTGCTGCGCAGATGTGCGTGCGCGCCGGGCAAGACATTGGCCAGGTACAGCAGCTCGGAGCTGAATGCCAGGTCGTCGACATAACTGATGAACGAATGCTTGCCCAGATCCGCCGGATGGTGGATGGGCGGATGGTTGTCCAGGTAGTGCTGGGTTGCGTAGAGCTGCAGCCGGTAATCACACAGCTTGCAGCAGACATATGGGCCATGTTCAGGGCGCTCGAGGGCGATGACAATGTCGGCTTCGCGCTTGGAGAGGCTGATGAAGTGCGGCAGCGGCAGGATGTCCACTGAAATCGCCGGGTACGCATCGACGAAGTGGCTCAATTGCGGCGTGATGAAAAAGCTGCCGAAGCCTTCGGTGCAACCCATGCGCACATGGCCGGACAGCGCGACGCCGGAGCCAGACACCTGTTCGCAAGCCATGTGCAGCGTGCTTTCGATCGATTCGGCGTAGCCCAGCAACCGCTGGCCTTCGGCCGTCAGAACAAAACCATTGGTCCGGGATTTTTCGAACAGCAGCGTGCCCAATGAAGCTTCCAGCGAGCTGATGCGTCGCGACACGGTGGTGTAGTCGACCGCCAGGCGCTTGGCGGCGGTGCTGGCCTTGCGGGTACGGGCCACTTCGAGGAAAAACTTGAGGTCGTCCCAGTTCAGCGAACCGAGGGAGGTGATGTTTTTTTGCATGATGGACCGGTTTTTATGTGCGTTCTTATTAGAAGTTTGCACATCTATACTCCATAAACCGTCTCATCACCAAGCGTGCTCGTGCGTCTTGGTCTTAGCTGAACCAGCGCTCTCTATATAAGAACAATCCCGGAGGCCAGCATGAACGTTTCCCTCACGCCCAGCGACACTGCCCTGCATACCGTCAAACTGTTGATCGATGGCGAGTGGGTTGAATCCCGATCCAACGAATGGCACGACATCGTCAACCCGGCTACCCAACAGGTGCTGGCGAAGGTCCCGTTTGCCACGGCCTCGGAAGTCGATGCAGCCATCGCCGCTGCCCAGCGTGCCTTCCAGACCTGGAAACTGACGCCCATCGGTGCGCGTATGCGCATCATGCTCAAGCTCCAGGCCCTGATTCGCGAGCATTCCAAGCGCATCGCCGCGGTGCTGAGCGCCGAACAAGGCAAGACCATCGCGGATGCCGAAGGCGATATTTTCCGTGGCCTTGAAGTGGTCGAGCACGCCTGTTCCATCGGCACCCTGCAGATGGGCGAGTTCGCCGAGAACGTCGCCGGGGGCGTGGACACCTACACACTGCGCCAGCCGATCGGGGTATGCGCGGGAATCACGCCGTTCAACTTTCCGGCGATGATCCCGTTGTGGATGTTTCCGATGGCCATCGCCTGCGGCAATACATTCGTGCTCAAGCCGTCCGAACAGGATCCGTTGTCGACCATGCTGCTGGTGGAACTGGCCATCGAGGCCGGCGTACCGGCAGGCGTTCTCAATGTGGTGCACGGCGGCAAGGACGTGGTGGATGCGCTTTGTACCCACAAGGACATCAAGGCCGTTTCCTTCGTCGGCTCCACAGCGGTAGGCACCCACGTCTATGACTTGGCGGGCCGCCATGGCAAGCGCGTGCAATCGATGATGGGCGCCAAGAACCATGCGGTGGTGTTGCCCGATGCCAATCGCGAGCAAACCCTCAACGCCTTGGTCGGCGCCGGTTTCGGCGCGGCGGGCCAGCGTTGCATGGCCACCTCCGTCGTGGTGATGGTGGGCGCGGCCAAGCAATGGTTGCCGGAGCTGAAGGCGCTGGCGCAGAAGCTCAAGGTCAACGCAGGCAGCGAGCCGGGCACTGATGTCGGCCCGGTGATTTCCAAGCGAGCCAAGGCGCGGATCCTTGAATTGATCGAAAGCGGCGTGAAGGAAGGCGCGAAGCTGGAGCTCGACGGACGGGAAATCAGCGTGCCGGGTTTCGAGGAAGGTAACTTTGTCGGCCCGACCCTGTTTTCCGGCGTGACCACCGACATGCGCATCTACACCGAAGAAATCTTCGGCCCGGTGCTGGTGGTGCTGGAAGTCGACACCCTGGATCAGGCCATTGCCCTGGTCAACGCCAACCCATTCGGCAACGGCACCGGCCTGTTCACCCAGAGCGGAGCGGCGGCGCGCAAGTTCCAGAGCGAAATCGACGTCGGCCAAGTGGGCATCAACATTCCGATCCCGGTGCCGGTACCGTTCTTCAGCTTCACCGGTTCCCGTGGTTCGAAGCTTGGCGACCTTGGCCCTTACGGCAAACAGGTGGTGCAGTTCTACACTCAGACCAAGACCGTTACCGCGCGTTGGTTCGATGACGACAGCGTCAATGACGGTGTGAACACCACCATCAATCTGCGTTAAGGAGCCGGACATGAACATCGCATTTATCGGCCTGGGTAACATGGGCGCCCCCATGGCGCGCAACCTGCTCAAGGCCGGCCATTCGCTGAACCTGTTCGACCTGAACCAGACGGTGCTGGCCGAACTGGCGGCGTTGGGCGGCACGATCAGTTCTTCGCCCCGCGATGCGGCCCAGGGTGCGGCGCTGGTGATTACCATGCTGCCGGCCGCCGCCCATGTACGCAGTGTCTGGCTGGGTGAGGACGGCGTGCTCGCCGGCATCGCCGCTGGTACGCCGGCCGTTGATTGCAGCACCATCGATCCGCAGACCGCTCGTGACGTGGCGGCCGCCGCTGCGAAGCAAGGAGTGGCGATGGCCGATGCGCCCGTCTCGGGCGGTACTGGCGGCGCGGCGGCGGGCACGTTGACCTTCATGGTTGGGGCTACGGACGAGCTGTTCGCCACCCTGCAACCGGTGCTGGCGCAAATGGGCCGCAACATCGTGCACTGCGGCGAAGTCGGCACCGGGCAGATCGCCAAGATCTGCAACAACCTGCTGCTGGGGATTTCCATGGTGGGTGTCAGCGAGGCCATGGCGCTGGGCGATGCCTTGGGGATCGACACCCAGGTGCTGGCCGGCATTATCAACAGCTCGACCGGGCGGTGCTGGAGTTCGGATACCTACAACCCATGGCCGGGCGTGATCGAAACGGCACCAGCGGCGCGCGGTTATACCGGCGGTTTCGGCGCGGACTTGATGCTCAAGGACTTGGGCCTGGCCACCGAAGCCGCGCGCCAAGCCCGTCAGCCGGTGATATTAGGCGCGGTGGCGCAGCAGCTATATCAGGCGATGAGCCAGCGGGGCGAGGGCGGCCAGGATTTCTCGGCGATTGTTAACAGCTATCGCAAGCCGCAGTAAAACTTGAGGCGCTCTGAAGTTTTTGTGGCGAGGGGATAAATCACCTCGCCACAGGGTGATGCATTCTGGAAGTTATTTGCCGAGCGACCGCGTCGGGTGGTCTCTCGGCTTTTTTTATGTCAGGCAAACACGAAATACTTGCGCACGGTCTCGACCACTTCCCAAGTGCCTTTCATGCCCGGCTCGACGACAAAAATGTCACCGGCGCGCAGATGGATCGGCGCCATGCCGTCCGGGGTGATCACGCAATAGCCTTCCTGGAAATGGCAGTACTCCCACTTCACATAGTCCACACGCCATTTGCCGGGCGTGCAAATCCAGGTGCCCATGATCTTGCTGCCGTCTTCGCTGGTGTAAGCATTGAGGTTGACGGTGTGCGGATCGCCTTCGAGTTTTTCCCATTTGCAGGCATCGAGTACGGGCAGCGGATGGGTGTCGCGCAGGACGGTGATGGGGGCGGTCATGTGAGCTCCGAAAAGGGGCAAAAAAGAAGCTGCACCCTAGCGCGGAGCAGGACTGGGCAGATGCCTGTGCTCGACACCGGGCTGTCCAGAAGCGCGCATTATTCGGCCAAATGCTGAGCCAGGGCTTTGGCATAGGGCGGCAAACCTTCGAAGTTACGGGCGCAGAGCAGCAGCGCTCGTCGGGTCCAGGTCTCTTGCAACGGGACGCACCGATACGCGGGCTCGGACGGTCGCCGGTCGATGGCAGCCTTTGGCACGATAGCGATGCCAGCGCCGTGGGCCACCATGCGAATCACCCCATCGAAACTGTCGGCGCGAATGCGGATCTGCATGCGTGAGCCGATGTGCAGGGCCTGTTCTTCCAAGTGGATCGCCAAGGCGCTGGAGGCGTTCAGGCCGATATAGTCGTGATTGAGGGTCTCGCTGAAACGCACGGCTCGGCCGTCAGCTAGCGAATGTCCGGTCGGTAGGATCAATACCAGCGGGTCGTCGCGAAATGGCCAGGCCTGAAGGTCATCGGTGTTCACCGCGTCGGAAACGATACCCAGGTCCGCTGTGCCCTGGCGCAGCGCATGGGTGATCCGGGAGCTGGGCAACTCCTGCAGGTCGATGTCGAGATTGGGATGGGCCTTGAGAAAGCCGGCGAGCAATTCGGGCAGGTACTCGGTCATGGCGCTGGTGTTGCAGAGCAGCCGCACCCGGCCTTTCGCGCCTCGGGCGTATTCGGCCAGATCTTGCTGGAGGCGTTCGGCATGTTGCAGCAGGATCCGCGCATGTTCGGCCAGCGCCTTGCCGGCCGGCGTCGGGGTGACGCCGCGTCGCCCGCGTTCAAGCAGGTCGATGCCCAGGGACGCCTCCATGGCACGGATTCGCGCACTGGCCGCAGCCAGGGACAAATGGCTGCGGGCCGCGCCGGCGGTGATGTTGCCAGCGTCGAGGACGTTCAGGTAGAGGCGCAGGTCGGTGAAGTCGAGGTGCATGGCCGGGGTTCCTGTCTCAGTGTTGCGGCGCCAGTAGCATCGCCAAAGTTACCAGCCTCTTGCAGGAAGAGAGGCATCCTCAGTATATGGCACATTTCAAAACCAAGGCCCGGGGCGCACGATAGCCCTATGGACACACTCTTCGCTTTCTACCAGAACCTCGGTCCGGCCCTTTCGCTGCTGGTCATTGGCACCTTCCTGCTGGCCGGTACCGTCAAGGGGGTGATCGGTCTCGGCCTGCCGACCATCGCCATGGGCTTGCTCGGGCTGGCTATGGCCCCGATGCAGGCTGCAGCGCTGTTGATCATTCCGGCGACACTGACCAATGTCTGGCAGTTGACGTTTGGCGGGCATTTGCGTGCGCTCATACGGCGGCTGTGGCCGCTGCTGCTGGCGATTTTCATCGGCACCGGATTCGGTACGTTGTGGATCGGCATGGTGGGCGGGGCATTGGCAATAAAGGGACTGGGCGCCGCGCTGATGGTTTACGCGTTGAGCGGCTTGTTTCTATCGACGTTGCGGGTCGGTGTCGGGCAAGAAGGCTGGCTTGCTCCGCTTTGCGGCTTGCTCACCGGTGTGATCACTTCGGCCACTGGCGTGTTCGTGATTCCAGCGGTGCCTTATCTCCAGGCGTTGGGCTTGAACCGAGATGAGCTGGTCCAAGCCCTGGGCTTGTCATTTACCGTTTCAACATTGGCCTTGGCGGCCGGGCTGTTGTGGCGAGGCGCCTTGGGCGGCGGCGAGTTGAGCGCGTCGCTGCTGGCGCTGATACCGGCGTTGCTGGGGATGTGGTTGGGGCAATGGTTGCGCCAGCGGCTCAGCGCCGTGCTGTTCAAGCGGGTGTTTTTCATCGGCCTCGGTGTGCTCGGCGGCCATCTTTTGATCAGCGGTTAGCCGAAGATGGGCTGAGCATGTCGACGCGACGAATCTCGAAGTCTCGTTCCAGGTAATCCATACGCTGTTCGAAAAATTGCTTCATATGCGGCAGGTTCGAGTGCACATCCAGATCGGCCTGGGATGCCCAGATTTCATAGAAGATGAACAACGTCGGGTCCTGCTGGTCCCGCAACATGTGGTACTCGATGCAGCCGGGCTCGGCCCGACTCGGTTCGACGTAAGCGCGGAACAAGGCTTCGAAGGCTTCGGCTTTTTCCGGTCGGGTCTTGGCATGCAGGATGAAACCGTGCAATTCACTCATCAGGGCTCGGGCTCCAGGTTTAAAGGACTGTAAGAGTTTAAGGCAACAATCGGGCGGCGATTCGTGCATATGGATCAAAACAGTTTTGCCGTTCGGGTGCTTATTCCACGCGAGTCTCATCGGTACTCTGCCGCCATCTTTTTAATCTTCCAGTGAGCGACGGCCCAGCGGCCACGCCTGGAATCGATGAGGCTTGCAATGAAAAAAGTCCTGTTGCTCAACGGCGGTAAGCAATTCGCCCATTCCGACGGTCGCTACAACGCCACCCTTCACGACACCGCGCTCAGCGTCCTGGACCGAGGCGGCCTTGATGTGAAAACCACCTTCATCGACGGTGGCTACGACATCAAGGAAGAAGTCGCCAAGTTTCTCTGGGCCGACGTAATCATTTATCAGATGCCCGGCTGGTGGATGGGCGCTCCGTGGACCGTGAAGAAATACATCGACGAAGTCTTTACCGAAGGCCACGGTAGCCTCTATGCCAGTGACGGCCGGACTCGTTCCGATGCGTCGCAAAAATACGGCAGCGGTGGTTTGGTACAGGGCAAGCAATACATGTTGTCGCTGACCTGGAACGCCCCGCAGCAAGCCTTCGACGACCCGACGGACTTCTTCGAAGCCAAGGGCGTGGACGCGGTGTATTTCCCGTTTCACAAGGCCAATCAATTCCTGGGCATGACCGCTCTGCCGACCTTCCTGTGCGTGGACGTGATGAAGCGCCCGAACATCGAAGAAGATGTGGCGCGGTATGAGCGGCATCTGATCGAGGTGTTCGGCCTTTCGCGGTAATCGGGCTACTATCGGGACTTGCCTGAAAGCGAGAGGACACCTGTGAAAGCCAGATCCGACGAGTTGCAGATCTTCGTCTGCGTGATCGAATGCGGGTCGATCTCCGCCGCCGCCGAGCAAGTCGGGCAGACGCCCTCGGCGGTCAGTCGCACCTTGTCGCGCCTGGAAGCCAAGCTCGACACCACGTTGATCAACCGCACCACGCGGCGCATGGACCTGACTGAAGAGGGCAAGTATTTCTTCGAGCAGGCCAAGGGCATTCTCGACCAGATGGATGAGCTGGAAGAGCGGTTGTCGTCTCGCCATAAGACCCCCGCCGGGCGCTTGCGGATCAACGCGGCATCGCCGTTCATGCTCCACGCCATCGTCCCCCACATCGAAGAGTTCCGCACGCTGTATCCGGATATCCAGCTGGAGCTCAACAGCAACGACTTGATCATCGATTTGCTCGAACAAAGCACGGACGTCGCCATTCGTATCGGTACGCTCACGGACTCGACGCTCCATGCCCGCTCACTGGGTTGCAGCCCGTTGCACATTCTTGCCAGTCCGGCTTACTTGAAGCGGCGGGGGACGCCCTCAAGCGTTGCCGAACTGGCGGAACATTCGCTTTTGGGGTTTGCCCAGAACGACGGGCTCAACCAGTGGCCACTGCGTCACATCCACGGCGATCGCTGGCCGATCCAGCCGGCCATCAGTGCGTCCAGCGGCGAAACGGTGCGTCACCTGGCGCTGCAAGGGCAGGGCATTGCCTGCCTCTCGGACTTCATGACCCGGGACGACATCCGTGCCGGTCGGCTCAAGGTATTGCTCGCCGATGCCAACAGCGGTTATCGCCAGCCGATCAATGCGGTGTACTACCGCAACTCCCAACTGGCCCTGCGCATCCAGTGCTTCCTGGACTTCATCCAAGGCAAGCTCGCCGGGTACGCTTCGAGTCCCAAGAGAGCCGACCAGATCCTTCATTAAAGCGTGGAACCTGTGGGAGCGAGCTTGCTCGCGATGGCCCCGGGTCAGTCAGCATTGATATGGCTGGCCCAACGCTGTCGCGAGCAAGCTCGCTCCCACAAGTTTTGTGCCGGGGTCCTGTCAATCGTGGTGCACATCCGCGCGCTTGAGCATCTGCTTGCAACGCTCGGACAGATGAAACACCCGCAGGTGCTTGCCGGCCTTGCTGTAGCGCTCGCGCAGGGTCATCAGCGCGGCGATGGCCGAGTAGTCGACGAAGCTCAGGTGACGACAGTCAAGGGTAACGAGATCAGGGTCGTTGGCCGGGTCGAACTGGTTGAGAAACGGCGTCGTCGAGGCGAAGAACAAGGTGCCGTGCACGCGATAGAGCTTGCTGCCGTCCGCTTCCAGTTGCGCGTCGGCATACAGCTCCCGGGCTTGTTGCCAGGCGAAGTTGAGCGCCGCGATGATAATCCCGCAGAGCACGGCGACGGCCAGGTCGGTGAATACCGTGATGACGGTCACCGCGATGATCACCAGCACATCGTTCGCCGGTACCTTGTTGACCACTCGCAACGAGGCCCAGGCGAATGTCTGCTGCGACACCACGAACATCACGCCCACCAGCGCCGCCAGCGGAATGCGCTCGATCAGCGGCGACAGGAACAACACGAACAGCAACACCATCACCCCGGCCACGACGCCCGATATCCGCCCGCGGCCGCCCGAGCTGAGGTTGATCATCGTCTGGCCGATCATGGCGCAACCGCCCATGCCACCGAATAACCCGGAGGCCATGTTGGCCGCGCCCAGCGCCACGCATTCACGGTCAGGATAACCGCGGCTCTCGGTGATTTCGTCGGTCAGGTTCAGGGTCAGCAGGGTTTCCAACAAACCGACCATCGCCATGATGACGGCGTAAGGCGCGACGATCAACAGGGTTTCGAGATTCCAGGGAATGTCCGGCAGGGCGAAAACCGGCAAGCCGCCCGCAATGTGCGCCATGTCGCCCAGCGTCCGGGTAGGCAAGCCAAGCAGATAGACCGCCAGGCCAACGCCGAGGATCGCCACCAGGGCCGGCGGCACGCTGCGGGTCAGGCGCGGCAGCAGGTAGACGATGGCCATCGTCAGCGCCACCAGGCCGACCATCAGGTAGAGCGGGGGGCCACTGAGCCAGGCGCCGTCGCGCTTGAAATGCTCCAGTTGCGCCAAAGCGATGACAATTGCCAGGCCATTGACGAACCCCAGCATCACCGGATGCGGCACCATGCGCACCAGCTTGCCCAGCCTCAGCAGCCCAAACGCCATCATGATCAACCCGCCCAGCAGCACGGTCGCCAACAGGTATTGCACGCCGTGCTGTACCACCAGCGCGACGATCACCACCGCCATCGACCCCGCCGCGCCCGACACCATCCCGGGCCGACCACCGAACAACGCGGTCAGCGTGCAAATGATGAACGCGCCGTACAG
Source organism: Pseudomonas algeriensis (assembly GCF_048847255.1). NCBI lineage: Bacteria > Pseudomonadati > Pseudomonadota > Gammaproteobacteria > Pseudomonadales > Pseudomonadaceae > Pseudomonas > Pseudomonas algeriensis. The sequence continues at coordinate 296,989 of NZ_JBKKRK010000006.1, read as the reverse complement.
CCCCATCAGTGGGTTGAGGTGGGCCACCAGGGCGAAGGCGATGCATTCGGGGAGCAAGGCGAAAGAAGTCGTGAGGCCGGCGAGGGCGTCGGCGCGAAGGCGTGCTGGTTTCATGGTTTACCTGACTGGGCGCCGGTGGACGGTCGGCTGCCGGGGAAGCGGTGTGAAGACAGGTGCGGATGGTACGGAATTGAGTGCAGGGCGACCAGTCGTCTGTGGGCGATGAAAATCTTGCGCTGAATTTTCATCGTCGCCCTGTCGCGATGTCCATCAGCGACATTTTTTGTCTGTGCGCGAAAATTACTTTCAGTGGGTTTGAAGATTTCCATTCGAAATGATTTATGACTTTCACAACACATCGACGTGACCCCATTCAAGGAGTAACGCATGGCACCTGCTTTCGGTTATTGGCTATTGGTCTACGCGGCCATTGCCATCATTGCATTGATCGTCCTGATTGCGCGCTACCGGCTCAATCCGTTCATCGTGATTACCCTGGTTTCCATCGGCCTGGCGTTGCTGGCCGGGATGCCGCCCTCGGGTGTGGTGGGGGCGTACGAGGCGGGTGTCGGCAAGACGCTGGGGCACATCGCGCTGGTGGTGGCCCTTGGCACGATGCTCGGCAAGATGATGGCCGAGTCCGGCGGCGCGGAGCGGATGGCGCAGACGTTGATCGAACGATTCGGCGAGCGCAATGCCCATTGGGCAATGGTCTGCATCGCATTCCTGGTCGGTTTGCCGCTGTTTTTCGAAGTCGGTTTTGTGCTGTTGGTGCCTATCGCCTTTACCATCGCCCGACGCGTGGGCGTGTCGATTTTGATGGTGGGGCTACCCATGGTCGCCGGGCTTTCGGTGGTCCATGCGCTGGTGCCGCCGCACCCGGCGGCGATGCTGGCGGTGCAGGCGTTCCAGGCGTCGGTGGGGCAGACCTTGCTGTACGCGATCCTGGTCGGCATTCCCACTGCGATCATCGCCGGACCTCTGTACGCCAAGTTCATCGTACCGCGCATCCAACTGCCCGCTGAAAACCCGCTGGAGCGCCAATTTCTCGATCGGGAGCCACGGGCCAATCTGCCTGGCTTCGGCATAACGCTGGGGACGATTCTGTTGCCGGTGATCCTGATGCTGATTGGCGGCTGGGCCAACCTGATCTCCACGCCGGGGAGCGGTTTCAATCAGTTCCTGTTGTTTATCGGCAACTCGGTGATCGCCCTGCTGCTGGCGACCATCCTCAGCTTCTGGACCCTCGGCCTCGCCCAAGGCTTCAGCCGCGAGTCGATCCTCAGGTTCACCAACGAATGCCTGGCGCCGACGGCCAGCATCACCTTGCTGGTGGGGGCGGGCGGTGGTTTGAACAGGATTTTGGTGGATGCCGGGGTCACTCAGCAAATCGTCGGCCTGGCCCAGGAGTTTCAATTGTCGCCCCTGGTGATGGGGTGGCTGTTCGCCGCATTGATGCGTGTTGCAACGGGGTCGGCCACGGTGGCGATGACGACGGCGTCGGGCATTGTCGCGCCCGTGGCGATTGGCCTGGGTTATCCCCATCCCGAGTTACTGGTGCTGGCGACCGGAGCTGGGTCGGTTATCTTTTCCCACGTCAATGACGGCGGCTTCTGGCTGATCAAGGAATACTTCAATATGACCGTCACGCAAACGTTCAAGACCTGGACCGTGCTCGAGACATTGATATCCCTGGTCGCGTTCGCCTTGACCCTTGGGCTTGCCCGCGTGCTCTGACCGCCATTGCAAGGAACCGTCATGGACATCCTCTACCAGATCCGCTCCCGTCAGGATTCTTTCAGCGCCGGCGAAGGAAGAATCGCCCGGCTGATGCTCGACGACGTAGGATTTGCCGCCTCCGCCAGCCTGGAAGAGTTGGCCCAGCGCGCGGAGGTCAGCAGCGCCACGTTGTCGCGCTTTGCCCGTACCGTCGGTTGCCGCGATCTGCGAGACCTGCGCCTGCAGCTGGCCCAGGCCAGTGGCGTCGGCAGTCGCTTCCTCGACCCCGCCGGCGCGCCCGAGCAATCGGCGTTTTATGGACAGATCGTTGGGGACATCGAATCGACGCTGCGTCAGCACTTGGCAGCGTTCGAAGAGCCGCGGTTCGGCGATGCGGTACGGATGATCGGCAAGGCACGAATGGTCCACGCGTTCGGCCTCGGTGGCTGGTCGGCGCTGTGTGGCGAAGAATTACAGGTGCGCCTGGTGCGTTTCGGCTACTCGATCGCCGCCTGCCGCGACCCGGTGATGATGCGCATCACGGCCACTTCGCTGAGCGATCAACACTTGGTCATAGCCTGTTCACTGACTGGTATCACGCCAGAGTTGTTGAGCGCGGTTGAACTGGCCCGCAGCTACGGTGCTCCGATCCTGGCCATCACCCGTGCCGACTCGCCACTGGCCCGCCTGGCCGACGTGGTGCTGCCGCTGCAAGGCGCCGAAACCTCGTTCATCTACAAACCCACGGCGGCGCGCTACGGCATGCTGCTGGCCATCGATGTGCTCGCCACTGAACTGGCGCTGGCTCATCCGCAAGACAATCAAGAGCGCCTGCGGCGGGTCAAGCTTGCCCTGGACGATTACCGTGGCGGCGACGATCGCCTGCCGCTGGGAGACTGACATGCTGTACGACACACTCATCCGCAACGCCTTGGTGATCGATGGTCACGACAAGCCTGGCTATAACGCCGACGTGGCGATTCGCGCGGGTCGCATCGAGCGCATCGGCGATCTGGGCGACACCCGGGCGGTTGACGAAATCGACGCCGCTGGCCGCGTGCTGGCGCCAGGATTCATCGACGTGCACACCCACGACGACACGGTGGTTATCCGCCAACCGCAAATGCTGCCCAAGCTCAGCCAGGGCGTGACCACGGTGATCGTCGGCAACTGCGGCATCAGCGCGTCGCCGGTTCGCCTTCAGGGCGATCCGCCGGACCCGATGAACCTGCTCGGCACCGCCCAGGCGTTTGCCTACCCACGCTTCGCTGATTATCGTTCGGCGGTGGAGGCGGCGACACCAGCGGTCAACGTAGCCGCCTTGGTCGGGCACACGGCGCTGCGCAGCAATCATCTGGACGACTTGTTGCGCACCGCCAGCGCAGGAGAAATCGCCGCCATGCGTCAGCAACTGCGTGAAAGCCTGAAGGACGGTGCGCTGGGCCTGTCCACCGGCCTGGCCTATGCCAACGCGTTCTGCGCATCCACTGACGAGGTCATGCAATTGACCGAAGAGTTGGCGGCGTTCGGCGCGGTCTACACCACCCATCTGCGCAGCGAATTCGAGCCGGTGCTGGAAGCCATGGACGAGGCGTTCCAGATAGGTCGTCATGCCCAGAGCCCGGTCATTATTTCCCACCTCAAATGTGCCGGCGCCGGTAACTGGGGACGTAGTCCACAGGTGCTCGCGGCGTTGGAAAACGCGGCGAAAACCCACCCAGTCGGTTGTGACTGCTATCCCTATGCGGCGAGCTCTTCGACACTGGACCTCAAACAGGTGACCGATGCCCACCGCATCACCATCACCTGGTCGACACCGCATCCGCCCATGGGCGGTCGAGACCTGGCAGACATCGCCGCCGAATGGGACGTGTCGCTCCTGGAAGCGGCGAGTCGCCTACAGCCGGCAGGTGCGGTGTATTACGGCATGGATGAAAGCGATGTAAGACGAATCCTCGCGCACCCTTTGTCCATGGTCGGCTCTGATGGCCTGCCCGAAGACCCCTTTCCGCACCCACGGCTGTGGGGCGCTTTCCCTCGAGTCTTGGGACATTTCAGTCGAGACATCGGGCTTTTTCCGCTGCATACCGCCGTCCACAAGATGACAGGGCTTTCAGCCGCGCGCTTCGGCCTGAAGGAGCGGGGCGAAATACGTGAAGGACATTGGGCGGACCTGGTGTTGTTCAATCCACAGACCATCCGCGACGTCGCGGACTTCAACGAACCGCAACGGGCGGCGGAAGGCATTGACGGCGTGTGGGTCAACGGCGTCCTGAGTTATTGCAAAGGGCAAGCGAATGGCAAAAGAGAAGGACGTTTCCTGGCGCGTGAAGGCGACCTGCGCCACGGATTTCACTGCTCCCGATAGCATTCAAAGGCAAGCAGTTGCATTAATTGACGCCACAATAATGGCACTACGACACTAAAGAAGCCCAATCACAGGCCGAAGCATTGGGGTCAACCCATCTAAACTGGGTCTTTTCAGCCAGGGAGCAACCCATGAGCTTCGGTAAAACCACTCCGATCCTGCGGATCTTCGATGAAACCAAGGCGTTGGCGTTCTATGTCGACTTCCTGGGCTTTACCGTCGACTGGCAACACCGCTTCGGTGACGACTTTCCGTTGTACCTGCAAGTCTCCCGTGGTGACAGCGTGCTGCACCTGTCCGAGCACCATGGCGATTGCACGCCGGGCTCGGCGTTGCGAATCGAGACTGATGAACTGGAAGTCTTCCAGCAGCAATTGATCGCCAAGCAATACCGCTACGCCCATCCACAGATCCAGGCCATGCCGTGGGGTAGCCAGGACATGACCGTGATGGATCCGTTTGGGAATCGGTTGGTCTTTACGAACGCGATCAGTGTGTAACGGCGGCTGGACAATTCGACGACTCGTCGACTAATCTTGCAGTCAATGATTTCATTGATTGCGGTGGCGTTATGGCTAGTATCACGATTCGAAATCTAGATGATCAAATAAAAGAGCAACTGCGTATCGCTGCGGCTCACAATGGTCATTCAATGGAGGAAGAGGCTCGTCTTATCCTGGGGCGCGCACTGGCCACGGTTAATTCTGCGGGAGGATTGGGAAGTCGTATTCGAAACAGGTTCCGGGCCCTGGGGGGCGTTGAGCTTGACCTACCGTCCCGTGACGAAAAAGCAAAGGCGGTGGATTTCTCTGAATGATAATCCTCGATACCAATGTGATTTCCGAATTCATGCGCGTTGAGCCGGATACAAAAGTTCTGACTTGGGTCGATTCACAGCCAGCGATGGATCTGGTCATCTGCGCTATCACGGTAGCGGAAATTCTTCATGGTATAGCCAGGCTGCCCTTCGGCAAGCGAAAGCAGAAGCTCGAATCCCATGCGATGGCAATTTTTGAAGAGGATTTTGCAGGCAGGATTTTATCTTTTGATGCCCATGCGGCTGTTGAGTACGCAACGCTTGTTGCATCGTGTGAGGCCAAGGGTAAGGCGGCGGGTATGGCCGATGCGCAAATTGCGGCTATTTGCCGGGCTCACGGCGCGCCGATTGCCACACGCAACATAAGAGACTTCGAGTTTCCGGGGATTGAGGTGATCAACCCCTGGAACGCTTGAGCTGCATCGGTAGGCAAGACGCCCGTTTCCATTGGAAGCGGGCGTTTGCGTAATCAAACCCTGAAATGACTGACCATCTGCTGCAACTGACCGCCCAACCGCGCCAGTTCAACACTGGACGCTGCGGTCTCTTCGCTGGCGGCGGCGGTTTGTTCGGAGACATCGCGCACGTTGATGATGCTGCGGCTGATCTCTTCGGCCACGGCGCTCTGTTGCTCGGCGGCGGCCGCGATCTGCTGGTTCATCGACTGGATGTTCGACACCGTGCGGGTGATGTTCTCCAGTGACACGCCGGCCTTGCGGGTCAGTGCCACGCTGCTGTCGGTGAGGTTGCGGCTGTTGTTCATCACGGCGGCCACTTGCTGGGTGCCGTTCTGCAGGCCGGCCACCAGGCCTTCGATTTCCTCGGTGGATTTCTGCGTGCGTTGGGCCAGGCCACGGACTTCGTCGGCGACGACTGCGAAGCCACGACCGGCTTCACCGGCGCGGGCCGCTTCGATGGCGGCGTTGAGCGCCAGCAAGTTGGTCTGCTCGGCGACGGCCTTGATGACGTCCATCACCGCGCCGATCTTGTCGCTTTCCTGCTGCAGAACGGTCATCGCATCGGTGGAACGCACCACTTCACTGGCCAGGCGTTCGATCTGGGCGATGGCTTCGTTGACCACCTGGTCGCCATCACGGGCTTCACCGTCGGCGGCGGCCGCGGCTTGGGACGCTTCTTCGGCGTTGCGGGCGACTTCCTGGACCGTGGCGGTCATCTCATGCATGGCGGTCGCGACCTGGTCGGTCTCGACTTTCTGGCTGTTGACCCCGGCGCTGGTCTGCTCGGTGACGGCCGACAGCTCTTCGGCGGCGCTGGCGATCTGCGTCACGCCATCGCGGATGCCGCTGATGAGGTCGCGCAAGGTCACGCCCATGCGGGCGATGCCTTGTTGCAAGACGCCGAGTTCATCGCGACGGGTAACGATAACGTTCTGCGACAGGTCGCCGCCGGCGATGCGCTCTACCACGGCGAGCGTTTCACGCAGCGGGCGAGTGATCTGGCGAGTGATGACCACGGCGGCAATGACGCCCACCAACAAGGCCAGCAAGGTGCTGACCAGTTGCAGCGTGCGGGCTTGGGCGCTTTCGGCGTCGCGACGATCGAGTTGGATCTGGTACAGCTGCTCGCTCAGGGAGACGATGGCCGCGCCTTGGTCAGTCATTTCCTTGCGTGCCTGTACAACATCGGCCGTGGCCAATTTGAAAGCCTGTACGGCGCTGCGGTATTGGACCAGGGTCGACTCAAGCTGGCGCAGCTCACCTTGGCGGGTACTGGCGAAGTATTCATCGAGCGGCTTGAGCGACGCGATGGCGGCATCCAGTTGGGCGAAGGCCTTGCGTTCGGTATCGGCGTTGGGGTTGGCGGTATAGCCGCGCACTTCATAACGAGCCAGCATGAACGCCTGCTTGGTCTGGGTAATGGCCTGGAACTGCTCAAAGCGTTCATCGCTGAGGGCCATTTGCTTGACGTCCGAATCGATTGCTTCGATCAGCTTGTAGGCCGTCTCGGCGTTTGCGCCCATGACCTCACGGGCGGTGTTGCCGGTACGGTAGGCGCTGCGCATTTTGTTCAGCGACACTTGATAGGCGTTGATGGTCGCATTCTGCTCTTTGAGCAGTTTGACGTTTGCAGGGCTTTTGAAACTGTTGAGCAGCGCGTTCTGCTGCGCCAGGAAACCATCAAGGGTGATCTGTACATTTTGCGCGGCGGTCTCGTCGCCGTTGGTCAGCATGTATTGCAGGCGCGTGACGCGCAGCTTGGTCAGGCCAGCGTTGAGCTGGGTGATGTCGCTCATCCAGTTGCTGCGGTCGATCAAGCCACCCAGGCTGGTCCAACTGGTCAGGGCCAGGAGACAAGTCAGTACCAGCACCAGGCCGAAGCCCAGGCCCAGTTTCATGTTGACGCTAATGTTGCCAAACCAGCTATTCATCAAATTCCTCCAGGAACGTTGCGCTGCTTGATCGTCGGTTGGCTGGAAGATTGTTGTTGTTAAGAGCCAGCAAAAACGTTTAACGGAGCTGTATCGGCGGCTGGTCCTGAATCTGAAAGTTTTTTTGTCGGATGAGGAATGACAGGCAAAAAAAAGCCCGCGGGAGAGCGGGCTAAAACCTTAGTTTCTTGAATGAGCGAGGGGACTGTAACGGATCACATGAAGACCCGGGGTGAAGAAAAATTCATTCGATGCGGCTACGTATGTCCCGAGTACCGGTGGACGATCCGCACCTGAAGTCCTCTACGGTCAAGTCCCCTTTTGTCTTTCCCTGTTGTCAAAATTCCTGTTGAGTCGGACGGAGCACGATTTCGTTGATGTCCACATCGTTCGGCTGCTCGATCGCGAAAGCGATGGCACGAGCCACCGAGGCAGCCGGGATTGCTTTCTTGTAGAAGTCCAGCACGGTGTCTTTGGCTGTGCCGAAGGTGCTGTGCTTGAGGTCGCTGTCCACCGCGCCGGGTGCGATGGACGTCACGCGAACCTTGTCGCCTACTTCCTGGCGCAAGCCTTCGGAAATGGCGCTGACGGCGAACTTCGTTCCCGAGTACACCGTTCCACCGGGTGCAAAGACTTTCACTCCAGCCACGGAGCTCAGGTTGATGATGTGTCCGCTTTCCTGCGCGAGGAAACGTGGCAGCGCCGCTGCAATACCGTAGAGCGTGCCCTTGAGATTAACGTCGATCATGGCGTCCCATTCATCGGTGTTGACCTCTGCCATGGGGCGAATCGGCATCAGTCCGGCGTTGTTGATCAGCACGTCGAGCTTGCCGAAGTCGGTCACGACCGCGGCGACCACGGTCTCGACCTGGCGTTTGTCGGTGACGTCGAGGGTGTAGGCTTTGGCCGCGCCACCCTGGCGAGCGATCCCGGCCACCACGGCCTCCAGTTTGTCAGTCCGCCGTGCGGCCACTGCCACCTTGGCGCCGCGTGCGGCCAGCAGGCGAGCGACTTCGGCGCCGATGCCGGTGCTGCCGCCGGTGATCAGGACGACTTTGCCTTCGATTCCTTCGTTCATGCCAATATCTCTTCTTTTACGTCAGATGTGGAGGGGCTGTACCGCGGGTAGTCGGTGAACCCTTGCTCGTTGCCGCCATACAGCCCAGCGGCGTTCAAGGTGTTCAGCGGCCAGCCGTTGGCGATGCGCTCAGGCAAGTCGGGGTTGGCAATGAAGGGACGACCGAACGCCACCAGGTCGGCCAGGCCCGCTTCGACCAGGCGTGCCGCGCGATCCGCGGTGTACAAACCGGCATAGATGATGCGACCGCTGAACGTGCGTCTGACCTCGCGACGAAACGCGTCGGGCAGGTCCGGCGCATTCGGCCAGTCGGCTTCGGCGATCGAGAGGTAGCCTACGCCTGCTTGCTCAAGCACCTTGATGGCCTCGATGTAGGTCTGGTGCGGATCTTCTTCGACAAAGCCGATGTAAACCCGGTCTTCGTCGGTGCTGGTGAACAGCGGCGTGAAGCGCACCCCGACGCGTTCGGGCCCGACCACGGCGCTGACGGCTTGCACCACTTCGCGCAAGAAGCGCAGGCGGTTGTGCAGCGAGCCGCCGTATTCATCGGTGCGCTGGTTGGCATGGGTCGAGATGAACTGATTGACCAGATAGCCATTGGCCGAGTGGATTTCAATGCCATCGAAGCCGGCGCTCAGGGCATTGCGTGCGGCCTGGGCATAGAGTTCGACCAGCGTCTTGATCTCGGCGACGCTCAATTCCCGAGGCATGGACGGTTCCACCAGAGTACCGGTGCCAGGGCCGGTTTCGATGAAGGCCTTGGCCTTTTGCGCCTGGATCGGCGACGGCGCGATGGGGGCGGCGTTGTCGGGCTGCAGTGCGTTGTGGGACACCCGGCCAACGTGCCAAAGCTGGGCGAAAATCACCCCGCCCTTGGCATGCACGGCGTCGGTCACGGTGCGCCAGCCATCGATCTGCGCCTGGCTGTAGATGCCTGGCGTCCAGGCATAACCTTTGCCCCGAGGCTCGATCTGGGTGCCTTCGCTGATGATCAGGCCGGCGCTGGCCCGTTGTTGGTAGTAACGAGCCATCAGGGCCGTGGGAATGTCGCCGGGCTGTCCGCTGCGTTGGCGGGTGAGTGGCGGCATGACGATGCGGTTCTTCAGCGTGATGGAGCCCAACGAGGTGGGCTCGAACAACGAGCGATGTTCCATGATTCGATTCCTTGTCGCGTCAATGTCGGGTGGGCTTACAAACCACCGAGGCTGAGGTATTTGAGGTTGAGGTATTCATCCAGGCCGTGAGTCGAGCCCTCGCGGCCGATACCGCTATCCTTGACCCCGCCGAAGGGCGCTTCGACGGTGGTGATGACCCCGGCGTTGATGCCGATCATGCCGCTCTGCAAGGCGCGGGAGACGCGGAAGGTGCGCGCCAGGTCGCGGGTAAAGAAGTACGCGGCCAGGCCGAACTCGGAGGCGTTGGCGGCGTCGATGCCTTCTTGTTCGGTGCTGAAGCGGAACAGCGCTGCCACGGGGCCGAAGGTCTCTTCCTGGGCGATGAGCATGTCGGCTGTGGCGTCAGCGATCACGGTGGGCTCATAAAACGTCGCGCCGAGCGCATGGCGTTTGCCACCCAGCAATACCCGACCGCCTTTGGCTTGGGCGTCTCGCACGTGCGCATCGACCTTGCTGACGGCGGCCTGGTTGATCAGCGGGCCTTGCTCGACGCCCTCATCGAAGCCGTTGCCGATTTTCAGCTGCCGGACCCGTGCCGTCAGGCGCTTAGCGAACTCGTCATAGATACCGTCCTGGACATAGAAGCGGTTGGTGCATACGCAGGTCTGGCCACTGTTGCGAAATTTTCCGGCGATGGCATTTTCGACGGCCAGGTCGAGGTCCGCGTCGTCGAAAATGATGGTCGGTGCGTTGCCGCCCAACTCCATCGACAATTTCTTCATGCTGTCGGCGGATTGCTTGTACAGCAGCTTGCCGACGCGGGTGGAACCGGTGAAGGTGATCTTGCGCACCAACGGGTTGGCGGACAGTTCGCCGCCCACCGCGGCACCGTCGCCTGTGACGACATTGACCACACCGGCGGGGATGCCCGCTTGCTGCGCCAACACACCATAGAGCAGGCCGGAGAACGGCGTGAATTCGGATGGTTTGATGACGATGGTGCAGCCGGCCGCCAGCGCCGGAGCGACTTTGCGCGAGAGCATGGAGAAGGGGAAGTTCCACGGCGAGATCGCTCCCACCACGCCGACGGGCTCGCGGGTGACCAGGATCTGCCGGTCTTTCCAAGGCGAGGGAATGATCTCGCCATTGATGCGCCGCGCCTCTTCGGCAAACCACTGAATGTAGTCGGCGCCCAGTTTCATTTCGTTGCGCGCTTCGGCCAGCGGCTTGCCTTGTTCGAGCGTCAGCATGCTGGCGAGGATGTCGAGGTTGTCGCGTACCAACTGCGCCATGCGATTGAGCAGAATGGCGCGCTCTGCCGCGGTGGTCAGTGACCAGGATGCGAACGCTGCCTGTGCGGCGTCGATGGCGCGGCGTGTTTCAACAGCGCCGCTCCAAGGGATCTGGCCGATCTGGTTCTCGGTGGCTGGGTCGTTTACCGCGAAGTGGCTGGCGTCATCCGCTGCCACCCACAGGCCGTCGATATAGTTGGCTTCTTTCAGCCAGCCAGCGTCTTTGATCTGCTGCAAGTTGAACGCAGTCATGGGTGTCTCCAGGAATGTGAGGGGCTTTTGCCGATGGCGTCGGGGGATGTCGTAGAGTGCGGGAGACCTGCGGCGTCTCCCGCCCAAGGCTTGATCAGGCGTTGTTCAGCAGCTCTGTCAGGACCTTCGCGGCTTCGCTGGACGAGCCGGGGTTCTGGCCGGTGATCAGCAGGCCGTCGCGAACCACGTAGGAGGCCCAGTCCGGGCCTTTCGAGTACAGGCCGCCGTTGGCCTTGAGCATGTCCTCGACCAGGAAGGGCACGACGTGGGTCAGGCCGACTGCCTCTTCTTCGGAATTGGTGAAACCGGCAACTTGCTTGCCTTCGACCAAGGGTGTGCCGTCAGCCTTCTTTACATGGCGCAGGACGCCCGGGGCATGGCACACCAAGGCAGCGGGCTTGCCGGCGGCGATGAAGGACTCGATCAACTGGATCGAGACCGGGTCTTCTGCCAGATCCCACAGCGGGCCGTGGCCGCCTGGGTAGAAAACCGCATCGAAATCGGCAGGCGATACGCTGTCCAGGCGCACGGTGTTGGCGAGCAGCGCGGTGGCTACGGCATCGGTTTCGAAGCGGCGGGTCAGGTCAGTCTGGAAGGACGGCTCGTTGCTCTTCGGATCGAGCGGCGGCTGGCCACCCGCTGGGGACGCCAGGACGATCTCGGCGTTGGCACCCAGGAAGGTGTAATAAGGCGCCGCCAGCTCTTCGAGCCAAAAACCGGTTTTGCGGCCGGTATCGCCAAGGGTGTCGTGTGAGGTCAGAACCATGAGAATTTTCATTTGTGCTTCCTTTTTTCAGTTGGGTCGTGAGGTCACGACAAATCGTTAAATTAGACTGGTCGTCTAGTTGGTTGGCGGCGAACGATCATTGGTTGACTGGTTAAGGCTGTAGTTCTTTGTTCCCAGAGGTGAACGTGTTGCTACGGTATTTCAAATTAGACCGGTCGTCTAGTAACTTTATGAAATTTTTTACGGGTGCTGTTCAGGGGCTGCAAGTGAGCGTGGGAAGAATCGTAGAAACGTCGGGGAAAAAGCGGCGAGGGCTGGCGCGAGCAGTGCAACGCCGTGACGGGCGCTACACCGCTCATGCCGGTGTATCAGGACAGGTTGAGAAGCTGGCGAGTCGTGGACATCGCCGTCTCGAAGGGTTGGACGCTCTTGGTGATCTTCACCATGACGCTAGCGCCGACCCAAAGTTGATAGAGGCTCTGCGCAACCTCGTGGGGAGTACCGCTGATGGTCAATGAGCCCTCGGCCAAGCCGGACTCGATCCCACTCGCCAGGCGATCGATGATTCCTGACGTACCGCGGTTAAGCACTGCACGCATGGCCTCGGAAAGGTCAGCGACTTCCACGCCCAGCTTCACCGCCAGGCACTTGCCCTGGCAATCATGAAAGGACTGGGTGTCCTGCCAGATGCGGAAATAGTCCAGCAGACGCTGCGCCATCGTCAGGCCCGGCTGGGCGAGGGTCCGGTCGATATCGTCGAGATAAGTCTCGAAATAGTTCTCGAGCAGGGCCTCGCCAAACGCGTCCTTGGAGCCAAAGTAGTGATAGAACGAGCCCTTCGGCACACCGGCAGTCGCCAGGATCTCGTTCAGACCCACCGCGGTATAACCTTTGGCGGCCATGATTCTTTGGCCCACATCAAGGATGCCTTGGCGGACGTCGGATGTTTCGCGGATCTTCAGAGTATTCATGGGGGCGATGCTAATCGTTTCTAGTCGATCGGTCTACTAGTAGGAGATGAATGCCGCTGCTTCGTGGGTTATGAAATGGCAGGCACAAAAAAGACGCCTTTTGGGCGTCTTTTTTGTTGGGCTGCGCCAGGGTCGGCGCGCCTGATAAGGCAATTGACGATGCCAGCTGCCCGGTACCCGGGAACAGGAACTCAGGTGTTTTGAGGCATTTCGCCTCTCGACAGGCGTGCATTGATGTCATCGATCACTGCCGGCAACTCGGCGATGGTGTCGATCAAATAGTGCGGGCGCGAACCCTCGAACATGCGACCGATGCGGACGCGCTCCTGATCCAGCTTATCCCCAGGCATGCTCTTGTATTGCTCGTAGGTCATCCCTAGAGCATTGCCCGAGCAGGTCAGTGCGACCGTCCACATGCCGGCGCTGCGACCTTCCAAAATGCCTGGCCAGGTGTCATCGACTTTCACACAGGCCGCGACATCACTGATACCCAGTGCGATGACGTTGGCCAAGGACTGTGCCGGATAAGGGCGGCCATTGGGCACTTCATCGGTGGCCACGACGTGATCAGGTTCATAACCGTTGCGGCGAGCCAGCTCCACGACCTTCTCCATCACCACCGCCGGGTAGCCCGAACAGGTGCCGATCTTCAAACCCTTATCACGCAACACCGTGATGGCCTCCAGCGCGCCCGGAATCAATGCCGAATGAAGGCCGATCTTGTCGATCTGCAGCGGCATGAAGCGCTCATAAATCGCCGTGACGTCCGCATCCGTAGGCGTACGGCCAAATTTTGCGCGGTAGCGCTCGGCAACCGCGGGCATGTCGCACAGGGTTCGGATGTGATCCCACTTGCCCATCCCCATCGGACCGCGTGCCTCTTCAAGGGACACCTCGACCCCGAACTCGCCGAACGCTTCGACAAAGATCTGCGTAGGCGCGAAGGAGCCAAAGTCAACGACGGTACCTGCCCAGTCGAGAATGGCCGCTTGCAGTTGTGTCGGTTGGTTGTAGTTCATGGTGCATCTCCAAATGACGAGTGAAAAAGTCCTGCCCCACCATTGATTGGGCAGGCTGAGTGATGAAATCGATGGCATTCAGGTCGGTGGCGGTGTGCAGTTTTCGAACAGCTCGACAATCATTGGGCGGTTACGACGAATGCCCAGGCAGCACAGGTGATATTCGATGTGAAACGGATGATCGACAAAGGTGACCGGCCGGGTACCGGGTGTTTCCGCGTATTCCACCGCCGAGACGAAACCGATACCTATGCCCTGAGCGATGGCATGCACGATCGCTTCGCGGCTGTTGAGCTGCATGGCGCAGTCGAGCTCGATGCCGGCTCGATGACAGGCCTCTTCCACCAACTGCCGGGTACGTGAAGCCTGCTCGCGCAGAACCACCCGCTCGCCGCGAATCTGTTCGATCCGAACCTGTTCCAGTCCTGCCCATGGATGATCCTCGCGGACCACGCCGACAATCGGGTAACGCCGATATAACTGTGTGTGCAGGCGATGATCGAACTCCGAGAGCGCCAGGATCGCCACATCGATGTCGAAGTTGTAAAGCCGATCCAGTGTTTCCCGTTCAGAGGAAAAAGACGTTTCCAACTCCACATCCGGGTACTGCTGCATCAACGCGTACGTCAGGCTCATGGCGATGGGCGGCGAAACTGCGCCGAGCCTCAACAAACCTGCCTTTCGTTGGCGGAAGCTCTGCAGCAATTGCACGGCTTCATCCTCCTGACCGAACAGGCCCTGGGTGATCGCATAGAGTTGGCGACCGGCAGCCGTCATCTCGATGGAACGCCCGCGACGATGGAAGAGCTCGACGGAGAACATGTTCTCCAACGCGCTCACCTGCTCGCTGACAGTCGGCTGTCCCACGCTCAGATACTCAGCAGCAAGCGTGAAGCTGCCATTGCGAGCGACTGCGTGAAAGGAGCGAAGCCATTTGTGGTACTGATACATGGCGATTACCGATTTCGTGAGTTCCGCTGGTTAAGCCTAGGTCAGCGCCGTACGAACAATGCGACCGATGCACTGCAGATACAGGCAGAAGCGACGACTACGAATATCAATGACGTGTTGCCCGTGCTGTCCAGCATGCTGCCGATCAATGGCTCAGCCAGGCCGGCGAACAGGTAAGAGGAGAAATTCATGATGCCGGTGGCGGTGCCTGCGCGCTTGGCGCCAACCAGATCGGGGCACAGCGCCCAGAAGCTGGAGGCGGGGCCGTAGACGAAGAAACCGCAGAGGAACAGGGCGATCAAGCCGACGGTGCTATGTGCCGGCAGGCTCCACATCCATAGGCTGGTGGCTGCGCCGAGGAACATGTACAACATGATGGCCAGGTAGCGCTTGGAGCCGAATAACTTGTCGGACACCCAACCGTTGCTGAGCGCACCTACCGCCATGCCAACCGGCAGCGCGACGGTGATCCATTTCGGATCGATCCAGCTGTCGCCGCTTTTCCAGTCGGCACCCAGGAAATGCACCGGCACCCAGACGATCAAGCCATACCGCGCCGCATTCTGAAACCCGAGAGAAACGGCGGCGATGATCAGACGCGTATTCTTCAGGACTGCTTTGTAGCGCTGAGCCGAGGTCTCGACTTCATCCGAGGCTTCTTGTCCCTTGTCATCGGCGTTTGCCACGCCGGTGTCGGTAAGCGGCTCGAACCCCATGTCCTGTGGGCGCTCCCGGGCGATGAAGTAAAACAGGATACCGCCGGCCAGCATGAGCAGCACTGGCAGACGGAAAATCCAGCGCCATTCGAGCTCTAACACTTCCAGCACGACCACCGATGTGACATAGGACAGAATCGAGGCACAACCTGCCGCGAACACGTAGAACCCATATACCTTGCCGCGCTCCGACACTCCCCACCAATTGGACAGCAGACGGCTACCTGGCGCCCAGCCAAGCGCCTGAAAGTAGCCATTGACGCCCCACGGTAGGATGAGGCTGACGATGCCGCTGGCGAAGCTGGTCAGCCAATTGGCGGCGCAGGAGAGGACAGCCCCCAGCGTCATGATGCGGCGCCCGCCGAACTTGTCCGCCAGGTTTCCATTGATAGCTTGGCCGATGGCGTACGCCCACAGCATTGCCGCAGAAACCCAGCCCAGGGTCTCCTTGCTCAGGCCGAACTCAGCCTGCATGCCGGGAATTGCGAAGCCGAACGTTTGCCGACCGGTGTAGAAAAACAGGTAGCAGAACATCGCCGCCAGCAGCATTCGCCACTGAGCCAAGCGAAAGGATGGGGCTGCGGACACAGCGAGACCAGACAGAGCATGCTCACGATTCATCATGTTTTCCTTTTTGTTACGCCTTCAACCAGGTGGTCGAAGAGCGGCACTCTTATTCGGTGCAACAGGAAATAGGCGGCCTAATCAGTCGCCCTCGTTTGGGTAAGCGACGTATCAGGCAGCCCGCGAGCCGATGAAATTCTTGCCGCGGGCGCCCTGCATGGCAGAAAGGATCATCTCCTGCGCCTCGACCTCCGTCACCCCGTAGTCGGTGAACTCGGTCTTCACGTCCAGGTGATGGAGAAAGCTGCGCAAGCGCTCCTGGGCCTCGGCCAGGTCAGTTCCAAAGACACGCTGTAGCGTCTGGTCCCGAGCGGCGTCGCGGCCCCACGCCAGCCCCAGTACGTGTGGCAGCGTAAAGGAGCAGGCGATGCCGTGCGGCAAGCCATGACGCAGCGTCATCTCGTAGGAAATGGAATGGGCCAGCGCGGTCTTGGTGTTGGAAAATGCCAGGCCCGCTTTCAGGGCTGCCAACGCCATTCGCGAACGAAGCTCGCGGCTGGACAGGTCCTGGCGCAAGCGAGGCAGGCAGTCCAGGATGTCTTCGATGGCAGAGGTCGCAAAAGTGTCGGAGATCGGGTTGGCGTTGACGTTCCAGATCGACTCCAGCGCATGTGACAGGGCATCAAGGCCGGTGGATACCGTCACACCTGCCGGCACAGTGAGCATCAGGTCCGGGTCAATGATTGCCGCTTTGGGCCAGGTGCACTCCAGATGCAGCGAGTACTTCTTTTGCTGGCCTGAATCCCAGATCGTTGCCCATGGCGTCACTTCACTGCCAGTACCGGCTGTTGTAGGTGCTGCAATGAGCGCCTTGCAGCGCGCCGGCGTGAAGGGCTTGCCACTGCCCAGCAAAGTCAGCAGTTCATCGAAACGCCCTGATGCCGTACCGACGATCAGAGCCTTGGCGGTATCGATCGCACTGCCCCCTCCCACCGCCAACACGGTTTCACAACCTCCGGCCTGCGCCCAGAAACGCTCGTAAGTGGCGCTCAACTGCGAGACATCCGGGTTGGGCTGCACATCTTCCACGATATGAATAAGACGCTCACCCAGCAGCGCCTGGATCTTATCGATCACGCCCAGGCCACGGGCTTCCGGGAAAGTCACCAAGGCGACCGTCTGGCCCTCGGTGAGTGCAGTGATCTGGCTCAAGCTACCGCCGCCAAAATAAGTGGCGACCGGATTATGGAAGTGGGCAGGCATGACGTTCCCCTTGTTATTGGAAGGTGCGGCCATGTTCGCTGGCGCATTACATGAGCTCAAATCGATTGATACGAGTTCTGCATCGGCCAGGCCGATACTGCCAGGCGTTGAATGGGTGTGCGTGACCACCTGGGATACTCCGCTGGATCAGGTCGGGTAAGAGGGCGTGATCGCCGGCTGAAACGCGGCGACGAGCGTGATGGGCTAGTGTCTGGCGCCCTGCTGAATCGAGGCTCGCAAGCGGTTCGAAACCATGTCGGCGGCGATTACCATCACCGTGATCACAATGATGCAGGTGGCAGTCTCCTGGTATTTGAACAGCTTGATGCTGCTCACCAGCTCGAATCCGAGACCACCAGCACCGACCATGCCCAGCACGGTCGCCGAGCGCAGGTTGACCTCGAAGCGATAGAGGATCACGGCGATCCAGGCTGTAATGACTTGCGGTATGACCCCGAACACAATCACCTGCAGCGGTCGCGCGCCCGTGGCTCGAAGTGCTTCCAGAGGGCCCTGATCAATCTCTTCGATGCTCTCGGCGAAAAACTTGCCGAGCATGCCAATGCCATGGACGGCAAGCGCCAGTACGCCGGGAAAGGGTCCCAAGCCCACAGCGGAGACAAAGACCAGCGCGAGGATCAGCTCGTTGATACTGCGAATGACGTTGAGCGCTTGTCGGGTTCCTTGATACAGCCAGCGGTTGCTTTGCAGATTACGTGCAGCGAGAAAGGCCAGCGGCACGGCGAAGAGGATACCCAGGAGCGTGCCCCAGATTGCGATCTGCAAGGTCTCCAGAGCCGGCGCTATCAACTTGGGCAAGATATCCAGGTTGGGTGGCACTGACCGAGACAGGAAATCGCCGATTTGCGGAAGGCCAGCCGCCAACTCCCCCCAACTGAGCTGAGCGCCATTGGCACTCCAGTGCAAAACGACCATCAATATCAATACCAGCGAGGCTGTTGAAGCCCAGCCGCGAAGGCTGTCCGGCGTTTTAACCATCCAGCGGTAATTTTCAGTGCGCATGTCAGCCTCCCAAGCTATTGCTGTAACGCAGCGGCGAGGAGCATCCAATGTCCGTCGCATTGTCATCCGCGCCTGTCGCTGGATAGATACGATTTAGCGTGGGTTGATCGAGACCGCTCGCGTCACCGTCATAAACGAGGCGACCATGGGCAAGGCCGATGATTCGGTCGCCAAACTCTCTTGCGAAATCGACTTGGTGCAGGTTGCACACCACGGTAATGCCGAGCTCGCGACTGGCATCACGCAGGTACTGCATGACCAGCCGCGCCGTCTTTGGATCAAGACTGGCAACGGGCTCGTCAGCGAGAATTACCTTGGGTTGCTGGGCGAGTGCGCGTGCGATCCCGACCCTTTGCATTTGCCCACCCGACAGCGAGTCGGTGCGCGCGTCAGCTTTGTGCAGCAGCTCTACTCGGCGCAGGCATTGTTGCGCTAATTCCACGTCGGCTCGACTGAACAGCTGGAGTACCGAGGCCAGTGTCGACAGCGATCCCAGGCGTCCAGTGAGTACGTTTTTCAACACCGAAAGGCGCGGTACCACGTTGTGATGCTGGAAGATCATCGCCACCTGACGACGCAGGGCGCGCTCGTCACGTGACTGCATTGCGTCGACCCCAGCGATGTGAAGCTCGCCACCATCTGCCTGGGCCAGCCGATTCATGCAACGCAGCAGCGTGGATTTTCCAGCACCTGATTGCCCAAGCACGACGACGAACTCACCGGCTCCGATCTGCAGGTCGATGCCTCTGAGCACGGGGTTGTCCCCGTAGTGCTTGGTGAGTTGATGAACCCTGATCATTTCATTTTGCTCAGGTCGAGATCGAGTACCTTGGCGGTCTCCCGGACCACGTCGTACGCGCCGTCGCGGGTGGGTTGAAAACCGTTGAGCATGCCTTGATCGCCCCAGGGAATATCCTTGACCTCGGCCAGTGCAGCGGTCAGCTTCTGCTTCAGCGCCGGATCCAGATCCTTGCGCCAAACCATCGGGGATTCGGGAATATCCGATGAGCTCCAGACGACGCGTAACTCGTCCGGTTTGACTTCGCCCTGCGTCGTCGCGGTAGCCAGAATGCGGTCAGCCACAGCGGCAGCGTCCACCTTGCCGTTGGCCACGGCCAGGATGCTCGCATCGTGCGAGCCAGAAAAAATCACGCGGGAAAACAGCTTGTCCGGCTGATAACCAGCCTTCTCGATACCTGCTTTGGGAAAGAGGTGACCGGACGTCGAACTTGGATCGACGAAAGCGAACGTATGACCCTTCAAGTCGGCCAGAGACTTCAGGCCGCTGTCGGAGCGGGCCACGATCAGGCTGCGATAGGCACTTTTGCCGGTTTTTTTAGTGACTGCCACGGCGAACGCTTCCACGTCGGCCACCTGGCTGGCAAGCACGTAGGAAAATGGCCCAAGGTAAGCAACATCCAGCTTCTTGGAGCGCAACGCCTCGATCACACCGTTGTAGTCGGTGGCCACGAACGGCTTGACGGGCATGCCCAACTTCGCCTGCAACTGGTCGAGCACCTGTTGGCTGCTCTCGATCATCGATTGAGAATCTTCGGATGGAATCAGGCCGATCCTCAGCGCCGTCTCGGCAGATACTTCACTGCTGATCAGCAGCGGTAGGGACACACTGGCAGCGCAAAACAGCTTACGAAGAATTTTCATGGCATATCCGAGTCGTGGTTGGGTATGCCGCTTACCTTATTTTTGTAATGTGACCGTCATGCCATCGATTCAATATTGGTTTACACGAAAAAGTATTGAGGGAGTCTATGGATGTCGAACAGTAAGCTGCGCGCGTTTCTGGCTGTGGCCCGTCAGGGAAGCTTCAGCGCGGGGGCACGATCACTTGGGCTTAGCCAACCGACGGTCACCACGCAGATACAGGCGTTGGAGCGCTTGCATAACCTGGAGTTGTTCCACCGCCGTGGGCGCCGCGCCGAGCTGTCGACGGTTGGCCGCCAACTGTTGCCTATCGCTCAGCAGTTGATGGCCCTTGAAGCCGAAGCGCATGGCTTATTGCGTGACTCCGGGACAATGGTCAGGGGACAGTTGCGACTGGGGGCGGTTGGCCCGTTTCACGTCATCGAAATGGTCGATGCTTATCGTCGCGAGTTCCCCCAGGTAGAGCTGTCGATCCGGGTGGGCAACTCGGCCTCGGTGTTGGCGGACTTGGAAAACTACGTGACAGACATCGGAGTCCTCGCAGGCCTGCATGAAGATCCGTCGTTCCACTCCACGCTCTATGCCCGGCACCGGGTAATCGTGTTTGCTCATCACCAGCATCCGCTGGCACAGCGAGATGTCGTACGCCTGGAAGAACTACAGGGGCAGCCGATGTTACGCCGCGAGCAAGGCTCGACGACACGCCTGGCATTTGAGCGGGCGCTGGCCGAACGGGACGTGACGCCGCGTATGGTCATGGAGATCGGTAGTCGAGAGGCACTACGGGAAGCAGTCGCCAGGGGCATCGGCCTGGGTGTTGTGTCCGAGGCCGAGTACATCCCAGGTGCAAACCTCAAAGCCATTCGTATCGAAGGGGATCCGGTGCATACAGAGACGTACCTTTACTGCCTCGCCGAACGCCGCAGCCAGGTCATCGAGACGTTCCTGGCCTGTGCAAACCAGGCCCGGCTCAAACGTCCTGACGGAGCTCAGTGACTCGTCACCTGAGGCGGATAGTTGGTGAGTGCACATCTGGGGATACTTGCCTTTGGAAATGTGACACCCGGAGGCAGGTTGGCTTCCGGGTGTCTGGCTGCAGCATCGCTTATCGCAATTCGACAAGGGTTTTATCTGCTGAACAGATCCTTGTGTAAGGTCACGAACGCTTGAACAGTCATCGGTGGCTGTCCCGTGATTTCGCCAATAATGGAATCCTCACCGGCGAACACACCCTGCTGGTAATCCTTGGCAACTTCCAGCAGATGCTGAATGAGGAAAGGCTGTATGCCGTCGCTCTGCAACTCCTTGCGGTACTGATCCAGTGTTATCGCCACGTATTTGATGTCACGACCCAATACTCTGCCGACTTCGTCAGCTACGGCCTGTTGGTTCAGTTCCACCGGACCGTACAACGGGTACGTCCTGCCCTTGTGGGGCTGCGGGTTTTCCAGGATGGCAGCGATCAGCCGAGCCTGATCCTCTGCTGCGATCGGCGCGTGACGACCTGAACCAAACGGCAGGCGAATCTCGCTGTGTTCAACAATGTGTTTTCGCCAGTGCGGGTAGATCAGCCATTGTGCAAAGTAAGTGGGCCGCAAGTGGGTCATATCCAGGCCCGACCAGTCAAACACTCGCTCGGCTGTGTAGTGGTTGAGGGCTGCGTGACTCTTGGCCACGCGACGTGCCGAAATTTGAGACATGTTTACAACTGACTCTACCCCGGCTTCTCTAGCAGCGAGAGCGAAGTGGGCAGTCGCTTCGATCAAGCCAGGTGCGATTGGGTAAACGAAATAAGCTCGCTTGATGCCTTCAAGCGCTGCTCGAACTGCGTTCAAGTCCAGCAGGTCTGCGACCACAACATCGGCACCCAGTTGGCGCAATCTGTCCGCTCGTTCATCGTTCGTGCGGACCAGCGCACGTACCGCGTATTTTTTCTCACGCAATATCTCAACGGTTCTCCGGCCGGTAAAACCGCTGGCGCCGGTAATGAGGATAGTGGGGCTTGTCATCGTTTTCTCTCTCTTAGGTTCCAACCGAACATGTCGTTGGAAATTATTATTGCCGTAATATAATTAGATTATGACAATAATCATTGTCAGCGAATAATTCAGCTCGGGGAAATCAGCGGTACCTTAGGGGGGAGGTGGCGTTGTTGCAGGAGGCGAAAATCAAGACATGGCGCTGAACGATTATTTTCGCAACGACGGCGCAGATTCAAACGCCTGCAAACCCAGCCTCACTGCAGGCCGGGTTTCTATCAACGCCAGCCAGCGTGTCATACGGGGCAGTTTTTCCCAGTCAATTTGGCCGTGCACCGATCTTGCAAACGTAAACGCCGAAATATCGGCCATTGAGAAGAAGTCGCCCGCCATGTACTCGCCTTCAAGGAAAGCTTCCGCCATCAGCAGGTGCTCCAGCGCTCTTCGATCCAGTGGCGCAGAGGCGTCTTGTTGCCCTGTCTGGCGCAGGAAAAAAGCGCTGTGGCTAGGAGCGATAACATCCGTAACGAAGAAATAAAACCGGTCATAAACCCTATATCGTTGAGCGCTCGGTCTTTCGGGCGACAGCCGACCAGGCGCCTGCTCGTCAGCGTATTGAATAATTGCGTTCGATTGATTGATGACTAGGGCGGGGGAAACGCTGTGATCGGCAAACGTCGGAACCTTACCTAACGGGTTAAGCGCCAGATATTCCGGGGCACGCTGATCGCCCGAGCGCAGATCAAGGCACCTCGGGGTAAATTCTATGCCCGCTTCAGCAAGGGCGATCGCAGCTCGAATACTGTTCCCCGTTGACGCGCCGTAGAGTTCTCGTGTTTCGGACATAAATTTCCAGCCTCGTAAATTAGGTTTGCGAATGCCGCGAACACGGGCGATCTGGGGCCGTTGCGACAGTTTTACCGACCTTTCTGAGTTTCGTTGGCACCGCGCAAGTCTCGGTGTCTCAATATTTGTACTTGACTGGTGTGTATATGCACATATTATGGGCGTCATGAAAAGCCCCCATGACGCCGACCTTTGTCATTGTCTCGCCGCAAGACGCCATGCGCGTCTGCTCACCCGCCTCTACGACCGGCATCTGGCTGCTGCGAGCCTTACTGTCTCGCAGTTTTCCGTTCTTGCACTGATCAATGAACATCCCGGGATCATGATCGCCGAACTGGCGGAGGTGATGGTCATGGAACGAACGACGTTGGTTCGGGCATTGAAGCCGCTGCAGAGCGAAGGTTATGTCGCTAGCCATGCCGAAGGGCCGCGATCTGCCATCAGACTCTCACTGTCAGCGCAAGGACGAGCGAAGTTCAAGGAGGCTGAACCTCATTGGAAAGCTGCGCAGCTTGAGCGTGAGGATCAAATCGGTGAGGCCGCAGCTGTGCACATTCGTAACTCGCTTCTTGAGCAAACCGGTGGCAAATGAAATTTTTTTTGCGGGTCAGATGTGCAATTGCACATATAAATTCCTACCTGAAATGAGGAAGTACTCATGAAAGCTTTTCCGAGAATTTCGCCCCAGAGTGGCGTCGATACAGCGGAGCGAATCAGCGCGATCGACTTCGTGAACAGGGTCAATTGGTGGTTTGAGACTTGGGATGTTGAGGCCATGGTCGATGCATTTCTACCGGACGCCGTCGCCTACCACTTCCATGGCACCATTCGTGGGCACGATGAGATCCGACAGTTTTTCGAGAAGGACTACCCATACCTGATCCCAGGGGTCAGCCGACACGCTACCAATCACATCGTTGATGTCGATGAGGATGGAGTAGTGGTGCGATATCAGAATTTGCTTGTGCGCTACGCCACGCCAGAGTTGGCAGCGATGCTGGGAGATGGGCAGGCCATTGATAGTCCCGGTGATTTGCCAGGCATCTGGCTGTACTCGCCCATGATGGATCGCTTGCGTCGAACTGAACACGGCTGGAAAATCTTCGAACGATTCATAGGCGGTTCAACCATCAACACAGAGCTCAACCCACCGACAACTGATCCTGCTGAACTTGCCGCGTATATGCCTCAGCTAAAGCAAGCGTAACAATCATCGTCGAACTGGAGATGATGCCGGCGTCGTTAGTCACCTGATCGATTTTCATTGCGGTACCTGCAGCGATTGCCCGCGTCGCTGCAGGTATGGCGCCTCAATCAAGGCGTGTCGACAAGACAGCGAACCTTAAGGCAATAGACCTGCCGAGCGATACGTCTCGATTGTCTTGTCAAAAACGCTAATGTCATCACGCCCCCGAGCGATCAACTGAGCTCCTTCCACCGCCGCATAGATCGCCAGTGCCTGATGTTGTCGTTCCTCGAGGCTCAACTGTGGCCGGCAAACAGACAACACTTCCGTCAACCAGCGCACATTCAGTTCGGTAAAGCCGTCGACCTCTGTCCTCACCTCTGGTGGTAAGTCATCGTATTCGGCAGCCATGATCCCGCACAGGCACATGCGATTGTCATTGACCAGTGCCATGCGAAATACGTCGGTGTAACCCTTCATCCACACATTCAGATCTTCGGAATGGGCGCGTAGACCATCAAGGTACTCAAGACCATCCTCGGTGTAACGTTTGGCCAAAGCCGCACCCAAGTCACCTTTGGTAGGGAAGTGGTAGTGAATGCTCGCGCTCTTGATGCCGACCTCTTTGGCCAGTTCACGAAAGCTCAAGCCGTTGTAGCCTCGGGTCTGCACCATTTTTCGGGCAGCCGCCATGATCATTTCTCGCGTATCCGTCGTCACAACTTTACCTTTCTATCGATAGATAGACGTTGACAGTGAAAATATTCTTGCCGTAGCTTATACCTATCGATAGGTAGATAGATAGTATGGAGCTCGTATGAAGATTTTTGATATTCCTGGTTTTCCTAACCCGCTGCGCATTCGTATCGTTCTGGCCGAAAAAGGCCTGGGCTCGCAAATAGAGTTCATCAAGATCGACCTGCCCGCAGCGGAACACAAGCAACCCGCGTTCCTGGCGATCAACCCTCTGGGGACCGTCCCAGTTCTGCAATTGGATGACGGCACCAACATTTCCGAATGTACCGCAATCACCGAGTATCTGGACAATCTGGACGGCAACCCGATTCTCACCGGCAAGACGCCGAAGGAAAAGGCCATTATCCACATGATGCAAAAGCGCGCGGAGTCCGAGCTGGCGGATCCGGTCGGCTATTACTTCCACCACGCCACGCCGGGGCTCGGTGCCGCACTTCAGCCATATAAGAGTCCTGAATGGGAAGGTCGTATCGAATGGGGTAACCGTCAACGCAACAAAGCGGTGGCTGGGATGCACTACTTCGATCAGGTGTTGCGTAGCCAGCCCTATATCGCTGGCGAGCATTTTTCCATGGCCGACATCACGGTATTTGCTGGGCTTATTTTCGCCGGTTTCGCGAGTATTGCGATTCCCGATCAATGCAGCGCGCTGTTGGCATGGCAGACAAACGTGCAGCAACGTCCAAGTGTAAAAAATCCGGTCTGATCCTGCTCCGTCCCGACCGGCAATCAGTCAGGACGGACCCTAAACCAACTCGTCTTTGTCAGGTATTTCTACATGACCGTTCTCAACACCCGATGGGCGTTGCGCCATACCCTGGCCATCGTCGCGCTGACGGCTACGTGCTCGACACTGACCGTTCAGGCGAGCACCACCCCCGCAGACAAAGCTGCTCAAAGCTACACCCATCAAACCGCTCCTACGCGGTTCATCGAAGTCGACGGCGTGCGCCTGGCATATCGTCGCTTCGGCAAACCCAGTGGCGTGCCACTGGTATTTCTCCAGCATTTCGTTGGCAACCTGGACAGCTGGGATCCTAAAGTCATCGACGGTTTTGCCCGTGATCGGGAAATTATCCTCTTCGACAATGCCGGCGTCGCCAGTTCCGGCGGTGAAGTGCCGAACACTATCGAAGGCATGGCCAAATATGCCGTCGGCCTGCTCCAGGCACTGAACGTGAAAAAGGCTGACTTGCTGGGCTTTTCCATGGGCAGTCTGATCGCACAGCAAGTGACGCTTGATCATCCGAACCTCGTACGTCGCCTGATTCTGGTTGGCTCATCACCTCGCGGTGGAGTTGGTATGGAATCGCTGACGCCGGAATTCCAGGGCTATCTGGCAAAAAAACGAGCCGTACCGGATGAACTGCTGCTGGACGTTTTCTTTACCCAGACCGCTGAAAGCCAGGCCGCCGGACATGAGTTCCTTACCCGTCTGCGCTCACGTAAGGTCAATCGCGATGTCGATGTCGATAGCAAGACTGCACCCGCACAAGCAGCCGCCATCGCGGCCTGGGGAGTACCGGCCGACAATGCCGATGATTATCTGAAAAGCATCAAGCAACCGACGTTAATAGTCGCCGGTAGCCATGACATTGTCTTCTATACGGCCAATGACGTGACCTTGCAGCAGACTTTGCCCAACGCCCAACTGGTGATCTACCCGGATTCAAACCATGGCGCGATCTATCAATACCCGGATCTGTTTTTGAGACACGCCACGCTGTTTCTCAATGGGGTGAAATAGCCGAAACAATGCTGTGGCGATTTGCTCGGCAGCACATACCGCGCCTCCGATCAGCCTCCAAGTCAGGCCTGCGTTCACAGATCTGACGTGCTAAGAATCCAGGACCTCAGATGATGAAAGCGATTCAGTTCCGTAGCTTCGGCGGGCCCGAAGTACTCGATTACGTCGACTTGCCAACGCCCACGCCGGGGGGCGGAGAGGTGTTGATAGACACCTCTGCGATCGGGGTGAATTTTCCAGATATTCGTGAGCGGTTGGGCATGTATAACCGGCCCGAAACACGCGTTGGAGGTGTCACGCTGCCGCATGTCGCCGGACTTCAGGTCGTCGGACGCGTTTCGCAGAGAGGGGAGGGCGTTGACCTTGGCATTGTCGGGCGCAAAGTCATGGCCTTGATGCCTAAAGGCGCATACGCACAACAGGCTATTGCTCGTGCTGACATGCTGGTAACGCTGGATGAGTCAGCAAACGACGTCGCCATGGCGGGTTTACCTTGTCAGGGAGTGACTGCGTTTCTAGCTCTACGCACATGCGCGCATTTACAGTCTGGTGAAAGCGTTTTGATTCAAGGCGCCGCCGGGGGGGTTGGCAGTCTGGCTGTGCAGATTGCTAAAGCCATGGGCGCAAAGACAATTTTCGGTACGGCCAGCACTGAAAGCCGACGCGCATTCGTGCGCGGTCTTGGGGCCGACTATGCCATTAGCTACGACACTCCTCAGTGGCCGGAACGCGTGCTTGAGCTGACCGAGGGACGTGGAGTTGATGTGATCCTCGAAACCATCGGCAGCGAGGTATTCGATCAGAACTTTGAGTGTCTCGCCATGCTGGGACGTTGTGTGGTGGTGGGCTCCACGCGGGGGCCAGGCAAGGCGTTGCCGCCTCGTCGGTTGATGGCCAAAGCGCAAACTTTGGCCGGCATGTACCTGCCGGCATTCTTCCAGCGCCCAACATTGATTCGCGAGGCTTTGCAGTTCCTCGCTGATGGCGTTACAGATGGATTGATCAGACCAGTCATCGGCGCGACGTTACCCTTGAGCGAAACGGGGCTGGCGCACGCGTTATTGGAGCGAAGGGAAGTTCAAGGCGTCATTGTGCTGGACCCGAACCTCTAATATTGGAACGTCGACTCCCCGGAATTTTCCTGCGGGCTGGTGTCGCGAGAACGTCCGGGGCGGCCATGCGACGTCAGCTGATATTTACTATCGATTCATCACTGTCGCTGGCAACAAATGTTTTATCGGGAGGGCCGGCGTTCCTCATAAACCAACCACTCTGCTACTTCATGGTTTTGCGCCGTCTTCGCACATGTTTCGCGACCTGAGAACGCTCGCGCAACAGAACCGTCCTCGCTCTGTATCAAACCTTGTTCGTCGTACAGGCGATAGGGCTTGTCCTGAGGCTTTGCGTTGCGGCAGTTGGTGTCTTTCAGGGGCATTGGGGGCACATCCTCTCCGAGCGAGCTGATGAGCGTTTTGCCCCATAGATGCCCCGTCAACCGTGGGATGTCCTGGGACTAGGTGGGAAAACGCGGGCAAGAAAAAATCCGTAAAGCTTTGATTTCTATAGGCTTTACGGCTTTTCTGGGTCTTTCTGGGAAGACAAAATGGTGGGCCGGGGTAATTTGAAACAAGTCGGTATCTATCTGTTTTTTCTAGTTAATAATTTATTGGTCAACTTGCTTGGAATACCAGTTGGAACGCTGCGTGCTCTGGATTCCGATGGACGGTGCTTTTTGAGCTCCGCCCCATAAACGAATCGGGATCGAATCTATCAAGCAAATGGTCGCGCTGTTGATTGTTGCCCCTGCGCGTACGATGTCCCCACTCGCACGTACAGGGGCTCCTAGCAAACGATAGCGTCAATGATTGCTGTGTTGGCTAAGCCGACTCTCGAAGTATTGCGCAGTCTCTTTGTCGGTGCAGTACAGGTAGCAACCCTTCATCCCGCGTGTCATCAGGGTTCGGTATGTATTCTTGATGATCAGGTCTGTTTCATTCTTCGCGAGCGTAGGTTGCTCTTTCATCATTTTTTTCCAGCCGCGAATCGATTTATCGTGCTTGTCGCGCTCATCCGGGGATGTCACTACCTTACCGTCACGTACGACTAGGTCTGGCCCGATGATCACCCCGATGTAGTCGACTTCCAGACCTTGGCAGGTATGAATGCAGCCAACTTGCTCGATGGAGTTCTCAGCGATGATCCATAGGCTGCCATCCTGATCCAGGTTCCATTGGCGTTTGTAGTCTCCAATGACGATATCAGCAGCGGTGGAGTCTTTCTTGCTCAGCCAAGGCCAACAATAGCCTGCGACCACACGAGCTTTGTTTCCGTGGTTTTTCTCGTTGATTGCTTCATGCATCGCCTGAGGTGAGTCGAACACCTTAAACTCGTACTCTTGAGTCTCAAGCGTCGGATTTGCCGTCGAGCGAATGCCTAGCATGTCATCCAGCCATGCTAGGTAACCGTCAGAACCACTGCAGCGAAACTGCGAAGAAAGCACGTGTTCTTCAACCACAGCACCCTTGGCTTTTGCAAAGGCGCGTATCGCCTGCTTGCTGCCGATATCGCTCAAGGTTACACGCTGGTCTTCATCAATGAAGAAAATTGAGCATTTCGCTGAATCAATCAGCTCCTTGATCTGGTTTTCCCCAAGGTTTCCATAAAGCCCGCTTTTCTCATTCAGCCGGTGAGCTTCGTCCACGATAAGCGCATCGAATGTGTTGGGCTCAGTGTCGATGAATGCCCCAGAGCCTGAAAAGAAATTCGAGAAATGGCTGCGCTTGATGGTGCCAACCAGTTTGCTCTCGTAGACCTTGCGCGGGGCTGCGTTCTTGGAGACGTATTTGCTCATCAGCTTCAATTCGGTGAGCCTCACCAGCAGATTGATAGCCAGAACGGTCTTCCCGGTACCCGGTCCACCTTCAATGATCATCACCTTGGGGGCTTGGTCCGAGGCCTCGCTTGCCGCCGCCAGCGCCGACTCAAAAATTGCTTTCTGATCGTCAATCAATACGAACTCGGGTTTGCCTTTCATCAACCCACCGAGCGCTTCGGCTAGCGCCTTGGACGGGCGAATTTTTCCTTCAGACAGCTCGTAAAGAACCTCTTTGTTGTCGCCATGACTTATATGCTTTTTCAGAAAGCTTCTGAGTTTACTGAGCTCTTCCGGGCCTTTCAGAAACAGCGGAGCCTTGCTGATGTGGGGCTCATAGTGAGCTGAATCTATGACGCCGTCGCTGACGTAGTTATGGAGGTAGGCACACGGACGGATTTCGATGCTTTTGTCATACACCGCCTCGTTGAAGCCTTCCAGCAGCGCTGCATAGGACCATACCTGATAGGACGGGTGAATGGTCTCAATGAGGCCGCCACCCAACG
The DNA here is from genome assembly GCF_048847255.1 of Pseudomonas algeriensis. NCBI lineage: Bacteria > Pseudomonadati > Pseudomonadota > Gammaproteobacteria > Pseudomonadales > Pseudomonadaceae > Pseudomonas > Pseudomonas algeriensis. Next base: position 267,171 of record NZ_JBKKRK010000006.1, on the reverse strand, counting down.
CCGTTTTGACGATGGCATCCTTGGTTGTGGCGTTGGCCTTACTCCATTGCTTCAGCTCTATCAGTACGGCCTTTTTTGCCTGGTTTTCGTCGCGACCGGTGAGTAGAAAGTCGATTCGCTTCGACGACTGCGGAATGTGCAATTCAATGGCCAGGCCTGCATCGCTCGGCAGGCCCTCATCTCTAAGGACCTTGGCCATGTACGTTAGGGATCCTTGCCACGACCTGATTTCCGATGTGCCAACATTCTTTCCGGTAGCTTCCTTGTAATGCCTGAGGATCACCTCCTCAATGTCATCGTTATCGTTGTCTTTAAGAAATTGCTGTTTGGTCGCAGCGTAGACGATCACGGGCTGTCCTTAGATTGGAATTATTCAGAGTCGGTCGTACTTTTTGCTGCTGCTTTTGGCTTTATCCACGGGGTACTTCTGGCCGTTCGAGGCGAGTTTCCGTGTCACCGCCTCGTTGAGGTCGATGCCGAGCACGCTGCTCAGGCGAACCAGGTACATCAGTACGTCCGCCAATTCGTCTTTTACGGCTAGGCCGATTTCGGGATCTTTAGCTACGGAGAGCGAATCGGCATCGCTCATCCATTGGAAAATCTCGCACAGCTCTCCTACCTCGCCAGTGAGCGCCAGGATGAGATTTTTGGGGGAGTGGAACTGCTGCCAGTCGCGATCATCTGCGAAACGCTGAAGGGATGCGGCAAGCTTCACTACGTCAACCAGTGGCGCGGATGAGCTGTCTGAGTCACTCACAGGGCTATCTCTTGGGTATCAGTGGGGGCAAAAAATGTGTAGGAAATCCGGCCTTGGATTGTAAGAGTTTTCGTTGTTTGCGCGGGTTTTTTTGTGTTTTTCTCTCACACCCTGTCTGCTGGCCGAATTGCTTGCCAGCGTTCGCTCTATCCTTTGAGCGTGGCGAAGTGGGCCGGCTACAAACAGGTCTTCCAGTGCCGGTCGGCGGGCGTAACGGCTGCGTGCGATCCAAATCACTCGGTAATTTGTATACGAAAAGAAGGGAGTATCACTCGCCGTTACCGCGCGTTATTCGAGATAGTGACCGGATCGTGCGCGTCGCCCGCATGAGGCCCCCATCACATCTTGCATAGCCATCATCCTGCCATCCTGCCATCATGCCGCCCATACGATTGTAGGAAAGGTCTAACCTCACCTTCATCACCAACTATCTAGATAAGAACATAAGCCTGAATTAAAGGGATTTAACATGCTGCAAAATTTGAAGATCGCTCTCCTCACCAAAGAACAAAACGTATGGTTTATACGTGCAGAAAAAGGGAAATATGCTAAGCACTTTCGTGCAGGAGGTGTAATCGCAATCGAGCACTTGGAAAGAGCTTATGGCGGAAACATTCCCAATGAGTTACCCACTGAAGAATTTCTTAAAGCACAATTATTAACCAACGAAAAATACAGTGAATTCCGCGATAATACAGACGGAAAAGAGAGCCGCAAACTCAATAGATCTGGATTCAATGTCCTAAGTCAAATCAGACGATTTGCGAATGAAATCAAGTGCGGAGATCTCATTGTTACGCGAAATGAAAAGGATGATGGTTATAGTTTCGGAATTTGCAGCGAAACTATTCCGTATATCGATCAGGTGCCCATTCGTGTACCAATCACAAAAAAAGATGGTACACCAGGATTTGAGCGTTCCTCCTTAAATTATAAACTGAGAAAGCGCGTAATCTGGGGGCCCTCAATCTCTCGATCTGAGCTACCAGGCGCAGTTAGAAAAGCTACAAGTGGCCAACAAACAGTTACGTCCTTAAACAATCACAAGGAAAAAATCTTTCACCTGATTTATCCATTTTTCACAGATGGCGAGTCACTATTTTTTTCAAATAAAATAAAAACCAGTCATCGTGTAAATGCGCTTGCTGTAGGCAAGCTCTTTCAAAATGTCGCACTAATCAAAAGCCTTAGCGAGATGCTTCTTAGCGAAGAGTTTTCCGATTTAAGTCAATTAACGCAATTAATCGAAAGCGCAATACTTTTGGGGAAGAGTGACATAGTCACCTGCCAAGCTGAATTTATGTCTCCAGGTGATATGTGGTGCAGAATACCACTCATTGGCGACGCCCTGACAAATCAAATTTTTGCTTGCGTTTTGTCTTGCCTATTACTTACTGGGCAAGTAAAGGCTGAGGAGATAGCAAGCCTGACTAACAATGAGGCAGTACCGACACTAACTGTAAAGAAAGATAAAGGCGACATATTTACTGATAGATACAAAACCCCAACTGTATCCCAGAAGCTAAAATCAATTGCAAAGGCTGCTGGTTCTCAAGCTGAAAGTATTGAAAGTCAAGATCACTCAATCACTGAGGTCAAGAAGAGTCTAAATCTAAGCATTACAAAAGTAGATACTGAAAAGCTCGAAGGCTTCGAGTTCGGCATCAACGTGTTGGAGATAGGAAAATCCCATGAAAATCGTTGAGCCAATTAGTAGTGCCCTGCTAATAACTGGATGTGTCTATGCCGCTGGCACAAGCCAAAATAGTGCATTCATGCGAGAGTTCGGCATTAATCCAGAATTCAGCCAGCCATCAATCGACAAGATATTATACGATGGCGGCCTTATCACATTTGAGATTTTTTATGACCATTTAAGGTTGATGTCGCTATTAACTTTTATCATAATTGTTTTTTTGACCGCCACATGGGCTACAGCAAAATTTATGAGCCCAGGTTCAGCGATAGCGAATGCTCCGAGCCACTTCAATCAAATAAAAAGCGCGCTGCAGTACACTCCAGTTGGTCTGCTACTATTGCTCTATATAATATTTCTATGTTTTTCATCATACCAGAAGTCGCAGGAAGTCGGGATAAAGCTTTCAGAGACGTTTATGGAGAGTTGCCACTGGGTGATTTTAAAAGACAAGGAAAATACTACCAAGGCTTGCGCCTTCAGAAAGGATAAAGACTCCATCTGGTACTACAATATCAAAGATGGAAATTTAAATATAAACTCCAAGTTGTTGACGGAGCTAGGTCAAGTCACATATTTGGAGCCTCAGAAAAACTCGATCACTTCAGAGCCCCCTAAAGACAATAAAGACGGATTGTAAATTTCTTTAAAATTTTGAGTGCATCTATAACTATAGATGCACAAAAATCTGTTTTTATAAGGATGATAGGGATATCTCAAAACTGAAACTGCCATCCTCGCATCACCTTCAATTATTCTTCCTTAAACACAGTACCTAGCAGACCGCCCCCACTCATTTCGTAGTCACATAATTGATTTTTCCGCCGGAGGTGGGTTTTTAGGTGCCTCCGCAAGTACATGTGTGAACACAGCTGAGACGGAACTCGATTACTCTCCAGCCAGGATCGCTAACTCCCATGAGTTATTTCGGAACACCTTGAAATTCACACGGGAAGGCGAGTATGTCTGCCGCGTGTTTATAAGAACGGAGCTATCACCTTCTGATCCCGAGACGCTGGCCAAAAACAGCTAGCGGGGTGCGTCGATAACACTCAGGGCAATGCATTGTGTTTAATCCGCAGACTGAATCGCCCCCACTTTCGTAGACTCTTCGATTGACCGCTTTCGGCCGTTTTTAGTCTACCGCCACCGGCAGCTATCGGGGAAGCGGTCACGTCATGAACCTCTACTTTGGGCCGATTTCTACTCACCGTGAAGGGCAACTCCGAGCCTTAGCAGCAGGTCAGGGTGTCTACGAAACTAGGGGCGTTCATGGCGTCCGACAAGCACAATCCGCGTTGACCAGTATATTTTAGGGGCCGCTGCTTGACGAGAAGGGTAGCTCGTAGCTCAAGATATGTCTTAAAGCTAAGACTAAGGATTGGTGACTGTTGTGACACAGCATATTCGTGATGTATCAGATGTCGAGTTGGCTAAGCGTATCAAGGAGCTCAAAGGAATAGCCCCGGCGGCTACTTTTGAGATGATTTTGAAAAAACTTGTCCCGGAAGACAAAATTCAAACTGTGGAAAGGATTATCAGTGGCTTGTCACAAGAGGATGAGTTTGCGCTGCTCTGCAAAATGCTTAACTGCTGTAGTTCAATAACCCCACTTAATCAGACGCCAATTGTCGGTGATGATGAGATCACTCCGGACTTCCAGGCTACTTTTCATGCGGGCTCATTCCTGTCCAACATGAGCAGTATGGATGCACCAGCCTTTAATTGCATGATTGAAGTGAAAAGCACTGAAAAGTTTAAATTCAAAAGCAGTAGATCAGACATTGAGAAGCGCAGACGATTCGCCGCAAGGTATAATTTGCCGCTTTTATATGCGATTAGGTTCTCTGCCGTAAAGGACCATGCATTCTGGGTTGTGATATCGGCTGATGACTTATATGATAAAAATAAAATTGATACCTCGGCGTATGTTGATAGTTTGGGTCAGCTGCTGTTTGACAACTACTCCATCATGGTAAATAGTAGTTACACGTTAGTTCGCAGGTATTCAAAAAGCAAGCCGGGTATCGGTGAGAAACATGAGGCGCTCGGTGAGCTCCAGAGTCTTGAACTAGTGAGCAATGGCGGGAAGGTCTACCGTCCTAGCAACAACGATTCGCTGGTCCTGGCGATGCTTTATAATATATTCGCGAGCACTAAAAGTTATACTGAAACCTATAATGGCGAAAGTGTTGTTTATTCGGGGTTTGAGCTAATGCGTTTTTTAACGCTTGTGGATGCCGTTTATTACTTGAATAATTTGATTTCCGATGCGGATGGCAATAAGTATTATGAGCCTGTCAGAGCGATGGCTAACTTAGATTCTCCGACTAACCCCACGATGTTCATTACACGGTCGGTCATAGAGGGAGTTATTCGTCGGATCAATGAAGCTTGTGGTGACTTCTTCCTCTTCGGAATCCTTGGTGACCACTCGGCGAGGGTTGATAAGTTGATGAAGTTGATGAAAATTAATGATGCCGAGAGCGGTGAAGCACGGCAGCAATAAACTCCGGCGTCCGTCAGCTGGATCATCTTTCATTGGTGCCGCAGACCTCAGTAGGATACCGACGCTCACCGGTATCAAGTGGCCTAAGCGGACGTCGTCAAGCGTCCGCTTCTGGCCCAGAGTGTGTAAAAACGCTTCGCCAAAATTAAAGTGTGCGCGCCTACGTTAAATCTGAAATTTATCGGCACGTCAGCTGATTTGGATTTCGCGTAGAAGCACGATTTTCATTAAAGTTTTGAGTGGCTGACTCGCTCAAAAACGTTTTTACACAGCCTCGGCCAGTTGCTGCCGGTCGTCATCCGACAGGTTGAGTGCGGTTTGAGGTAGTCATAATGGTTCATGGCTAATCGCAATACAACTGAACCACGCAATACAGTTCGGAACGCACAGCTCAATCCAGCAGTAACGAGGTACAATTGGAGTCGCGCTAAAATTGAACGCATACTTGGATTATTAAGATACTATCCCATGAAATCCGCCTACATTGAAAAACTAGCGTCATCTCGATTTGATCTTGAGTCCGTTATTCAACTGCACTTGGCTTTAGCGATTGGTATAGGGGAGTCTGCCCCTTGGTGCAAACAAGGCCACTCACTATCTTCTATGATGGAGATGGTGGTTGAGCGGATGGCCTCGCAGTTAAATCCGAAAAGCTCTGATTCGGATGAACGGTATGAGACATATAAAAAACTCAATGAAGAAATTGACGCAACAGGGGCGTCATTTTTCTCGCCGGCTTTGCATTTGAATCACTATCTTAACTGGATGATCGAGATGGGGGTAGATGAGCTCGAAATCAATACACCACCGACTCCAGAATCAAGTCGCAGTCCTTCTCTGCATTTACAGAGCACTCTTGGTGCCACGTACGCGACATCTATACTTATCTCCATAAAGTCTGCACTGGATAAGCTGGTTAGAGTTTTGCATTTTTACTACCCGGGAATAGCCAGTCATACTATTTGGGGCAGATGGAAAAAAAATTGCGACGCTTCGGGATTCATGTCTGTTGTAAAAAACCGAAAGGGTCCTGATGTTTTGCTTGAGCATATAGAAATAGCTTATGAAAAATGGATTCACCTAGCCGTCGCACCACGAGACGCATTAGTACACTACAAGGACTCAAAAGGAAGCTGGAATTTTTTGAAAGATAAAAATTTATTCATTAGGGAACACTCCGTTCAACATGAGGATGGCAGCATCGAAAGTTACGGAGTTGAAATACTTTGTGATTTCGTAAATGAATGGTACGACTTGGCAACATTCGTGCTGGAAAACTTGGCATCCCGAGAGCCACGAATACGAAACAAAACCAAAGTGGTATAGATGAGTTATTGCTAATGCCTAGACCATAAATAAATCTTATTGCCGCGCTGGGGGCGTAGTAATATCAGTGCGGAAAATACAAAAAATTTATGTGCAGCTCATGTCAGTTTTGTCTAATTGCTTTTGTCGCACGAAGAGAGAGGCAGTTTAAATGAATTATCGGATGATCACGCTTACCCAGGGCAATATAAATAACAATCACTTGTACCTGACCGAAGCCTGGGATCTGATACCCAGAGACGCTGTAGGAGGTGGCAACGAAGATGACGCAGCCCCAGCTACACTTGAGGTGCATTTCGGGTTAGGGGAGCCAGTATCCACGGATGTGGCTGGTGATAAGAAGATTTTTAGAAAGAGGACTTGGGTCGGTAAGTTCTTCAAGGCACATTCACTTTCGACTGGCTCAAGGGTGGTCGTGGAACGTACAGGGCCTTACCGCTTTCACATCTATCCAGCACGGTAAGGTTAGGTGTGGTTCGCTCTAACGATTCGCTTCGGGCACTGCCCTGCCAGCAGTAGCCTAAGCTCATCCGCTTTGGGCGTCCGTCGATTGATCCTGAATTGATGATCCGCATGCTGGTCGTCGGCTATTGCTATGGCATTCGCTCCGTGCGGCGGTTGTGCGAAAAGGCCCATTTGAACCTGGCGTATCGCTGGTTCTGCCGATTGAGCGGTGGAGCCAACACCTGCACATCGAACGGCTTAGGTCGACAGCACCAAAACGATGATTGATCGGGTCGAAGAACAGTTCGACATTAAGCCGATCGCCTCATCGATGACACGGCTTACGGTACCGCGCCGATGCTGGCCTGGATTGTGGAGGAAAAAGACATCGAGCCGCATGTGCCGGTGTGGAACAAAACAGAGCGCAAGGACGACAGTTTTTCGAGCAGAGACTTCCGCTGGAACAAAGACGCTGAGGAATATCGCTGTCCTGCTGGTAACGCATTACGTAGCGAATGGCGTGCTTTCAAGAACCAGCGCTCACACGTCACGAAAGCCAACACCATCAACTTCCGATCCACGCAAACCGACTGCGCGAAATATCCGATGAAGGCGCAGTGCTGCCCGAACGCTCCGTTTCGTAAGATCGTCCGCAGCGTTCATGAAGCGGCTCGTGATGTGGCTCGCCGCATCGCGGGGACGCCGGAGTACGTGCGCTCTCGTCACGAACGCAAGAAAGTCGAAATGTTGTTCGCCCACCTCAAGCGCATCTTGAAACTGGATCGCTTGCGACTACGTGGCATGAGTGGCGCGACCGATGAATTCACGCTGGCGGCAGCAGTATAGAACCTGCGTCGACTGGCCAAACTTACATCTCAAGGGCCACCCGCCACAGGATAGGTACGCCTGTTTCAAGCAAAAACCCTTAAATCAACCCACTGACAAAGCAGCAACGGTTAACGAAGGACCGAAAAGCCGCTTAACAGTGGTGAATAGGTTCTCTGATAAGGCCAAGCTCAGTGCCACGCTTCCTGAAAATTCGACTTTTCCAACAGAATCGGCCGTTTTTTGACCTTCGTTTAGAGGATGAACTGCCAGGATTTTCCTAAGCGATGAGTGAGTAATTGTATGGTCAGCAAATAGTAATAGCGCGTCGATTGAGTGTGCTGGTTTAGGTGGTGATTCAAAAACCACGCAAGGTGTTTTCTCTGCCAAGTCCATGGATTGTCGCGTTGCCACCGTTCAGCGATCGCTGATTGGATTGCCTTCGCCTGACGCAGGTGGCGTTGGCGCGTGGTATGCGACCCATTCAGGACGCCGGCCAGGAGCAGCTCCATATCGAATACCGTGATCATGCGCGACCACCAATGTAAGCGGCCACCACGACTATACGGTTATGCCCCAGCTCATAGCTGATTTGTACTCGGGCTTTCTGATCAAGACGTCGGTCGAGTTGATAGCAATGGCCATCGTTGATGGGGGCGGGATGGTGGGTGATTTGCTCATAGCGTTCGCACGCATAGGCTGCCCGCAATTCGTGGAAGCCTTTGAGGTCGTGCTTATGGATGATGTCCCGTGCGGGGCGGACGGTGTCCCGCAGAAAGTCCTGGTAGCTTTCGTTCGGAGCAAGCAGGTTGCGGCTACCGTGGGGCGAGGCCTGTTCGGCAAACCTAAGTGCGCCACGAACATGATCATCTACCGTAATCCATCGAGGTGCCGATGCACCTGAGCGGCCACCTTTGGTGCCATCCTGGATGTTGATTCTGCCAAGTTGCTCTGCTTCACGTTGCAATCGGGACAGGTCGGCCAAAATGGCCTCGCGCATGCGCATGCCGGTGGTTCGCGCTAACTGCACGATGGCTGCGGCGCGCGGCTGCTGATGTTCGCAAAGCACGTCGACGATCCGTTTTACCTGTTCGCGGTCTTGGCCTTGCGAAACCGAGCAACGAACACTGGTGCGCCGCATTCCCAGCGCCTTGCTCGGGCTTGGCACTTTCACATACTGATCACCGCGAAGCGCGGCCATGGTTCGGTTCACGCTGGACAACCGATTTTGCGCGGTGGCGATGGCGAGTTCACCTTGGTCAACTTGGAGGCGCAGATGCCCGGCGTAGTCCAGCAAGGTCTGCCGATCAATCAGCCGGGCATCGTTAAACCCCGGCCCATCCTCCGAGCGACACCACTTCACGAATGCCTGCCAGCGATCACTGTGTGCTTTGACGGTCCCGTAATGCCCACCGCCAAACAGATCTTTCAATGCCTGTGGCCCGGCATAGCTCAACTGCCGACCGTAGCCAAAATTACGTCCATCTCGCCTTCCCACCAGTGCCATGATCGAACGCCTCTCGAAGCCAAAACGTTTAAAACTTTCCCCACGTCATCCCGCCAAGAATGCTGAGTGTTATCAGGGATCAAGGCCCCTGCGACCTGTGGGGAATGTCCTCTACGCGGGACTGGCGGCTCCTTACGTCCGGGAGCAAGGGCATCTCATGATCTGGCCTCCTAAACACCGTTACCGGTGGGCGGGTGGAGGCAGCACTGGCTGACGAGACCAGCGCCTGAAGATCCTGAGCCGGGTGAACGCAGCAATGCGATGACCGGGGCATGCCTGACTGTCAGTCAGGTGCAGTCCATTCCCTGGTCTGCGGCACCATCATCTACATGGCTGTTGCTGGTGACATCGGCGTTTGTCACGCCGATTGTCACGAGGGGAATTGCCGCAAAGCCCTGTGCGATCAGAGCTGCAGCAGTGTTAGAAGCGCCCGTCTCTTTCCAGGAGAAAGAGACGGGCACAGGTTGGCGCAATATTCGGCCAAGCGGATAGGTTGCTGCAGGGCAGCGCAATAGGAAGTGTCGTCTGGCGCACGAGGGCCATGATATGTAGTTGGCATCCATCACCGGGGAGGTGACCGGGCGAGCTGCCGGATGCGAATCGCCCTTGGGGAGAACCACCGCGGGAGCGGCGTGACCTTTAAGGTTCGGGTCACCTGGGGTGCTGTCATCGACAGCGCTTGCACGGCCAGTTCTACGCCTGTGGATAAAACCGGTCAAGGGCCGAAATTCAGCACTCTTGGGGACGTGAAAAGCGGTTATCCATCGGTGGAATTTCGTGGTAAATCCCGGACAACGTCGTGGCTTTTAGCTCTTCAAAGTAAGGTCCATCCAAACAGGGCGGCTTTGCAGCCCTGTTTGGATGGACCCGCGCTTAGAAGCAGATAAGCGAGGTTGCTTGCCCAGAATCCCGAGCGCTCAGTTGTTGCTGTCGTTATTGTGGCTGTACGGCGCTAGCGGATCGGTACTACGTTCTTATCCCTGACTTGGCCGTATGCTGAGGCGAGCAGGCTACCGGTGGCGGCTTTCTGGATGTACCCACTCCACCAGGCCATCATCGGACGCCGGCGCTCAATGTAGTCAGCTCGGTTGTAGGCGCTGCGCACCTCATCCTTGTCGACGTGCGCCAGGGCGACCTCAATGAGTTCCGGGTCCCACCCATGTTCATTCAAGATGGTACTGGCCATCGAGCGCATGCCGTGGCTGACCAAGCGATCTTGGAAGCCCATGCGTTTCAACGCCATGTTGGCGGTTTGGCTATTGGCGTGGGTACGTGGATTTCTGTCGGCCGGGAAGACGTATTCTCGATGGCCGCTGTGAGTCCTCAGTGACTCCAACAGCGCGACCGCGTGATCACTCAACGGAATGCTGTGTGGGCGGCGCTTCTTCATCCGCTCCGGTGGGATAGTCCAGACACGCCTTTCAAAGTCGATGTCTGCCCAGCGGGTGGTCGCAGCCTCGGCGGGGCGAGTCATCGTGTGCAACTGCCATTCGATCAGGCAGCGGGTGGTGCGTTTGATGCTGGCGTTCGCGATCTCCAGCATGAGCTCGGGGAGCTCTTCGGGCGGAAGCGCAGCCATGTTCTCTTTCTTGGGCTTCTTGAATACCGCCCTGATGCCGGTGAGCGGGTTGGCGAAGATCAGGCCGGAGTTGACGCCGTAGGTCATGATCTCGTTTAGCCGCTGGCTAAGACGTTTGACCGTCTCCAGGCTGCCTTTCGCTTCGATTGGACGAAGCAAAGCGATCACCATCGGCGCGGTGATCTTCGCTAGTGGTGTCGTCTTCAAATCGGGGAACACGTGCAGTGTGAGCGACCGCCAGATGTCGTCGGCGTAGGCCGGGGTGACCGAGTCTTTCTTGAGCTCGAACCACGCGGTGGCCACGTTCTCGAAGGTGTGTTCCGTTTCTGCGCGTTTGGCTTCATTCAGCGAATTGCGCTGCACCTTAGGATCGATGCCCTGGGCGAGCAGCTCGCGGGCCTCGACTGCCTTCTTTCGTGCGTTCGCCAGTGACAGTTCGGGGTAGGTCCCGAAGCCGATGTTGATGCGCTTTTTGGTCACCGGTTCGCGGTAGTTGAAATTCCACAGCAACGAGCCGTTGCTGCGTACCCGGAGCTGCAAACCGTCACCGTCAGTGAGGACGTAATCCTTGGACGCGGGTTTGACTCCCTTGAGCTGTCGATCGGAGAGGCGAAGGTTTTGAGCAGGCATGAGATTGTCCTCAGGCACTGATTCGGTATTCCAAAGATTAGCACCGGATGAACTGGAATACCGTCTGGAATACCCGAATGGCTGGAACTCAAAAACTCTCGAAAGACCGAAAAAGCGCTGGAGGCCGCGTATTTACTGGATCTCAGGCACAAAAAAAGACGTCCGTGGACGTCTTTAGATGATGAAGTGGTGGAGCCGGGGGGATTTGAACCCCCGTCCGCCAGTACTCCGCTGTCGGTACTACATGCTTAGCCGTGTCTATTGAGTTAACCCGCAGCGACCCGACGGGCAGGGTGCTTTGGGCGAGTTGTGTAAGTTTTAGCCGCTTCGTCCACAACGTACTGCACGGCGATTCCGTTCTATATGACAATCACTTTGGGTTTACGGACATCCCCTGGTGATTGCTGGACCCGAAGGTACCAGAAGGGAAGGGCTAAGGCTGCTTACGCAGCGAGAGCGTATTCCCCGTAGGTTTCGTCATTGGCAACTATAGGAAGTTGCAACAGTGGATTTACGAGTTCTGTTACCAACTCGGCATGCACCTAAAGTTTCGCAACCGGCGTCGAATCCTAAACGGCCCCGAACCTGGCACTCCGTGAATCTCTGGAGCGACAGGCCTGCGTAGTGTACGCCAATCGAGCGAGCAGGCCAACCCGAAGGTTGGCCTGCTCATCGATCACTTGTTGGTGCCGTCAGAGGTTTTTCTGATTTCCAGGATGGTCCGATCGGTTTCGGCGACACAATCGTCAACTTTCCCTTCAGCCTTGAGCGCCTTTGCCTTCGCCACGCTGGTTTCCACACGGCCCTGTAAGTCGGGTGAAGACTGATACTGCGTCTTGGCGTTCTCGATGGTTTGGATATTGGTGTCACACTGGCTGTCCGGCTTACTTGCTGCGAACGAACCGGTTGCCAACATTGAGGCGGTAACGAACAGACCTAACAGTGCAGAACGCTTCATATCTATCTCCTTGAACTGAGGATCCAGACTTCGCTGGCCGTCAGGACGGATAACCGAATGGAGGGAAAGCCCCGATCTTCGGGGCTTGTTCTGTGGACTACCGTCTCGCTCAAGGGTTCTATTTTTCTTCACGTCACCCTGGCACGGGTCACTCGATCAACCAGGTAGACCAGGCCGTGGTAGTCGATTGCGCCATGCTGCGTCAGACCGATCTCACAGGTCCGGCTGGTGGAAATTCCCTCGCTGCAATGCTGTACCGCGTCCTTCAAGGTGCGTAATGAGTGGGTGTTCAGTTCCGGCGTGGTGAAACCTTTGTCACCGGCAAAACCGCAGCAATGGATGCCTTCAGGTATGACCACGTTTTTGCTGCACCTGCGCGCCAAGTCAATCAACGCCTGGCTTTCACCGAGGTGTTGGGTGCTACAGGTGACATGCACTGCGATAGGCGCCTCCTGTGGCATGAAGTCGAGGCGATCCATCAAGTGCGTGCGAATGAAGCGCACCGGGTCGTAGAGATCCAGGCGTACGTCACTCAAGTCCTGGACCAGGCGCAGGGTGCATGGGCTGGTGTCGCAGTAGATCGGGTCGAGCCCGCCCCGGCTGGCCTGCAGCAACGCGCCGATCAGTTCCTGGCGTTTCTGCTCGGCTTGGTCGGCGTAACCTTTGGACGCAAAGGGCTGGCCGCAGCAAAGGCTGTCCACAGTGTCCGGGATGACAACTTGATAGCCGGCCTTTTCCAACAGGCCACGAGTCTTGTCATGCAGCGACATTTGTTCCTTGTCCCCTGCCGCAGGTCCCATGACTCGCGACACGCAGGCCGCCAGATAAACCACTCTGGGTCGTTCGTCCGACACGGCGGGACTGAATCGAATGGCCCTTTCCGGCTGCGGCATGGCATGGGTCCACTGTGGGACCTGGCCTTTGGACAAGCGTGTCAGTCCTGCGGACAAACGCGCCAGCGTCGGCGCCCCCAAGAGCATCCGCGCACCATTGGCAACATGCAGGGTAAAGCGCGCCCCTTGCAATGCGGTTGTGAAATTACTCGCAAGCCAGTCGGCGGTTTTCGTACGCGTCGCGTCGCGTCCGCGGAGCTTTTTAACCAGTTCGCCGGTATTGATGCCTACAGGGCAGCGTTGGGCGCACAGCCCGGTGGCGGCGCAGGTGTCGATGCCCTGGTATTGATAGGCCGCTTCGAGCTGCGAAGTGTCCATGCCATCGCGTTTTTTCGCCTGGATGTCCCGCCAGATCACGATGCGCTGGCGCGGGCTCAGGGTCAGGTCCTTGGACGGACACACCGGCTCGCAGAAGCCGCATTCGATGCACTTGTCCACAATCTCATCGGCGGCTGGCAAGGGTTTGAGGTGCTTGAGATGAATCTGTGGGTCTTCGCTGAGCACCACATCCGGGTTGAGAATGCCGTTGGGGTCGAGCAGGCGTTTGAGTTGCCACATCAGTTGATAGGCGTCGCTGCCCCATTCCAGCTCGACGAACGGCGCCATGTTGCGGCCGGTGCCGTGCTCGGCTTTCAGTGAGCCGCCAAACTCCACCGCCACCAGGTGCGCCACGTCATCCATGAACGCCTGGTACCGTGCGACTTCTTCGGTATTGTTGAAGCCCTGGGTGAAGACGAAGTGCAGATTGCCCTCCAGCGCGTGTCCGAAAAGGATCGCTTCGTCGTAGTGATGTTTGTCGAACAGCGCGATCAGGCGATTCACGCCGATAGCCAGTTGTTCGACCGGGAAGGTCACGTCTTCGATGATCACGGTGGTCCCGGTCTTGCGAACCGCGCCCACGGCGGGGAAGGTGTCCTTGCGGATCGCCCAGAGGCGAGCGTTTTCCCTTGGGTCTTCGGTGAAGTCGACCTGCCTTTCCACCGGGAAGCCGGCCAATGAGGCCATGATCCGTGTTAGCTGTTCTTGCAGCAGCGATGACGAAGCCGCGCGGGATTCGATCAGCAGGGCGCAGGCATTGTTCGACAAATGCTGTACAAAATCCGGCATGCCGGGTTTGTCCTGTACCGAGCGCAGGCTGCGGCGGTCCAGCAGCTCGACGGCGGAAACCGGCTGGCTTTTCAACACGGTGACGGCGTTGCAGCAGGTTTCCACGTCCGGGAATACGATCAGCGCTGACGCTTTGTTCGGGTGATCGATGACGGTGTTGTAGGTCACCGCGCTGATGAAGCCGAGGGTGCCTTCGGAGCCCACCAGCAGGTGGCTCAAGATATCCACAGGCTCGTCGAAATCCACCAAGGCGTTGAGCGACAGGCCGGTGGTATTTTTCAGACGGTATTTGTAGCGAATTCGGGCGGCCAGTTCCGTGTTGGCGCGGGTCTCGCGGCCGAGGGTCGCCAGTCGTTCCAACAGTTCACCGTGGCTCGTCCGGAAGGCCGCCACGCTGGCGGCGTCTTCGGTGTCCAGGCGCGTGCCGTCGGCCAGGACCAGGCGGATGCCGGCCAGGGTGTGATAGGTATTCTGTGCGGTGCCGCAGCACATGCCGCTGGCGTTGTTGGCGACGATGCCGCCGATCTTGCAGGCGTTGATCGACGCTGGGTCCGGGCCGATCTTGCGTCCGAACGGGGCGAGCCAGGCGTTGGCCTGGGCGCCGATCACGCCGGATTGCAAACGAATCTGCGTGCCCTGCTGGCGAATCTCGCGACCGTTCCAGTTATCCCCCAACACAATCAGCACCGAGTCGCTGATGGCCTGGCCGGACAGGCTGGTGCCGGCCGCGCGGAACGTGACGGGAACGCGATCACGCTGGGCCAGTTTCAGCAGGGCAATCACCTCGTCTTCGGACTCGACGCGTACCACCAGTTTCGGAACCAGCCGATAGAAACTGGCGTCGGTGCCGAACGCCAAGGTCGACAGCGGGTCGTCGAAACGTCGCTGCTGCGGGATCAACTGTAGGACATCGCGCAGGAAAGGGGCCGGAAGTGTCATTGGTCCTCCAGAATCAGCACCACCAGATCCTTCGGGCCATGGGCGCCATAGGCCAGGACTTGCTCGATGTCGGCGGTTTTCGACGGACCCGATACCAGCAGGGCGTTGGTGGGCATGCCCTGGGCCCACTCGAATTCCTGTTGCACTTCATAGAAGTTGTCGCGGATCTCGCTGGCCTTGAGCAAGGCGAAATGCACTGGTGGGACGAGGCTCATCAGTCGCGGTTCTTCCCGCGTCGGCCACAAAATCAGGCTGCCGGTCGCGGCGATGGCGCCCAGGGTGCCGGTCAGGCTGGCGGGGGTTTCGTTGAACAGTTCGGCTTTCCATTCTTCCACAGGCCGATCGTAGGACTTGAGAGCAGGCAGGTCCGGATTGTTCGCCCAGAACTGTGCGATTTTTTGCCCGTGAGGCGTCGTCGGGGCGATCAGCAGGCTCGGCAGTTGGCGGTCCCGCAGCAGTTGCGCCAGCAGCGCCGGCCAGTTCTCACCGGAGGTCAGGTGGATCTCGGTGTGTACCGCCTCCATCAGCTTGCGCAATTGCGGGATGCGTTCTTCGGGTGCGTAGCGGTAGGTCTGCGTCACCAATTCGACGTCATAGTTGTCGGCAACCGGAGTTGTGCCTGTGAGGCTTTTACGCAGTTTGGCGAGGATATTTTCCTTGGCGCTCATCGGCGGTCTCCCTGCGGGTTCAGGTGGTCGCGGGCCAGGTCATGCAGCGAGCGGGCGGCGGGTTCCGGGGCGCTGTGGTTCTGGGTCCAAGGCCCGACGTTCTGCGGTGTCAGGGCGCGCAGGCGCGTGGCGAAGAACGCGAACATCCGGTACAGCCGTGGCGAGCTGTTGAGCCGGGCCCAGGCATTCCAGATGAACCGTTCCTTCGCCGAGTATTTGCTGCCCTGGCCGCGCATCACCGGGTTAGGGCTATCCGGTGCCTTGACGTTTTCCTCTCGCAGCCGCCGCAACAGGGCCGGGATCGGAATCTTCACCGGACACACTTCGCCACAGGCGCCGCACAACGAGGAGGCGCTTGGGTGATCCGGCACCTTCGCCAAGCCGACCATGTGCGGCGTGATGATTTTTCCGATAGGCCCCGGGTAGACCTCACCGTAGGCATGCCCGCCAATTCGGGTGTAGACCGGGCAATGATTCATACAGGCGCCGCAGCGGATGCAATTCAGGGTCTGGCGCAGTTCGCTGTCGGCAAACGCCTGGCTGCGACCGTTATCCAGCAGGACCAGGTGGACTTCCTGAGGCCCGTCCAACTCATCGGCCTTGCGTGGCCCGGAGATCATGTTGACGTAGGTGGTGATCGGCTGGCCCAGGGCCGAGCGGGTCAGCAGCGAAAGCAGCGGAACGACGTCCCGCAGGTTTTCCACGACTTTTTCGATGCCGGTCACGGCAATGTGCACCGGCGGCACCGTAGTGGACATCCGCCCGTTGCCTTCGTTTTCCACCAGCAGCAGCGTGCCGGTTTCGGCGACGGCAAAGTTGACGCCCGAAACGCCGATGTCGGCTTCGAAAAATTTCTGCCGCAAGACCTTGCGACCGATCTGAATGAGTTGGTCAACGTCCTTGGTGTATTCCACGCCAAGTTTGTCGTGGAACAAGGACGCGACCTGACCGGCATTCTTGTGGATCGCCGGCATAATGATGTGGGAAGGCTTCTCGTGGTCGAGCTGGACGATGTATTCCCCCATGTCGGATTCGAGACACTCAATGTCCCGAGCCTCGAGGAAATGGTTCATCTCCATCTCTTCGCTGACCATCGATTTGCCCTTGATCACTTGCCGCGCCTCGTGAGCGCGGATGATCGAAAGAACGATGCCGTTGGCTTCGTCCACCGTTTCCGCCCAGTGCACTTTCACACCGTTGCGGGTCAGGTTGCTTTCAAGTTGCTCGAGCAGGTCGGGCAGCTTGGATAACGCGCGGGCCCGGACAGCGTTGCCGAGCACTCGCAGATGTTCTCTTTCGTGGGCATCGCTGAAAGACGTTGCCCGTTTTGTCATCAGTGAATCCATTGCGCTGCGAAAGTTGTTTCGCAGTTGCGTGTCGTCCAGCGCCTTGTGGGCGCGGGCGCGAAAATCTTCCTGCACCTCAACGGTCGGAATCAGCGTCGGCGTGCTCATGCGGCACCTCCGGTTCGCTGCCAGAGGAAGCTTGCCAAGTGTTGGCCGCGCAACGCTTCCTGCTGTTTTTCCAAGGCGCCGTTGATGTTCATCAAGCACCCGCAGTCGGCGCTGACGACCTGGTGCGCGCCGGATTCCTTCAGCGCTCGGGTCTTGTCGGCCACCATCGCGCCGGAAATATCCGGCATGCGAACGCTGAACGTCCCACCAAAACCACAGCATTCACTCTCATGGCTGTGGTCGACACGCTCCACATTGCGCAGCTGGGCCAACAACGCACGGCCGTGCAGGTGGGTGTTCATTTCCCGTCGTGCCGAGCAAGACGTATGCAGCGCGACCTTCACTGGCGTGCCACTGTCGTTCAATTGCACCTTGCAAACGAACAGCAGGAACTCCGCCAATTCATAGGTCCTGGCGGCCAGCGCCTGGACCTGCTTGAGCATTTGCGGCTCGTCCTTGAACAGGTCGGCATAATGCTCGCGCAGCATGCCGGCACATGAGCCCGACGGCACGACCACCGGGTAATCCTCGGCGAATAACGCCAATTGCGCCCGCGCCACTGTCCGCGCCTGTTCGGTGTAACCCGACGTGTAGGCCGGTTGCCCACAACAGGTCTGGCCCTGTGGGTAGTCCACCCGGATTCCTTCGCGCTCAAGGAGATGAATCGCATCCATCCCGGCTTCGGGGTAGAACAGGTCGACCACGCATGTCCCGAAGAGGTAGACCCGAGCAGGTTTCTCGCTGGGGTACTGCCGGGGCTCGGGCAATGGCGGGGCGACACGGGTCGCGTTCGGCACGGCGTTATAAAAAAGCTCGCTCATCAGGCGTGTCTCCGGGTGGTCCCGGTTATCCGTCTGCTGAGGCTGCTGAATATAGAGGGGAAATCTTTCAGCAGCCTTGCAGACCCGGTTGTGAATAGCGGACGACGATTACGGTTCGGCGTCGGTTTTTTCAGTGCTTCGTGTAGTACTCAGTGAACCAGCATGCCGGTGAACCAGTAGGCCTGGGCCAGCGTGATCAGGCCAACGATCGTTGCAAAGAATAGGCTGTGTTTCAGGGTGAAACGGAACAGATCGGATTCTTTGCCAACCAGCCCGGTCGCTGCACACGCCACGGCGATCGATTGTGGCGAAATCATCTTGCCGGTCACGCCGCCGCTGGTATTGGCCGCCACCAGCAAGGTGTCATTGACGCCGATCTGGTGCGCGGTGGTCGCTTGCAGCGAACCGAACAGCGCGTTGGACGAGGTATCGGAGCCGGTCAGGAACACGCCCAGCCAACCGAGGAACGGCGAGAAGAACGGGAACGCTGCGCCAGTGCCAGCCAATACCAAGGCCATGGTCGACGACATCCCCGAGAAATTGGTGACGAAGGCGAAGGCCAGCACCATGCCGATGGACAGGATCGGCCAGCGCAACTCAATAAGCGTCTCTTTAAAAGTGGTAAGACCAGTTCTGAAATCGATTTTCAACACCAGCATCGAGATCAATGCGGAGAAGAAAATCGCTGTGCCGGTCGCCGAAATCGGATCGAGCTTGAACACCGCCGGGATGGCGGTCGGGTTGACCACGATTGGCGCGGACTTGATCACCAACTGGTCCAGGTGCGGGATCGCGAAGTTGAACACCCAACCGTACATCGAGCCGCCAGGGGCGAACATTGCTTTGAATGGCTTCAGCGTCCAGATCGTCACCAGCACGGTGAGGATCAGAAAAGGCGACCACGCCTTGATGATTTCTCCCAGGCTGTAGGGCGACACCACGGTGCTGCGAGGCTGGCCGAAACCACCGGCGCTGGCGGTGATGGCTGCGCTGGACGTTGCGCCGGCGATCTGGGCGCCTGCGGTGCGCTTGGGCTGCCAGATTTTCAGGAACAACGTCAGCGAGACCAGGCTGGCCAGGGCCGAGGTGATGTCTGGCAGTTCCGGGCCGATGAAGTTCGAGGTGAGGTACTGAGTGATGGCGAAACTCAAGCCCGCCACCAGTGCCGCCGGCCAGGTTTCTCGCACGCCGCGCAGGCCATCCATCATGAATACCAGCCAGAACGGCACGAACAGCGACAGCAATGGCAGCTGTCGGCCGGTCATGGCGCCGATCTTGAACGCATCGATGCCGGTGACTTGGCCTGCCACGATTATCGGGATGCCCAGCGCGCCGAATGCCACCGGGGCGGTATTGGCGATCAGGCACAGGCCCGCGGCATAGAGCGGGTTGAAGCCCAGGCCCACCAGCAATGCGGCGGTAATCGCGACGGGCGCGCCGAAGCCGGCGGCACCTTCCAGGAAGGCGCCAAAGCAGAAGCCGATCAGCAGCACCTGAAGGCGCTGGTCGTCGGTGATCGACAGCACCGAGCTGCGGATCACTTCGAACTGGCCGCTCTTGACGGTCAGCTTGTAGAGAAATACCGCGGCAACGATGATCCAGGCGATAGGCCACAACCCATACGCAAAACCATAACCCGCCGCCGCGAACGCCATGTCCGCCGGCATATGGAATGCAAAAATCGCGACCGCGATCGCCAGCGCCAGGGTGATGCTGCCGGCCACGTGCCCCTTGAGGCGAAACACCGCCAGGGCGAGGAAGAAAAATACGATGGGAATGACGGCCGCGAGTGCGGACAGGCCTAGGCTGCCGAGCGGACTGTAAAGCTGTTGCCAGGTTTGCATATTGGGTGAGCCCCTAATTGTTTTTGGTCAGGCACTGGTCAGGCTTTGGATAATTGGTAATACCAATTTACAAGCGCTGTCGGCTAGGGTAAAAGCCTTGGTTGTCATGTGTCAATTTGTCGCCCGGAAACTTTCGTCGCATAACACCCAGCCGATGGCATCCGCCCCGTCGGCATCCGTGGTTTTTGATAGGTGTGGAAGGGGCTCGGATGGGCGAGAATAGAGAGCCCGGCGAGCTGTCGGGTCCGTGGAGAGTCGAGTTATGGGGTTTGATCAGATTCGTCAGCGCCGTTTGTCTGACGATATTGTCGAGCGGCTTGAAGGCATGATCCTTGAGGGCACGTTGAAATCCGGCGAGCGGTTGCCGGCCGAGCGGACCCTGGCCGAGCAGTTCGGCGTGTCACGTCCTTCGTTGCGTGAAGCGATCCAGAAACTGACGGCCAAAGGCTTGCTGATCAGTCGCCAGGGCGGCGGCAACTATGTAGTGGAGTCGCTGGGCTCGACGTTCAGTGATCCGCTGCTGCACCTCTTGGAAAGCAACCCCGAAGCGCAGCGCGACCTCCTTGAGTTCCGGCATACCCTGGAAGCGTCCTGCGCTTATTACGCAGCGCTTCGGGCCACGGAGGTCGATCGGGAGCGGCTGACGACAGCCTTTGAAGCGTTGCAGGATTGTTATTCGCGCCACGAGGACGTGAGCCGCGCAGAGGAGGGCGCGGCAGATGCGCGTTTTCACCTGGCGATCGCCGAGGCCAGCCATAACGCTGTCTTACTGCATACGATCCGTGGATTGTTCGACCTGCTCAAGCGCAATGTGGTGACCAATATCGGCGGCATGTACAAGCAGCGCAGCGAGACGCGCGACATGCTGATCAGCCAGCATCGGGAGCTTTATCAAGCCATCATGGACGGGCACGCCGAGTTGGCGCGGGAAGTTTCCAGCCGACACATCTTGTACGTGCAGGAAGTCTTGGAAGAGGTGCGTCAGGAAGTGCAGCGGGTGGCGCGAGCGGAGCGGCGCAAGGGCATCTGATCGAGCCTGCGGACCTTGTGGGAGCGAGCTTGCTCGCGATGGCGGTCTAACTGACACATCTACGGCGGATGTGACGACGCTATCGCGAGCAAGCTCGCTCCCACAAAGATCCAGGGCCTAGTCTTCCTTGCCCTTGTTGCGCACCGCACGTTGCAATTCGCGACCGGCATCGCGCTCGCGTTCGGTATCACGCTTGTCGTATTCCTTCTTGCCCTTGCCCAGCGCGATTTCGCACTTGATCAAGTGCTTGCTCCAGTACAGCGATGTACAGACGCAGGCATAACCCTTCTGCTGCACGGAAGCGAAGAGCTTCTCCAGCTCGCGCTTGTTGAGCAGCAGCTTGCGCGAGCGCACAGGGTCGGCGATGACGTGGGTGCTGGCGGTGGTCAGCGGCGTGATATGACTGCCCAGCAGCCATGCTTCGCCGTCCTTGAGCAAGACATAACTGTCGACCAGTTGCGCCTTGCCGGCACGCAAGCTCTTTACTTCCCAACCGGCCAGGACCATGCCAGCCTCGAAACGTTGTTCGATGAAGTAATCGTGTCGCGCCTTTTTGTTTTGCGCGATGGTCCCTGTGGGGTGTTTCTTCTGTTTAGCCATAGGGGCGGCATTATAGGCAGTTGCGTGCGTGTCGGCTACGGTGAACCTGTGTGCTTGAGCAGGTTGCATGAATCCCGGACAATGCGGCCTCTTTTTTGAACGCTTGGGCGTGATCACGATGTCGACAGACAAGGTTTCTGTCCACGGCAGTTGGGCTAGCCGCTGGGTCTTCATATTCGCCGCGACCGGTTCGGCCGTCGGGCTGGGTAGTATCTGGAAGTTTCCGTACATGGTCGGTGTCTATGGCGGCGGCGCCTTCGTGCTGATGTTCCTGGCGTGCATCGCGCTGATCGGGGCGCCGGTAATGTTGGCTGAGACGCTTATCGGTCGTCGCGCCCGGCAAAGTCCGGCCAATGCCCTGAAAGTGCTGGCGGTGGAGGCGGGGCATTCGTCGAAGTGGTCCTGGGGCGCATTCGCAGGGATGATCACGGCGCTGCTGATCTTGTCGTTCTATAGCGTGGTCGGTGGCTGGTCGCTGGACTACATCATCGACATGGGGCGCGGCGACTTCCAGAACGCAACGCCCGATCAGGTTGGCGCCTACTTTGGGAGCGTGATCGCCGATCCCTGGAGGCTGACGCTCTGGCACACGCTGTTCATGGTGCTTTCCGCGATCGTGATTGCCCGTGGTGTCGTCGCGGGGCTTGAGCGCAGCCTGCGAATCATGATGCCGCTGCTGTTCGTGATGATCCTGGTGCTGCTGGGCTACAGCATGACCACGGGGCACTTCATGGAGGGCGTGCATTTCATGTTCGATTTCCAGCCGGAAAAAGTCATGGATGGACTGTTACCGGCCATGGGGCACGCTTTTTTCTCCCTGAGCGTGGGGGTCGGTTCGATCATGATCTACGGCGCCTACATGCCCAAGAGCGCCTCTCTCACCAAGACAGTCGTCGGCGTTGCGCTGCTGGACACCTTTGTGTCGTTGTTGGCTGGGGTGGCATTGTTTCCGATTGTCTTCGCTGCCGGCCTGAACCCTAGCGAGGGGCCGGGGCTGATGTTCGTCAGCCTGCCATTTGCCTTCGGCAGCATGGCGTTCGGCCAAGTGATGGGCGTGGTGTTTTTTGTCCTGGTGGCGATTGCCGCCTGGAGTTCGGCCATTTCCTTGCTCGAGCCGATGGTGGCTTATCTGGTTGAGCGGACTCGCCTCAGTCGTGCCTGGGTGACTTTCTGGCTGGCTTTCACTTGCTGGTTCGTGGGGCTGGGTACGGTTTTTTCCTTCAATATATGGAAGCAGGCAAAGTTTTTCGTGAACGAAGGCGACCTGTTCCACCTCTATCAGTGGGGAGCAACCGGAGGGTTGGATTTCTTCGGTGTGATTGATTTCTTCACGTCGCGGATCATGTTGCCCTTGGGCGGTTTGTGTTTCGTGGTGTTTGCAGGGTGGATCATGGGGCGTGAAGCCGTGCGCGATGAGCTGTCGCTACGCAGTCCTGTATTGTTCGCCTTGAGTCTGTTCTTGATGCGCTATGTGGCGCCCATTGGCATTCTTGTAGTGTTTGCCACCCAGCTGTGGAAGTGACGCTTACATGACGACACATATTCAACGCTCGGCCCTTCTGCCCTATCCGGCCCAGGCGCTGTACGACTTGGTCAACGACGTGGCGAGTTACCCGCAATTCCTGCCCTGGTGCTCGTCCGCCGAGGTGCTCGAAAGCTCCGAAACCCATATGCGCGCGAGCCTGAATGTCGCCAAGGGCGGGTTGAGCCAGCACTTTGTCACTCGTAACACCTTGGTGCCGGGCCAGTCCATCGAGATGAACCTTGAGGAAGGGCCTTTCAATCAGCTCCATGGCGTCTGGGTGTTCAAGGCGCTGGGTGAGAAAGCCTGCAAGATCAGCCTGGACCTGTCGTTCGATTACGCCGGGCCGCTGGTGCGGGCGACGTTAGGCCCGTTGTTCAATCAGGCGGCTAACACCCTGGTCGACGCTTTTTGCCAGCGTGCCAAGCAGAATGCCGAGCTCAAGCGTTGATTGAGATAGAAGTGGTGTATGCCGGTGTCGATCGTCAGGTATTGCGACGATTCGCCGTCCAGGAAGGGACATCTGTTCGTGCTGCCCTGATGGCGTCGGGTATCGCTGCGGATTTTCCGGAGCTGGATCTGACGACGAGTCCGATCGGGATTTTTGGTCGGGTGGTTGCAGATCCGGACCGGCAGCTGGTGCAGCCAGCCGACCGGCTTGAGATTTACCGGCCATTGTTGGCTGATCCCAAGGAAATTCGTCGCCTGCGGGCGGCCAAGGCAGCCCAGGCTCGTCGAACTGAGTAAAAAACTGGCTTGTATTGCAGGCAATAAAAAACCCGGCATGCCGGGTTTTTTATTGTCGCGATTTATTGCGGCGAGGTTTCCAGAGGTTCTGGCGTCGGGACAGGTACGGTCTCGACGTTGTCCACGTCCTTCTGGATCTGATCCAGCAGCGAACCTGGCTTGGCCGGTTTTTCCGGTTTCGGCTGTTCGGTGTTCTGGGTCGGGTCGGTGACCGTGGTGCCGCTATCCTTGCCCATGATGGCCTCGTCGCGGCTCACGCCGGGCATGAAATCTCCCGACAAGCTGACGAGTTGATCATTGGCATTGAAAATAACGCTGATGCGTTCCTGCTGCCGCTCGCCGCCGCCTGGCTGCAAGCTGTACAGGTAATCCCAGCGATCGGCATGAAACGTGTCGGTCAACAGAGGGTTGCCCATGATAAACCGTACTTGCCGGCGGGTCATTCCCGGGCGTAACTGGTCTATCATGTCCTGCGTGACGACATTGCCCTGCTGGATGTCGATTTTGTAAACCCCGGGGAATGAACAACCGGCGAGTGCGAGCAGTCCCACGAAGGTGAAACTGGTTAGCAAGAGCTTGGTGTTTTGCATCGGTGGGCGACTTCCACTATCTTGGCTGGGACAACGTAAACACCGATCATACCCGCATTAAGAGAAGCTGCGAAGCAGCATCGCGAGAAAGCTGACCATGGTTGAAAATAGCGAACTACGCAAAGCCGGCCTCAAAGTGACCCTGCCCAGGGTCAAGATTCTGCAAATGCTCGACTCTGCCGAGCAGCGCCACATGAGTGCCGAAGACGTCTATAAGGCGCTCATGGAAGCTGGCGAGGATGTCGGTCTGGCCACGGTCTACCGTGTCCTGACTCAATTCGAAGCTGCCGGGCTGGTCGCTCGTCATAACTTCGATGGCGGTCATGCTGTCTTTGAATTGGCTGACGGGGAGCACCATGACCATATGGTGGATGTTGAGACCCGTGAAGTCATCGAATTCATCAGCCCTGAAATCGAGCAACTGCAAAAGGCTATTGCTGAGGAGTATGGCTTCGAGCTGATCGATCACCATCTCGTCCTGCATGTGCGCAAGCGCAAATAAGCTTGTGACGTGGGCTCAGGCCCTCTGAACAAAAGAAGGCGACCCTCGGGTCGCCTTCTTTCTTTCAACGGCCTATGTCAGGTTTTTGCCGCAACCACCATTTTTTTAGCGTGGGCCAAGGATTCCTTGGTCAGGTCTATTCCTCCGAGCATCCGAGCGACTTCTTCCACGCGTTCATTTTTGTTGAGTTTGGACACTGCGGTACGAGTGGCGTCTTCGCCGCGCACCTTGTGGACAAATAGATGTTGGTGTCCCTGGGCGGCAACCTGGGGCAGGTGAGTGACCGTCAGGACCTGTCCACGCTCGCCCAATCTGCGCAGCAACTGGCCGACAATTTCCGCCGTAGGGCCGCCAATGCCGACATCCACCTCGTCGAACACCAGCGTTGGCACCCGTGATGTCTGCGCTGTGATCACCTGGATGGCCAGGCTGATACGCGACAGCTCGCCGCCGGAAGCCACTTTTGCCAATGCCTTAAGGGGTTGCCCGGGGTTGGCGCTGACCAGCAGTTCCACTTGCTCCAGCCCGTTAGGCTGAAGATCATCACCGCCGTTAGGGTGCAGTTCGATGGTGAATCGGCCCCCTGGCATGCCCAGGCGCTGGATCTCCTGTTCTACCGCGCTCGCCAAGCCCGTCGCGGCTTGTCGGCGCAATTCGCTGAGCTCCTTGGCCTTTTCCTGGTAATGGCGCGCAAAGGACGCCAGTTCATCCCCGAGCCGCTCGATGGATTCATCATTGGCGTTCAGGCTTTCCAGTTCCTCCAGCAGCCGTTGCTGCAGTTCGACGACGTCGGTTGGCTGGACGCGATGCTTGCGGGCCAGCGTATAGATAGTGTCCAGGCGCTCTTCCAGAAACTGGAGGCGTGCCGGGTCGGCATCGAAATGATCAAGGAAGCGGTTCAACTCCCCGACGGCTTCTTCGACCTGGATCTGGGCGCTGGTCAGCAGGTTGCTCGCTTCGCCCAGGGCTCCCACGGCATTGCTGACGCTGGAAAGTCGGTTGATGCTTGCGGTCAGTGCACTGAGCACATTGCCGGAATCACTTTCGCTGCATTGCTCGACCACTTGCCGACAGACACCGAGGAGTGCCTCGGCATTGGTCAGGTTCTTGTGCTCCTGCTCAAGTTCCTCCAGCTCGTTTTCGCCCAGAGCCAGGTTTTCCAACTCTTCAAGCTGGTAGCTCAACAGTTGGTGGCGGGCCCGTTGTTCATCGCCTGAGTTGGAAAGTCGATCCAGTTCCTGCCGGGTCTGTCGCCAGCGTTGGGCGGCCAATTGAACCTGGCGGGCCAGGTCGGTGGCACCCGCGTACTCGTCGAGCAAGCGACGATGGGTGTCGGTCTTGAGCAGCGATTGGTGTTCATGCTGGCTGTGAATATCGATCAGCAGTTCGCCGAGTGCCTTGAGGTCGCCGAGGGGGCAAGGGGTGCCGTTGATATAGCCTCGGGAGCGGCCTTCGGCGGTGATGACCCGGCGCAGGATGCACAGCCCATCGGTGTCCAGGTCGCGCTCGGCCAGCCAGGCGCTGGCTTCGGGGATGTCGACGAGGTCGAATGTCGCCAGGATGTCGGCCTTTTCCGCACCGGGACGTACCACGCCGCTGTCAGCGCGGTCGCCAAGTGTCAGTCCCAGGGCGTCGAGCATGATCGATTTGCCGGCACCGGTTTCACCGGTAATCACGCTCATGCCTCGATCGAGTTCGAGGTCGAGATGTTCGACGATGGCGTAGTTGTGTACGGACAGGTGCACCAGCATAAGGCCGCTCCCAGGCATTAGGTCTGGTTATTTATACAGTGTTTTGTTTCGCGCTGACAATGCCTGCGCTTAGCTCGATTTGCTTGGACCAACAGATTCCTTAGTGCTGCGTGGAATGATTATGCTGCTGCCTTTTGTAGGGTTAATTCGTCAGATGGCCCTTGAAGCTGGAAAACCCGGCCCCATATACCGGGGCAGAAGCGCGAGTCGAGCTCGCGGACGAAATTGAAAGGAGAAATCTATGGCTGACGAACAGACGCAGGACACCCAAAATCTAGACGCCAATCAGGCTCCCCAGGATTCGGGTGAAGACCTGGCGGCACGTGTACAAGTGCTCGAAGAGCAACTGGCCGGTGCGCAGGATCAGGCGTTGCGTGTAGCAGCCGATCTGCAGAACGTCCGCCGTCGTGCCGAGCAGGATGTGGAAAAGGCTCATAAATTCGCCCTGGAACGTTTTGCTGGCGACCTGCTGCCGATCATCGACAGCCTGGAGCGGGGTCTGGAGCTGTCCAACCCGGACGACGAGAACATCCGTCCAATGCGTGAAGGCATCGAGCTGACCCTGAAGATGTTCCAGGACACGCTCAAGCGTTACCAGCTTGAAGCGATCGATCCTCACGGTGAACCCTTCAACGCCGAGCACCATCAGGCCATGGCGATGCAGGAAAGTGCAGACGTCGAGCCAAACAGCGTGCTGAAAGTGTTCCAGAAGGGCTATCTGCTCAACGGTCGTCTGCTGCGCCCGGCCATGGTTGTGGTCAGCAAGGCGCCAGCGCCGGTTTCGCCTTCTATTGATGAGCAGGCTTGAAATCGGGCGAAACGGCCCCATTAAGAAGTCAAGCGTTTAAGTGCTACCGCAGTTAACCACCAATGCTGCGGCAACAAAATCCAAGTTCCGGGAGAGTCAAGATGGGCAAAATTATCGGTATCGACCTGGGGACCACCAACTCGTGCGTCTCCGTGCTGGAAAACGGCAAGGCCAAGGTTATTGAAAACGCTGAAGGCGCGCGCACCACGCCGTCGATCATCGCGTACGCCAACGATGGCGAAATCCTGGTGGGTCAGTCCGCCAAGCGCCAGGCTGTGACCAATCCGCATAACACCCTGTACGCGGTGAAGCGTCTGATCGGTCGCAAGTTCGACGAAGAAGTCGTTCAGAAAGACATCAAGATGGTGCCTTACAAGATCGCCAAGGCTGACAACGGCGACGCCTGGGTTGAAGTGAACGGCCAGAAAATGGCGCCGCCACAGATCTCGGCTGAAATCCTGAAGAAAATGAAGAAAACCGCCGAAGATTACCTCGGCGAGGCAGTGACTGAGGCTGTTATCACTGTCCCTGCTTACTTCAACGACAGCCAGCGTCAGGCGACCAAAGACGCCGGCCGCATCGCGGGCCTGGACGTAAAACGCATCATCAACGAACCCACCGCGGCCGCTCTGGCCTACGGCATGGACAAGGCCAAGGGCGATCACACCGTGATCGTTTACGACCTGGGTGGCGGTACCTTCGACGTTTCCGTGATCGAGATCGCTGAAGTCGACGGCGAGCACCAGTTCGAAGTGCTGGCGACCAACGGCGACACGTTCCTCGGTGGTGAAGACTTCGACATCCGCCTGATCGACTACCTCGTCGATGAGTTCAAGAAAGAAAGCGGTATGAACCTCAAGGGTGACCCGCTGGCCATGCAGCGCCTCAAAGAAGCCGCTGAAAAAGCCAAGATCGAACTGTCCTCGAGCCAGTCGACCGACGTGAACCTGCCGTACATCACCGCAGACGCCACCGGTCCGAAGCACCTGAACGTGAAGATTTCCCGCGCCAAGCTCGAAGCGCTGGTTGAAGACCTGGTTCAGCGCACCATCGAGCCTTGCCGCATTGCGATGAAAGACGCCGGTATCGACGTGGGTTCGATCAACGACGTGATCCTGGTCGGCGGCCAGACCCGTATGCCGCTGGTGCAGAAGCTGGTAACCGATTTCTTCGGTAAAGAAGCTCGTAAGGATGTGAACCCTGACGAAGCCGTTGCCATGGGGGCCGCCATCCAGGGCGCCGTTCTGGCTGGTGACGTGAAGGACGTTCTGCTGCTCGACGTCAGCCCGCTGACCCTGGGTATCGAAACCATGGGCGGCGTGATGACTGCGCTGATCGAGAAAAACACCACGATTCCTACCAAGAAATCCCAGGTGTTCTCGACTGCCGATGACAACCAGAGCGCCGTGACCATCCACGTGCTGCAAGGCGAGCGCAAGCAAGCCGCCCAGAACAAGTCGTTGGGCAAGTTCGACCTGGCCGAGATTCCACCGGCTCCACGTGGCGTGCCACAGATCGAAGTGACCTTCGACATCGACGCCAACGGCATCCTGCACGTCGGCGCGAAAGACAAGGCCACCGGCAAGACCCAGTCGATCGTGATCAAGGCCAACTCCGGCCTTTCCGAAGAAGAAATTCAGCAGATGGTTCGCGACGCTGAAGTGAACGCCGAGGAAGACCGCAAGTTCGAAGAGCTGGCAAGCGCGCGTAACCAGGGCGATGCCTTGGTGCACTCGACTCGCAAGATGATCGCCGACGCCGGTGACAAAGTGACCGCCGAAGAAAAAACGGCGATCGAAGCGGCTGTAGTTGCCCTTGAAGCTGCCGTCAAAGGCGACGACAAGGCGGCCATCGAAGCGAAGATCGAAGAGTTGTCGAAAGTCTCCGCGCCAGTGGCTCAGAAGATGTATGCCGAGCAAGCCCAGCCCGCTGAAGGCGCAGCGCCGCAAGGCGAGTCGGCCGAGAAAACCGACGATGTCGTCGACGCTGAGTTCGAAGAAGTGAAAGACAACAAGTAATCGCTTGTTGGTCGGCCGGTTGACTGCTTTTGTGCGGTGGCTGGTAGGATGTCGCCGCGCGGGAGCTTGCTCCCGCGTTGGCGTGTCTGGAGGCAGCGAATTTTTGCAGCATGCGACAAAGCTCGGGTGCTGACGGTGGGTTCGGGAATGCTCCTGCTTTCCGGGCGATATGCACCGAGACCAGGATCGTTGAATCGACGTGAGTTGGGTTCGGGCCTGTATGGAGGCCCAACGAGTTTGGCGAGGTTCAGGAGAGGTTTGCCGAACGTCCTATAAGAGTGCAAAGACTAATGGCAAAACGTGATTTTTACGAAGTATTGGGTGTTGAGCGGGGGGCCAGCGAAGCAGAGCTGAAGAAGGCCTATCGTCGCCTGGCGATGAAACACCACCCGGACCGTAATCCCGGCGACAAGGCTTCGGAAGAGATGTTCAAGGAGGCCAACGAGGCCTATGAAGTCCTGTCCGATTCCAGCAAACGCGCGGCTTACGACCAGTACGGCCATGCCGGTGTCGACCCTAGCATGGGTGGCGGCGGTGCCGGTTTCGGCGGACAGAACTTCTCCGATATTTTCGGCGATGTGTTCAGTGATTTCTTCGGTGGTGGCCGTGGCGGTGCCCGTGGTGGCGCCCAGCGAGGCAGTGACCTGCGGTACACGCTGGAGCTGAGCCTCGAGGAAGCGGTGCGGGGGACCACGGTCAATATCCGTGTTCCGACGCTGGTCAATTGCAAGCCATGCGACGGCTCGGGTGCCAAGAAGGGTTCCTCGCCAGTCACGTGCCCTACCTGTGGCGGTATCGGCCAGGTTCGCATGCAGCAAGGCTTCTTCTCGGTCCAGCAGACCTGTCCGCGCTGCCATGGCCAAGGCAAGATCATTTCCGATCCGTGCGATGCCTGCCATGGCGAAGGGCGTGTCGAAGAGTACAAGACGCTGTCGGTGAAAGTGCCGGCCGGTGTCGACACGGGCGACCGTATCCGCCTGTCTGGCGAAGGCGAGGCAGGTGCCCAGGGTGGTCCGACTGGCGATTTGTATGTGGTCATCAACGTGCGCGAACACGCGATCTTCCAGCGTGACGGCAAGCACTTGTTCTGCGAAGTGCCTATCAGCTTCGTCGATGCGGCGCTGGGTGGCGAGCTGGAAATCCCGACCCTCGATGGTCGCGTCAAGCTGAAGATCCCTGAGGGGACGCAAACCGGCAAGCAATTCCGGATTCGCGGCAAGGGCGTGGCGCCGGTGCGTGGCGGTGGTGCGGGTGACCTGATGTGCCGCGTTGCGGTAGAAACACCGGTCAACCTGAGCCGGCGTCAGCGGGAACTGTTGGAAGAGTTCCGCAGCTCGTTGGCGGATGACAATAGCCACTCCCCAAAAACCACTGGCTGGTTCGAAGGCGTGAAGCGCTTCTTCGGCGACCTGTAAGGAGTGGGCATGCGACGTATTGCTGTGATGGGCGCCGCGGGGCGCATGGGCAAGGCGCTGGTCGAGGCGGTGCAGCAACGCTCGCCGCTTTCGGGCCTGACCGCTGCCATCGTGAGGCCCGACAGTACGCTGGTAGGCGCCGATGCTGGCGAGTTGGCCTCGCTTGGGCGTATCGGCGTGCCAATGTCCGGTGGGCTGGAAAAGGTGCTCGACGAGTTTGACGTCCTGATCGATTTCACCCTTCCGGAAGTGATGCTCAAGAACCTTGCCATCTGCCGCAAGGCTGGCAAGGCCATGGTGATCGGCACGACCGGCCTGGATGCCGCGCAAAAGCAATTGCTGGCCGACGCAGGCAAGGACATCCCGATTGTATTTGCGGCGAACTTCAGCGTCGGCGTTAACCTGTCGCTGAAGTTGCTGGACTTGACTGCTCGAGTGTTGGGCGACGATGCGGATATCGAAATCATCGAGGCACATCACCGGCACAAGATCGATGCGCCTTCGGGCACCGCGTTGCGCATGGGTGAAGTGATTGCCGATGCGCTGGGTCGCGATTTGCAGGAAGTGGCCGTGTACGGGCGCCAGGGGCATACCGGTGCTCGGGACAGAGACACCATCGGTTTCGCGACCGTGCGTGGCGGCGATGTGGTGGGTGATCACACCGTGCTGTTCGCGACTGAGGGCGAGCGTCTGGAAATTACCCACAAGGCATCGAGCCGGATGACCTTCGCCAAGGGCGCTGTGCGTGCCGCGCTTTGGTTGGATGGTCGTGAGCCTGGTTTGTACGACATGCAGGATGTTCTCGACCTGCGTTGATGTCTCTGAAGACGGGGTTCAGGTTATACTGAGTCCCGTTTTACGCCGCTTCGCGACGACCTGTCGCATTCCCCTGCCTTTCAGGCTCATTAGCGGTGGACCAAAAAAGCCTTTTTCTGTAAGCTACAGCTTTAGTGTGTCCACTAAAAGCGCGCAGAATAATTCAGTGAACAAGCGGGGTGACGTGTCCATACGTCACTCCGCTTTTTTACAACCTGCGATCGCCCTTTCAGGCTTTATTTACGGGAGGTCTTCTTGACTAAGCCAGCCATACTCGCCCTTGCTGATGGCAGCATTTTTCGCGGCGAAGCCATTGGAGCCGACGGTCAGACCGTTGGTGAGGTGGTGTTCAACACCGCAATGACCGGCTATCAGGAAATTCTTACCGATCCTTCCTACGCCCAACAAATAGTTACCTTGACCTATCCGCACATCGGCAACACTGGCACCACGCCGGAAGACGCTGAGTCCGATCGTGTCTGGTCCGCTGGCCTGGTCATCCGCGACTTGCCGCTGGTAGCGAGCAACTGGCGTAACACGATGTCCCTCTCCGACTACCTGAAAGCCAACAATGTCGTGGCGATTGCCGGTATCGATACCCGCCGCCTGACCCGCATCCTTCGGGAAAAAGGCGCGCAGAACGGCTGCATCATGGCCGGCGACAACATTTCCGAAGAGGCGGCCATCGCCGCCGCCCAGGGGTTTCCAGGCCTCAAGGGCATGGACCTGGCGAAGGTCGTCAGCACCCAGAAGCAATATGAGTGGCGCTCCTCGGTCTGGGATCTGAAAACCGACAGCCACGCGACGATCGAAGCCTCCGAGCTGCCGTACCACGTGGTCGCGTACGACTACGGCGTCAAGTTGAACATCCTGCGCATGCTGGTCGCACGTGGCTGCCGCGTGACGGTAGTGCCAGCACAAACCCCGGCGGCTGACGTCCTGGCGCTCAAGCCTGATGGCGTGTTCCTGTCCAATGGCCCGGGTGACCCGGAGCCTTGCGACTACGCCATCCAGGCGATCAAGGATGTGCTGGAAACCGAGATTCCGGTATTCGGTATCTGCCTCGGTCACCAATTGCTTGCCCTGGCCTCGGGTGCCAAGACCGTCAAAATGGGTCATGGCCATCATGGTGCAAACCACCCGGTCCAGGACCTGGACACCGGCGTCGTCATGATCACCAGCCAGAACCACGGTTTTGCCGTCGACGAAGCGACCCTGCCGGCCAACGTGCGCGCGATTCACAAGTCGCTGTTCGATGGCACGCTGCAAGGTATCGAGCGTACCGACAAGAGCGCGTTCAGCTTCCAGGGCCACCCAGAAGCGAGCCCGGGCCCGAACGACGTGGCGCCGCTGTTCGATCGCTTCATCAACGAGATGGCCAAGCGACGCTGACCGCGTGAAGCCCGAGGGCGGCCCCGAAAACGGCGGCCCCCTCGGGCGCTTCAAAGATTGTTCGACGGCCTAGCCGACTGACCTGCGGATTTGAGTGACAAACCCATGCCAAAACGTACAGACATAAAAAGCATCCTGATTCTCGGCGCTGGCCCGATCGTGATCGGCCAGGCCTGCGAATTCGACTACTCCGGCGCCCAGGCCTGCAAAGCCCTGCGCGAAGAGGGCTATCGCGTCATCCTGGTGAACTCCAACCCGGCCACCATCATGACCGACCCGGCCATGGCCGACGCCACCTACATCGAACCGATCAAGTGGCAAACCGTTGCCAAGATCATCGAGAAGGAGCGCCCAGACGCTCTGCTGCCTACCATGGGCGGCCAGACCGCGCTGAACTGCGCCCTTGAGCTGGAGCGCGAAGGCGTCCTGGAGAAATTCGGTGTGGAAATGATCGGCGCCAACGCCGACACCATCGACAAGGCCGAGGACCGTTCGCGTTTCGACAAGGCGATGAAATCCATCGGCCTGGACTGTCCGCGCTCGGGTATCGCCCACAGCATGGAAGAAGCCAACGCGGTCCTGGAGCGCCTTGGTTTCCCGTGCATCATCCGTCCGTCCTTCACCATGGGCGGCACCGGTGGTGGCATCGCCTACAACCGTGAAGAATTCGAAGAAATCTGCGCCCGTGGTCTCGATTTGTCGCCGACCAAGGAATTGCTGATCGACGAATCCCTGATCGGTTGGAAAGAATACGAAATGGAAGTTGTCCGCGACAAAAAGGACAACTGCATCATCGTCTGCTCCATCGAGAACTTCGACCCGATGGGTGTGCACACCGGTGACTCGATCACCGTTGCGCCGGCCCAGACCCTGACGGACAAGGAATACCAGATCCTGCGTAACGCCTCCCTGGCGGTATTGCGCGAGATCGGCGTGGAAACCGGCGGTTCCAACGTCCAGTTCGGCATCTGCCCGAACACTGGTCGCATGGTGGTCATCGAGATGAACCCGCGGGTGTCCCGTTCGTCGGCCCTGGCCTCCAAGGCCACCGGTTTCCCGATCGCCAAGGTCGCCGCCAAGCTAGCCGTGGGCTACACCCTGGACGAGCTGTCGAACGACATCACCGGCGGCAAGACACCGGCGTCCTTCGAACCGTCCATCGACTACGTCGTGACCAAGCTGCCACGCTTCGCCTTCGAGAAGTTCGCCAAGGCTGACGCTCGCCTGACCACCCAGATGAAGTCGGTCGGTGAAGTCATGGCCATCGGCCGGACCTTCCAGGAATCTCTGCAGAAAGCCCTTCGCGGCCTGGAAGTGGGTGTTTGCGGCCTCGATCCGAAGCTGGACCTGAGCAACCCGGAAAGCATGAGCGAGCTCAAGCGCGAGCTGACCGTGCCGGGCGCCGAGCGTATCTGGTACGTGGCCGATGCCTTCCGCGCCGGCATGACCGTCGAACAGATTTTCGGCATGAACATGATCGATCCTTGGTTCCTGGTGCAGATCGAAGATCTGATCAAGGAAGAAGAGAAGGTCAAGACCCTGGGCATGTCCAGCATTGACCGCGACACAATGCTGCGCCTCAAACGCAAAGGCTTCTCCGATCAGCGCCTCGCCAAGTTGCTGGGCGTGACCGACAAGAGCCTTCGCGCCCATCGTCACAAGCTGGAGGTTTTCCCGGTCTACAAGCGCGTCGACACCTGCGCCGCTGAGTTCGCCACCGATACCGCCTACCTGTACTCCACGTACGAAGAAGAGTGCGAAGCCGCGCCGTCGAGCCGTGACAAGATCATGATCCTGGGTGGCGGCCCCAACCGGATCGGCCAGGGCATCGAATTCGACTACTGCTGTGTACACGCGGCACTGGCCCTGCGCGACGACGGTTACGAGACCATCATGGTCAACTGCAACCCGGAAACCGTGTCCACTGATTACGACACGTCCGATCGTCTGTACTTCGAGCCTGTCACCCTGGAAGACGTGCTGGAAATCGTCCGCGTCGAGAAGCCAAAGGGCGTGATCGTCCAGTACGGCGGCCAGACCCCGCTGAAACTGGCTCGTGCCCTTGAGGCCGCTGGCGTGCCGATCATCGGTACCAGCCCGGATGCCATCGACCGCGCGGAAGACCGCGAGCGCTTCCAGCAGATGGTCGAGCGCCTGAACCTGCGCCAGCCGCCAAACGCCACCGTGCGCAGCGAAGACGAAGCCATTCGCGCCGCCGCGAAGATCGGCTACCCGTTGGTTGTTCGTCCGTCCTATGTATTGGGCGGTCGCGCGATGGAAATCGTCTACCAGGAAGACGAACTCAAGCGTTACCTGCGCGAAGCGGTCCAGGTGTCCAACGACAGCCCGGTATTGCTTGACCACTTCCTCAACTGCGCCATCGAGATGGACGTGGATGCGGTCAGCGACGGCAAGGATGTGGTGATCGGCGCGATCATGCAGCACATCGAACAGGCCGGTGTTCACTCCGGTGACTCCGCTTGCTCGTTGCCACCTTACTCGCTGCCGGCGCACATCCAGGACGAGATGCGCGAACAGGTCAAGAAAATGGCCTTGGAGCTGGGCGTCATCGGCCTGATGAACGTGCAACTGGCCCTGCAGGGCGAGGACATCTATGTCATCGAAGTCAACCCGCGCGCTTCCCGGACCGTGCCGTTCGTTTCCAAGTGCATCGGTGTTTCCCTGGCAATGATCGCTGCACGGGTCATGGCTGGCAAAACCCTGCAAGAGCTGGGCTTTACCAAGGAAATCATCCCGAACTTCTACAGCGTGAAAGAAGCGGTGTTCCCGTTCGCCAAGTTCCCGGGTGTTGACCCGATCCTCGGCCCGGAAATGAAATCCACCGGTGAAGTCATGGGCGTGGGCGATACTTTCGGTGAGGCTTTCGCCAAGGCCCAGATGGGCGCCAGCGAAGTGTTGCCGACGGGTGGCACGGCGTTCATCAGTGTGCGTGATGACGACAAGCCACTGGTTGCAGGCGTGGCCCGTGATCTGATCAACTTGGGCTTCGAAGTGGTCGCCACTGCCGGTACTGCCAAGCTGATCGAAGCGGCAGGCCTGAAAGTGCGCCGCGTGAACAAGGTGACCGAGGGCCGTCCGCACGTGGTCGACATGATCAAGAATGACGAAGTCACGCTGATCATCAACACCACCGAAGGTCGCCAGTCGATCGCTGATTCCTATTCCATTCGTCGCAATGCGCTGCAGCATAAGATCTACTGCACCACGACCATTGCTGCCGGCGAAGCGATCTGCGAAGCGCTCAAGTTCGGCCCTGAGAAGACCGTACGTCGCTTGCAGGATCTACATGCAGGATTGAAGGCATGAGCATAACCAAGTACCCCATGACCGTTCAGGGCGCTCGCGCCCTGGAAGAAGAGCACGCTCACCTGACCAAGGTCGAGCGTCCTCGCTTGAGCCAGGCCATCGGTGAGGCCCGTGAGCTGGGCGACCTGAAGGAAAACGCCGAATACCACGCTGCCCGTGAAGAGCAGGGCATGGTCGAGGCGCGTATCCGTGACATCGAAGGCCGTATGCAGAACGCGGTGATTATCGATGTCACCACGATTCCGCACACTGGCAAAGTGATTTTCGGCACCACCGTGGAAATCGCCAACGTCGAGACTGATGAAAGCGTCACTTACCAGATCGTTGGCGAGGACGAGGCGGACATCAAGCTCGGCAAGATTTCAGTCGGTTCCCCTATCGCCCGTGCCTTGATTGCCAAGGAAGAGGGTGACGTGGTTGCCGTGAAGACGCCTGGCGGTGTCATCGAGTATGAGATTGTCGAAGTCCGTCATATCTGAACGAAGGCGCCCGCTGCGAGCGGGCGCCATGATCTGGCAGCTCGCCCAGATGTTGTGGGTGGGCGGCGTCTGGTTGCTGCACATCGGTCTGCTGCCGGTACTGGGCAAAATTGGCCTGGCGCCGCTGCTTATCGATGAAATCGCGAGCATGCTGACGGCGCTGCTGGTGGGATTTTCCGCAGCGTGCGTGCTGTTTCAGGCACTGGTGTTGGTTCAGGCTGAGGGTTTTGTCAGTCTATGGCGCGACATTCGTGGGCAATTGCTGCTCATGTCGTTGTACGCATGCGGGATGTTCCTGGCGGTGCGTCTCGGTTGGCCAAGTGCAACGCAGTGGCAGGTATTCAGTTACCTGATACTGGGTTTTTCCGGATTGGTGCTAGTGTTGCAACCGGTTCCCGGCTGGAGCGGCAGGGTGTGCGAAGCACACCCTTGACCCTTTGGTATCACTTGAAGCGGTGAACGTTCGACAATTGCTTGTTGACGCTGAAGTTCTTGCGGTAAATCAGCGCCATCTTGCCGATGACCTGCACGAGGTCTGCCTTTCCGACTTTACACAGTTCGGCAACGGCAGCCAGGCGGGCTTCGCGGTCGAGGATGTTGAGCTTGATCTTGATCAGCTCGTGATCGCCCAAGGCGCGTTCCAGTTCGGCGAGCACACCCTCAGTCAAACCGTTGTCAGCCACAGTCAAAACCGGTTTCAGATGGTGGCCAATGGATTTGTATTGTTTCTTCTGCTCTTGAGTGAGCGGCATAATCTGACCCCTGCGTCTGATCTTGTAAAAAGCGGCGGCCAGTTTACCCGAGCGAGTCCGGGACCGCCCAGTTAATCACGACGCGATTTATTTTTTAGAGGTGGCCCGTGGCCCGTTCCAAGACTAGCCAGAACTGGCTCAAAGAACATTTCAACGACCCTTACGTCAAAATGGCGCAAAAAGACGGCTATCGTTCGCGCGCCAGCTATAAATTGCTGGAGATCCAGGAAAAAGATCGCCTGATTCGTCCTGGCATGACCGTGATCGATCTCGGCGCAGCGCCGGGAGGCTGGTCGCAAGTAACCAGTCGTCTGATTGGCGGCCAGGGGCGGCTGATCGCTTCCGATATCCTGGAAATGGACGGCATCCCCGATGTCACCTTCATCCAGGGCGACTTCACGGAAGACGCGGTGTTGGCGAAAATCCTGGAGGCCGTCGGAAATACCGAAGTCGACCTTGTGATTTCCGATATGGCCCCCAATATGAGTGGATTAGCGGCTGTCGACATGCCTCGTGCGATGTTTCTGAGCGAGCTGGCCCTGGATCTGGCTGGGCGGGTTCTGCGTCCGGGTGGTGATTTCCTGATCAAGGTTTTCCAGGGCGAGGGCTTCGATGAGTACCATAAGGGTATCCGCAAGCTGTTCGACAAAGTGCAGATGCGCAAGCCGTTGTCGTCCCGTGACCGTTCTCGCGAGCAGTACCTGCTGGCGCGTGGGTTCCGCGGGATTGAAGGCGCTGCCAGTGATGAGCGTCTTTAATCAGGGGCGATAGTTTTTTTTGTCTCGCCTTGAAAATGGCAGGTAACGAAAATTACGCGAGTCAAAGTTTCACAAAGGGTTACAGACGGCGCCTGCCAAGTCGCAGGTAATGTAGTAAGTTAGGCCGGTGAATATCATGCGAAGCGCGCGCCAGTAGCGGAGCTTGCTTCAGAGGGTAGTTAATTGAACGATATGGCAAAGAATCTGATCCTGTGGTTGATCATCGCTGCTGTCCTTGTGACCGTGATGAACAACTTCTCCAGCCCTAACGAGCCGCAGACCCTCAACTATTCCGACTTCCTCCAGCAGGTCAAGGAAGGCAAGGTCGAGCGCGTAGCCGTTGATGGCTATGTGATTACCGGCAAGCGCGCCGATGGCGACACTTTCAAGACCATTCGTCCGGCTATCCAGGACAACGGCCTGATCGGCGACCTGGTGGACAATCATGTCGTGATCGAAGGCAAGCAGCCCGAGCAGCAAAGCATCTGGACCCAGCTTCTGGTCGCCAGCTTCCCTATCCTTGTGATCATTGCGGTGTTCATGTTCTTCATGCGCCAGATGCAGGGTGGAGCCGGAGGCAAGGGCGGGCCGATGAGCTTCGGCAAGAGCAAGGCGCGGCTGTTGTCCGAAGATCAGGTCAAGACCACCCTTGCCGACGTCGCGGGTTGCGATGAGGCCAAGGAAGAAGTGGGTGAGCTGGTCGAGTTCCTGCGCGATCCGGGCAAGTTCCAACGCCTGGGTGGCCGCATCCCACGTGGTGTGCTGATGGTTGGCCCGCCGGGGACAGGTAAAACGCTGTTGGCCAAGGCGATTGCCGGCGAAGCGAAAGTGCCGTTCTTCACGATTTCCGGCTCCGACTTTGTCGAAATGTTCGTCGGCGTGGGCGCCAGCCGTGTTCGTGACATGTTCGAACAAGCCAAGAAACACGCGCCGTGCATCATCTTCATCGACGAAATCGACGCGGTCGGTCGTCACCGTGGTGCTGGTATGGGTGGTGGTCACGACGAACGTGAGCAAACCCTCAACCAGTTGCTGGTGGAGATGGACGGTTTTGAAATGAACGACGGCATCATCGTGATTGCCGCCACCAACCGTCCAGACGTGCTTGACCCCGCGCTGTTGCGTCCAGGTCGTTTCGACCGCCAAGTCGTGGTGGGGCTGCCAGACATCCGCGGTCGCGAGCAGATCCTGAAGGTCCACATGCGCAAGGTGCCAATGGGTGACGATGTCGCTCCAGCGGTCATCGCCCGCGGTACGCCGGGTTTCTCCGGTGCGGATCTGGCGAACCTGGTAAACGAAGCGTCGTTGTTCGCGGCCCGTTCCGGCAAGCGCGTCGTTGAAATGAAAGAGTTCGAATTGGCCAAGGACAAGATCATGATGGGCGCCGAGCGCAAATCGATGGTCATGTCGGAAAAGGAAAAGCAGAACACGGCTTACCACGAGGCGGGTCACGCTATCGTTGGTCGAGTAGTGCCTGAGCATGATCCGGTTTACAAGGTTTCGATCATCCCGCGCGGTCGCGCGCTGGGTGTGACGATGTTCCTGCCGGAAGAAGACCGCTACAGCCTCTCCAAGCGTGCCTTGATCAGCCAGATCTGTTCGCTGTACGGCGGTCGTATCGCTGAAGAGATGACGTTGGGTTTCGATGGCGTGACGACTGGTGCGTCAAACGACATCATGCGTGCCAGCCAGATTGCGCGAAACATGGTGACCAAGTGGGGCTTGTCCGAGAAGCTCGGGCCGCTGATGTATGCCGAGGAAGAAGGCGAAGTGTTCCTTGGCCGCGGTGGCGGTGGTCAACATGCAAGCTTCTCCGGTGAGACTGCCAAGCTGATTGACACTGAAGTTCGCAGCATCATCGACCACTGCTACGGCACGGCGAAGCAGATCCTCACGGACAATCGCGACAAGCTGGATGCGATGGCCGATGCCTTGATGAAATATGAAACCATCGATGCCGAGCAGATCGATGACATCATGGCAGGCCGCACGCCACGTGAGCCTCGGGATTGGTCCGGTGGCACGGGTGCCTCAGGTACGCCTCCGGCGGTGCAGGGCGAGCGTCCGGAAACACCCATCGGCGGCCCGGCTGCCGACGTTTAAGGCTTGAAATGACTTCTGTTCAGTCCTCGACCCGGTTGCCTTGCGGCAACCGGGTTCTTGATTTGGCCCATGTGCATGTCATGGGCATCCTCAATGTCACTCCTGATTCCTTTTCCGATGGTGGGCGCTTCAGTCAGCTCGACGCTGCGTTGCGACATGCGCAAGCCATGGTCTGCGCTGGCGCGACGTTGATCGATGTTGGCGGAGAGTCCACTCGTCCCGGTGCGCGGGCGGTTTCGCCTACGGAAGAGCTGGAGCGAGTGGCGCCGATTGTCGAGCGCATCCATCGCGAGCTCGATGTCGTCATCTCAGTCGATACGTCCACGCCCGCAGTCATGCGGGAGGCGGCGCGCTTGGGTGCGGGGCTTATCAACGATGTTCGCTCCTTGCGTCGAGATGGCGCTCTGGATGCGGCCGCCGCTACGGGCCTGCCGGTTTGCCTGATGCATATGCTGGGCGAGCCTGGAACCATGCAGGACGACCCGCATTATGACGACGTGACCAAGGAGGTGGGCGAGTTCCTGGCGGAGCGCATGAACCAGTGCGCTGCCGTGGGCATTCCCGCCGAGCGCATTATCCTTGACCCTGGATTCGGTTTTGCGAAGACAGTGGCCCACAATCTAAGCCTGTTCAAACATATGGAAGCCTTGCATGCCCTTGGGCGACCCTTGTTGGTTGGGGTTTCGCGAAAGAGCATGATAGGCAACGCCCTGGGGCGTCCGGTAGGAGAGCGCCTCTATGGAGGTCTCGCCCTGGCGGCCCTGGCCATTACGAAAGGCGCGCGTATATTACGGGTGCATGATGTGATCGAAACAATGGATGTCGTGCGGATGATCGCCGCGGTGGATTCAGCCGAATAAGAATGATGGAGCACTTATGAGCAAAAAATACTTTGGCACCGACGGTATCCGTGGTCGGGTCGGCGAATACCCCATTACCCCCGATTTCATGCTCAAGCTTGGCTGGGCTGCCGGCATGGCGTTCCGAAAGATGGGGGCCTGCAAGGTCCTGGTCGGAAAGGACACGCGCATATCCGGCTACATGTTCGAATCGGCCCTTGAGGCTGGCCTGACCTCCGCAGGTGCCGATGTCATGCTGCTCGGGCCGATGCCTACACCTGCCATCGCCTACCTGACGCGTACATTTCAGGCGCAGGCTGGCATTGTGATCAGTGCGTCGCATAACCCTCATGACGACAACGGCATCAAGTTCTTCTCCGGCAAGGGCACCAAGCTGCCGGACGAAATCGAACTGATGATTGAAGAGTTGCTGGACGCGCCCATGACGGTGGTCGAGTCGAGCAAGATCGGCAAGGTATCCCGGATCAACGACGCATCGGGCCGCTACATCGAATTCTGCAAAGGCAGTGTTCCAACCGGTACCAGTTTTTCTGGGCTGAAGATCGTTGTCGATTGTGCCCATGGAGCAACCTACAAAGTTGCACCGAGCGTTTTTCGAGAGCTGGGCGCCGAGGTGGTGGTGCTTTCTGCCCAGCCTAACGGGCTGAACATCAACCATAACTGCGGTTCGACCCACACCGAGGCATTGCAGGCGGCTGTACTGGCTGAACATGCGGATCTCGGTATCGCCTTTGACGGTGATGGCGACCGAGTGCTGATGGTCGATCACACCGGTACGGTTGTCGACGGTGATGAGCTGCTGTTCATTATTGCTCGTGATTTGCACGGTCGGGGCAAGCTGCAAGGTGGTGTTGTCGGGACATTGATGAGCAACCTCGGACTTGAGCTGGCCCTGGCTGACCTGGATATTCCCTTCGTGCGCGCCAATGTGGGCGACCGCTACGTGATTTCCGAGCTGCTGGAGCGCAGTTGGGTGATTGGTGGCGAGAACTCGGGGCACATCGTTTGCTTCGACCATACCACCACCGGTGATGCGATCATTGCCGCGTTGCAGGTGCTGATGGCGCTCAAGGCGCGCAACGAAGGGCTCGCCCAGTCGCGCCAGGCGTTGCGCAAGTGTCCGCAGGTATTGATCAACGTACGTTTCGGCGGCGGTGTGAATCCACTCGAACACACGATGGTCAAGCAAGCCAGCGAGCGAGTGACCCAGGCGATGGCTGGGCGCGGAAGGGTATTGTTGCGCAAGTCAGGGACAGAGCCTTTGGTGCGTGTAATGGTCGAAGGCGAGGATGAAGCACAGGTCCGTGGTTATGCCGAAGAGTTGGCAAAACTCGTTACTGAAGTTTCTGCCTGAATTCGGCTTGCCAGTCATGAAACGGTTGGGTAACATCTGCGCCCACTTTGACCGACGAGGTACAGCATGCGTCGCCCTATGGTAGCTGGTAACTGGAAGATGCACGGTACCCGCGCCAGCGTCGCTGAGCTGATCAAAGGCCTTCGTAGTCTGGCCTTGCCAAGCGGTGTTGATGTCGCGGTATTCCCGCCTTGCCTGTATATCAACCAAGTGGTTGATGGCTTGAAGGGTAAGTCGATTTCGATCGGTGCGCAGAACTCTGCGGTGGAATCCATGCAAGGCGCGTTGACCGGTGAGATTGCACCGAGCCAGCTCGTTGATGCAGGTTGTTCGCTGGTTCTGGTAGGGCACTCCGAGCGCCGCATGATCATGGGCGAGCAGGATAAAGCCCTGATCCGCAAGTTTGCTGCGGCCCAGGCCTGTGGCCTTGTTCCGGTGCTGTGCGTAGGGGAGACCCTGGAACAGCGTGAATCCGGGCAGACGCTTGAAGTGGTAGGGCGCCAACTGGGTAGCATTATCGAGGACCTGGGTGTCGGAGCCTTTGCCAAGGCGGTCATCGCTTACGAGCC
This sequence comes from Pseudomonas algeriensis, assembly GCF_048847255.1. NCBI lineage: Bacteria > Pseudomonadati > Pseudomonadota > Gammaproteobacteria > Pseudomonadales > Pseudomonadaceae > Pseudomonas > Pseudomonas algeriensis. The sequence goes on along the minus strand of NZ_JBKKRK010000006.1, from coordinate 223,821 downwards.
TGTCTGGGCCATTGGTACCGGACTGACGGCTTCGCCGCAGCAGGCGCAGGATGTGCACGCCGCCATCCGCGCGCAGCTGGCGGCAGAAAATTCTGAAGTGGCACGAGGTGTGCGGCTTCTATACGGCGGCAGCGTGAAGGCGGCCAATGCGGTCGAACTGTTCGGCATGCCGGATATCGATGGGGGGCTCATTGGTGGAGCGTCCCTGAATGCAGATGAGTTCGGTGCGATCTGTCGCGCCGCGGGAAACTGAAAAAATGCTGGAAACAGTCGTAGTCGTTTTTCATCTGCTGGGCGCGCTGGGTGTTGTCGCTCTCGTATTGCTGCAGCAGGGTAAAGGTGCGGATGCTGGTGCGTCTTTTGGTGCAGGTGCTTCAAATACTGTATTCGGAAGCCAAGGTTCCTCTACCTTTCTTAGTAAGTTTACTGCTATACTCGCCGCCGGTTTCTTCATAACCAGCTTAGGGTTAGGTTACTTTGCTAAAGAGAAGGCTCATGAGCTGACTCAGGTAGGTTTGCCAAACCCAGCGGTGTTGGAAGCGCCAAAACAACAACCGGTTTCTGATGATGTCCCGGTGCTTCAAGAGCAAAAGTCGGCCAACTCGGCGACTGACGTGCCTCCAGCTCAAGAGCAGAAGTAAGAAAGTTTCAAACGCTGTATTGCCGAGGTGGTGGAATTGGTAGACACGCAACCTTGAGGTGGTTGTGCCCATAGGGTGTAGGGGTTCGAGTCCCCTTCTCGGTACCAATTATCAGGAGAGCCCGCTATTGCGGGCTTTCTTGTAGGTGGAAGGGTTACATTGACCCTATAAGGGATCGGTCGTATACTTCCGCCCCAGCTTTGTCGCGGGATGGAGCAGCCTGGTAGCTCGTCGGGCTCATAACCCGAAGGTCGTCGGTTCAAATCCGGCTCCCGCAACCAGTTTCAGGGCCCCTTCCAAGGGGCTTTTTGTTAGCTGGACACTTTACAACGCCGCTGTTCAACGGCGTTTCAAGGATGGGCGTTTCGCCCATTTTTTATTTTGCACAGCATGCACTACATGCACGAGGGGGTTCAGGTGTCGAGCAAGCTAGAAGAGTTGCAGGCCTTGTTGGCCCCGGTGGTCGTGGCCCTAGGCTATGAATGCTGGGGTATTGAGTTTTCGGCTCAAGGTCGCCACTCAATGTTGCGCGTTTATATTGATAAAGAAGGCGGTGTGCTGGTGGACGATTGCGCCATTGTCAGCCGTCAGATCAGCGGTGTGCTGGATGTTGAAGATCCAATCACATCCGAATACACCCTTGAAGTTTCCTCGCCTGGCATGGAGCGCCCTCTGTTCACCCTTGAGCAGTTCGCTTTGTTTGCCGGTGAACAAGTGAAAATCAGGCTGCGCTCGCCTTTCGAAGGTCGACGCAACTTCCAAGGCCTTCTACGCGGTGTAGAAGAGCAGGACGTCGTGGTTCAAGTAGACGAACACGAATTCCTGTTGCCGATCGATATGATCGACAAGGCCAACATTATTCCCAGTTTTGACTGATACGTGCCAGATACTGCGGATCCCGCGGATCCAATGGCTTGCGAAAGGCGAGGCGTACGATGAGCAAAGAAGTACTGCTGGTTGTTGAGTCGGTATCCAATGAAAAGGGCGTACCGGCTAACGTTATTTTTGAAGCGCTGGAGCTGGCCCTGGCCACTGCTACCAAGAAGCGGTTCGAAGACGAAGTTGATCTGCGTGTGGAAATCAATCGCCACACCGGTGCCTACGAGACTTTCCGTCGCTGGACGGTAGTCGAGGAAGAGGACCTGGACGATCCGGCTATCGAAACCTGGCCGAGCAAGGTCGCGGAAACGCACCCGGGCGCCAAGGTCGGCGATGTCGTCGAAGAAAAAATCGAATCCATCGAGTTCGGTCGCATCGCTGCACAAACTGCCAAGCAGGTCATTGTGCAGAAAGTTCGCGAAGCCGAGCGCGCACAAGTTGTTGACGCTTATCGCGAGCGCCTGGGAGAAATCATCTCCGGCACCGTGAAAAAAGTGACACGCGACAACGTGATCGTCGACCTGGGCAACAACGCCGAAGCGTTGCTGGCCCGTGAAGACATCATTTCTCGCGAAACCTTCCGGGTCGGCGTGCGTTTGCGCGCGCTGCTCAAGGAAATCCGCACCGAGAACCGGGGCCCGCAGCTGATCCTGTCGCGTACCGCGCCGGAAATGCTGATCGAGCTGTTCCGCATCGAAGTGCCGGAAATTGCTGAAGGTCTGATCGAAGTCATGGCCGCGTCCCGTGATCCGGGTTCGCGCGCCAAGATCGCGGTCCGCTCCAAGGACAAGCGCATCGACCCGCAAGGTGCCTGCATCGGCATGCGTGGTTCGCGTGTCCAGGCCGTATCCGGCGAGTTGGGCGGCGAGCGTGTGGACATCGTCCTCTGGGACGACAACCCGGCTCAGTTCGTGATCAATGCCATGTCGCCTGCTGAAGTGGCGGCAATTATCGTCGACGAAGATGCCCACGCCATGGACATCGCCGTTGGCGCAGACAATCTCGCTCAGGCCATCGGTCGCGGTGGTCAGAACGTGCGTCTGGCCAGCCAATTGACTGGCTGGACCCTGAACGTGATGACCGAATCGGACATCCAGGCTAAGCAGCAAGCTGAAACCGGCGACATCCTGCGCAACTTCATCGAAGAGCTTGAAGTCGATGAAGAGCTGGCGCAGGTGCTGGTGGATGAGGGCTTTACCAGCCTGGAAGAGATTGCCTACGTACCGGTGGAAGAAATGCTCAACATCGACGGCTTTGACGAGGAAATCGTCAACGAGCTTCGCGCTCGGGCCAAGGATCGTTTGTTGACCAAAGCCATCGCTACTGAGGAAAAGCTGGCAGACGCCCATCCGGCCGAAGACCTGCTCTCGCTTGAGGGCATGGACAAGGATTTGGCGATGGAACTGGCGGTGCGCGGCGTAATTACCCGCGAAGACCTGGCCGAGCAGTCTATTGACGACCTGCTCGACATCGACGGCATTGACGATGATCGTGCCGGCAAGTTGATCATGGCCGCCCGAGCCCACTGGTTCGAGTAATTAGGCGCGGCCTGAGGAGAGAAGTGCATGACGCAAGTCACGGTGAAACAACTGGCCGATGAGGTCAAAACACCGGTAGAGCGCCTGTTGCAGCAGATGCGTGAGGCAGGTCTGCCGCACACCGCCGCCGAGGAACATGTGACCGACAGTGAGAAGCAGTCCCTGCTGACTCACTTGAAGAGCAGTCACAAGGCGAAAGTGGAAGAACCGCGCAAGATCACACTGCAGCGTAAAACCACCAGCACCCTGCGTGTTGCCGGTAGCAAAAGCATCAGCGTTGAAGTACGCAAGAAGAAAGTCTTCGTACAGCGCAGCCCGGAAGAAATCGAAGCCGAGCGCAAACGCGAACTGGAAGAACGTCGTGCAGTGGAAAATGCTGCTCGCCAGAAGGCTGAAGAAGAAGCCAAGCGTCGCGCTGAAGAAGAAGCGCGTCGCCAGCCTGCTGCTGCGCAACCCGCTCCAGCCGAAGCTGTCGAGGCTGCGGCCCCGGTAGCCGAGCCTGTGCGTGAAGCCGCACCGGTCGCGGCACCAGCGCCGGCTCCGGCCGACACTCGCAAGCGCGATGAGCAGCGTCGTCCCGACAAGCCACGTGCCGACGACAACCGTCGTGGCGGTAACGATGGCGAGCGCAAGAATGCTCCTCATCGTGCTTCGGTCAAGGAAAAGGCGCCGGCTCCACGCGTTGCGCCTCGTACTACCGACGAAGAAAGCGATGGCTTCCGTCGCGGCGGTCGCGGCAAGGCCAAGCTGAAGAAACGCAACGCCCACGGTTTCCAGAGCCCTACCGGCCCTGTCGTGCGCGAAGTGAAGATCGGCGAGACCATCACTGTGGGCGACCTGGCCCAGCAGATGTCGGTCAAGGCTGCTGAAATCATCAAGTTCATGTTCAAGCTGGGTACCCCGGCCACCATCAACCAGGTACTGGATCAGGAAACTGCCCAGCTGGTCGCCGAAGAACTGGGCCACAAAGTGACCCTGGTCAGCGACACCGCCCTGGAAGATTCCCTGGCCGAGTCGCTGAAGTTCGAAGGCGAAGCGGTCGCCCGTGCGCCGGTCGTGACCGTCATGGGTCACGTTGACCATGGTAAGACGTCGCTGCTCGACTACATTCGTCGCGCCAAGGTTGCGGCGGGCGAGGCTGGCGGTATTACCCAGCACATCGGCGCCTACCACGTTGAAACCGACCGCGGCATGGTGACGTTCCTCGACACCCCGGGTCACGCCGCGTTTACCGCGATGCGTGCCCGTGGTGCCAAGGCCACCGACATCGTGATCCTGGTGGTCGCGGCGGACGACGGCGTCATGCCGCAAACCATCGAAGCTGTTCAGCATGCCCAGGCAGCTGGCGTGCCGCTGGTGGTTGCAGTGAACAAGATCGACAAGCCGGGCGCTGATCTCGATCGCATCCGCAGCGAACTGTCGGTTCACGGCGTGACCTCTGAAGAGTGGGGTGGCGACACTCCATTCGTCCCGGTTTCCGCGAAGATGGGTACTGGCGTCGACGAACTGCTCGAAGCCGTCCTGTTGCAGGCCGAGGTTCTGGAATTGACCGCTACGCCTTCGGCTCCAGGCCGTGGCGTGGTGGTTGAATCGCGCCTCGACAAGGGCCGCGGCCCGGTGGCGACCGTGCTCGTCCAGGACGGTACCCTGCGCCAAGGCGACATGGTGCTGGTCGGTTCGAACTATGGCCGCGTGCGCGCCATGCTCGACGAGAACGGCAAGCCAATCAAGGAAGCCGGTCCGGCTATCCCGGTCGAGATCCTCGGCCTGGACGGTACTCCGGACGCTGGCGACGAAATGAGCGTTGTGGCTGACGAGAAGAAAGCCCGTGAAGTCGCGCTGTTCCGTCAAGGCAAGTTCCGCGAAGTCAAGCTGGCCCGTGCTCACGCCGGCAAGCTGGAGAACATCTTCGAGAACATGGGCCAGGAAGAGAAGAAGACGCTCAACATCGTCCTCAAATCCGACGTCCGTGGCTCGCTGGAAGCTTTGCAGGGCGCTCTGAACGGCCTGGGTAACGACGAAGTGCAAGTGCGCGTGGTCGGTGGCGGTGTCGGTGGTATCACCGAATCCGACGCCAACCTGGCACTCGCCTCCAACGCTGTACTGTTTGGCTTCAACGTGCGTGCCGATGCCGGTGCTCGCAAGATCGTCGAGCAGGAAGGCCTGGACATGCGTTACTACAACGTGATCTACGACATCATCGAAGACGTCAAGAAAGCGTTGACCGGTATGTTGGGCAGCGACGTGCGGGAAAACATCCTGGGCGTGGCCGAAGTTCGCGATGTGTTCCGTTCGCCGAAGTTCGGTGCGATCGCCGGTTGCATGGTGATCGAAGGTGTCGTTCACCGTAACCGTCCGATCCGTGTATTGCGTGAAGACATCGTTATCTTCGAAGGCGAGCTGGAATCCCTGCGCCGCTTCAAGGATGACGCTTCCGAAGTGCGTGCCGGCATGGAGTGCGGTATTGGCGTCAAGAGCTACAACGACGTCAAGGTTGGCGACAAGATCGAAGTCTTCGAGAAGGTCCAGGTTGCTCGCAGCCTCTGACTCGCGCACTTCAAGAGCCGCATCGGGCAGCCGCATGAACATGCGCTGCCGTGCAGGCGGACTCTAAACGCAACGCCCGGTCTGGCTTTTGCCAGGCCGGGCGTTTGCCGCTTTCAGACCTCGCGGGTTTCACCGTGGGGCAGTAACAGGTAACAAGACATGGCAAAAGAATACAGCCGTACCCAACGAATCGGCGATCAGATGCAGCGCGAGCTGGCCCAACTGATCCGTCGCGAAGTCAAGGACCCGCGCGTCGGCCTGGTCACCATTACCGCAGTGGAAGTCAGCCGTGACGTCGGTCATGCCAAGATTTTCATCACCGTGATGGGCCAGGACAGCGCCGAAGAAATCGCCCAGAGCATCAAGGTGCTCAACTCGGCCGCCGGCTTCCTGCGCATGCAGTTGGCCCGGGAGATGAAGCTGCGCAGCGTTCCGCAGTTGCACTTCCACTACGACGAAAGCGTCGTGCGAGGCGCGCATCTGTCAGCGCTGATCGAGCGCGCCGTGGCTGAAGACAGCCAGCACCCGGCTGCGGCTGAACCCGAAGACTCCAAGGAGTAACCGGTGGCTCAGGTCAAACGTATCCGTCGTAATGTCAGCGGTATCATCCTGCTCGACAAACCGTTGGGATTCACCTCCAACGCAGCCCTGCAGAAGGTTCGCTGGTTGCTCAACGCCGAGAAGGCTGGCCACACCGGTAGTCTCGATCCGCTGGCTACTGGCGTGCTGCCCCTGTGTTTCGGCGAGGCGACCAAGTTCTCCCAGTACCTGCTCGATTCCGACAAGGGTTATGAAACCCTGGCGCAGTTGGGCAAGACCACCACCACGGCGGACGCCGAAGGTGAGGTTTTGCTGGAACGCCCGGTGACCGTTGGTCAGACGGATATCGAGGCGGTCTTGCCGAAATTTCGCGGGCAAATCAGTCAGATACCGCCGATGTACTCTGCCCTCAAGCGCGATGGACAGCCGTTGTACAAACTGGCCCGTGCAGGTGAAGTAGTGGAGCGTGAACCGCGTTCTGTTACTATTGCGCGCTTGGAATTGCTGGCCTTTGACGGTAATACTGCACGGCTAGCCGTGGATTGCAGCAAAGGCACCTATATCCGTACCCTGGTGGAGGATATCGGCGAGCAACTCGGCTGTGGCGCGTACGTGGCAGAATTGCGACGGACCCAGGCCGGGCCTTTCACGTTAGCCCAGACGGTCACGTTGGAAGAGCTCGAAGCCGTGCATGCCGAAGGCGGGAATGAAGCGGTCGACCGTTTCCTGATGCCGTCGGACAGCGGTTTGCTCGACTGGCCGCTGCTGCAGTTCTCTGAACACAGTGCGTTCTACTGGCTCAACGGCCAGCCGGTACGTGCCCCGGATGCGCCGAAGTTCGGCATGGTTCGGGTACAGGATCACAATGGTCGCTTCATCGGTATCGGTGAAGTGAGCGAAGACGGGCGCATTGCGCCACGTCGATTGATTCGGTCGGAATGACCGGAACCAGCCTGCGTAACAACAGGCTGGCGAGTGTGGCTGTTAACAGGCACGGTCACTACTCATTTATAGATACAGGGATTTGTCCCTGGCCTGTTGAAGCTGTTTCATTGAAACAGTTTCCTGACTAAAAGGATTGCCTCATGGCTCTCGACGTTCAAGAAAAAGCTCAAATCGTAGCTGACTACCAGCAAGCTGTTGGTGACACTGGTTCGCCAGAAGTGCAAGTTGCACTGCTGACCGCCAACATCAACAAACTGCAAGGTCACTTCAAGGCCAACGGTAAAGATCACCACTCCCGTCGTGGTCTGATCCGCATGGTAAACCAGCGCCGTAAACTGCTGGACTACCTGAAAGGCAAGGACGTGAGCCGTTACAGCGCTCTGATCGCTCGCCTGGGTCTGCGTCGCTAATAAGCGATTGCGCTAGAGGTTGGTGGTCTGTCGTACGTCAGGGGTTTCCCGTTGGCGCATGGCAGGCTCCCAGCCTCAAGTTTTATCTGGATGCACGTTTTACCCTGGACAGTCGCCGGGCCGATTCCCGTCATTGCCCAAGAATTTCGCAAGAAGACAAGTTCCCCCAAGAGCCACAAAGAAGGTAGGACACCGTGAACCCGGTAATCAAAAAATTCCAGTTCGGTCAGTCGACCGTTACCCTCGAGACCGGCCGTATCGCCCGTCAGGCCTCCGGCGCAGTGCTGGTCACCGTTGACGACGACGTCAGCGTATTGGTGACCGTTGTCGGCGCCAAGCAAGCCGATCCAGGCAAGGGCTTCTTCCCTCTGTCTGTCCACTACCAGGAAAAGACTTACGCAGCCGGTAAGATCCCTGGCGGTTTCTTCAAGCGCGAAGGCCGTCCTTCCGAGAAAGAAACCCTGACTTCCCGACTGATCGACCGTCCGATCCGTCCGCTTTTCCCAGAAGGCTTCATGAACGAAGTGCAGGTCGTCTGCACCGTCGTTTCCACCAGCAAGAAGACCGATCCGGACATCGCTGCGATGATCGGTACCTCGGCTGCCCTGGCGATCTCCGGCATTCCTTTCGATGGTCCGATCGGCGCTGCCCGCGTTGCGTTCCACGAAAGCACCGGCTACCTGCTGAACCCGACCTACGAGCAACTGAAAGCTTCGAGCCTGGACATGGTCGTGGCCGGTACCTCCGAAGCCGTGCTGATGGTTGAATCCGAAGCCAAAGAGCTGACCGAAGACCAGATGCTGGGCGCCGTACTGTTCGCCCACGACGAGTTCCAAGTGGTGATCAACGCCGTCAAGGAACTGGCCGCCGAAGCCGCCAAGCCAACCTGGACCTGGGCGCCACAGCCAGAAGCCACCGAGCTGCTGGGCGCGATCCGTGCCGAGTTCGGCGACGCGATTTCCCAGGCCTACACCATCACCATCAAGGCCGATCGTTATGCGCGTCTGGGCGAGCTGCGTGACCAGGTCGTCGCCAAGTTCTCCGGCGAAGAAGGCCAGCCATCGGCCAGCGACGTGAAGGCTGCGTTCGGTGAAATCGAATACCGCACCGTTCGCGAAAACATCGTCAACGGCAAGCCGCGTATCGATGGTCGCGACACCCGCACCGTACGTCCGCTGAACATCGAAGTCGGCGTTCTGCCGAAGACCCACGGTTCGGCACTGTTCACCCGTGGCGAGACCCAGGCACTGGTCGTTGCAACACTGGGCACCGCCCGTGACGCGCAACTGCTGGACACCCTGGAAGGCGAAAAGAAAGACCCGTTCATGCTGCACTACAACTTCCCTCCGTTCTCGGTGGGCGAGTGTGGTCGCATGGGTGGCGCTGGTCGTCGCGAAATCGGCCACGGCCGTCTGGCCCGTCGTTCGGTCCAGGCCATGCTGCCAGCCGCTGACGTGTTCCCGTACACCATCCGCGTGGTATCGGAAATCACCGAATCCAACGGCTCGAGCTCGATGGCTTCGGTCTGCGGCGCTTCCCTGGCCCTGATGGACGCTGGTGTGCCGATGAAGGCTCCGGTTGCCGGCATCGCCATGGGTCTGGTTAAAGAAGGCGAGAAGTTCGCTGTCCTGACCGACATCCTGGGTGACGAAGACCACCTGGGCGACATGGACTTCAAAGTGGCCGGTACCGCCAAAGGCGTCACCGCACTGCAGATGGACATCAAGATCAAAGGCATCACCGAAGAGATCATGGAAATCGCCCTGGGCCAAGCCCTGGAAGCGCGCCTGAACATCCTCGGCCAGATGAACCAGATCATCGGTCAGTCCCGCACCGAGCTGTCGGAAAACGCTCCGACCATGATCGCGATGAAAATCGACACCGACAAAATCCGTGATGTCATCGGTAAAGGCGGCGCGACCATCCGTGCGATCTGTGAAGAAACCAAGGCCTCGATCGACATCGAAGACGATGGTTCGATCAAGATCTTCGGCGAAACCAAGGAAGCGGCGGAAGCAGCACGCCAGCGCGTCCTGGGCATCACCGCCGAAGCCGAGATCGGCAAGATCTACGTCGGCAAGGTTGAGCGCATCGTCGACTTCGGCGCGTTCGTCAACATCCTGCCGGGCAAGGACGGCCTGGTTCACATCTCCATGCTGAGCGATGCTCGTGTCGAGAAAGTGACCGACATCCTGAAAGAAGGCCAGGAAGTGGAAGTGCTGGTACTGGACGTGGACAACCGCGGCCGTATCAAGCTGTCCATCAAGGACGTCGCGGCAGCCAAGGCATCGGGCGTTTAATCACTCCCTCGCTTAGCCGCTGAACAAGCAAACGCCCCGACTGGTTCGGGGCGTTTTGCTGTGCGCGCAAAAATCATTTTTGCCGCGGGTTGCCTGGCCTCTGGCTCAATGCTAGGTTTAGCCCCACGCCCGTGTAGCTCAGTCGGTAGAGCAGCGCACTCGTAACGCGAAGGTCGCAGGTTCGATTCCTGTCTCGGGCAAAGTCACACTTGTTTTCAGATGATCCCCCGAATGGTTCTGAAGGCCAGGTAAACCGGGCTTCCAACGGCTTCCTGCGTCAGAGAGATCCTTGATGATCCAGATCCATCTTCCATTCCCAGATCAGCGAGAACGCCATGACCGTCAAAGAACTGAGTCAAGAAGCCAGACACCAAGAAGCCCTCGAAAAGTACTTGAACGAAACGCCGCAGCTGCGGGATGAGATCAAGGACCTACCCGCCGATGATCAGAAAGACCAGATCCAATGGGCGTTCGAAGACGAGGCCGAAGCCCAGGGGCTGCAGCCTTGGGAGTTGACGCTCAAATACACCAGCACGCCTGAAGAGTTCGAGGCGCAGCGCCTTGCCTTGCACAAGGAGGCTGCCGAGGTGTTGGGTGTGGAATGGGATGAATATTGCGAGATGAACAATCTGGTGGTCTGAAGAAAACGCCAGCCTTTTGAGGCTGGCGTTTTTTGTTGTCAGAGGCTCAAGCGCATCGACAAATCCACGGCCTTCACATCCTTGGTCATCGCACCGATAGAGATGTAATCCACTCCGGTCTCGGCAATCGGGCGCAACGTGCTCTCGTTGATGCCGCCGCTGGCTTCCAGCTTGGCCTTGCCGCCGTTCAGACGCACCGCTTCGCGCATGTCGTCCAGGCTCAGTTCGTCGAGCATGATGATGTCGGCACCTGCCGCCAGCGCTTCTTTCAATTCCGCCAGGCTTTCGACTTCGACTTCCACCGGTTTACCCGGTGCGATCTGCTGGGCGGCGCTGATGGCCTGGGCAATCCCGCCGCAAGCGGCAATGTGGTTTTCCTTGATCAGGAACGCGTCGTACAGGCCGATGCGGTGGTTGTGACAGCCACCGCAGGTCACGGCGTACTTCTGGGCCAGACGTAGCCCAGGCAACGTTTTGCGAGTGTCCAGCAGCTTGACCTGGGTATCGGCGACGAAGTCGGCCAGGTAGCGAGCCCGGGTGGCAACGCCCGATAGCAACTGCAGGAAATTCAGCGCGCTGCGTTCGCCCGTCAGCAGTGAGCGGGCCGGGCCTTCGAGGTGGAACAGGGCTTGGTCAGGGCTCACGCGGTCGCCGTCATGCACTTGCCAATGCACCGCGACACGTGGGTCCAACTGCCGGAACACCGCATCCACCCAGGCCGTGCCGCTGATGATCGCTGCTTCACGGGTGATGATGGTGGCCTTGGCCAGGCGTTCGGCGGGGATCAGCTGCGCGGTGATGTCGCCGCTGCCGATGTCTTCCAACAGCGCGCGGCGCACATTGGCTTCGATTTCGGCGGTCAGGTCGGCGAGATGTAGATTCGGCATAACAGGCTCCACGAACAAAGTGGCCGGATTATATCCGCTTGGCACCTGTTGGCTTGCATTTGGTCGCGTCCACGCAACATTTACCCGAAATGCCGGTCATTTATTGCGATCTCTTTGAGCCTGTTCACAGAGTCCTCTGGTGTGGCGGGCTCTTTTTACCGGATAATCCGCCTTTCGTTTGACGTCATGAGTTTGACGTAGCGAGCCGAAGAATGCCGTTTCAGGAGTCCAGGATGCATAACGACGGGAATGTAGTGCCTTTGCATAAAGTGCCTACCGACCAGGCGAATCGTTCGCCGCTCGCCCGGCTGCCGGTCATTCTGCTCCAGGTTCGCGACAAGGCCGCGCAGCAGTTGCGCGTGGGTCTGCAGGGCTTGTTCGATAACGCCGATGACACGTTGTTCGAAATGGCCGACCGGGCGCGCAATGATCTCGAGCAGAACCTCTACTTCGAAGCCATGCGCGACTTGCGTTTGAAACGCAAAAGCATCGAGCGTGAATTCATCGAACAGTTTTTCGAGGCTTTTGTCAGTCTCGCCCAGTACGACCTTACCCAGGCGACCCTGGCACCCGTGGTGGGCGCCATACCGGCCCAGCCAAACCATGACGAGCTGGAGCGCCGCCTGGCGGTGGAAACCATGGTCGCCCGAGTGATCAGCCGCGACGGCGTGTCGCTCGACCAACTCACCGCGCGGCTCAGTGTGTTGCTGGACCGGCCATTGACGAACCAGTTGAACCCGTTAAGCCCAGGTTTATTGTGCGGGCATTTCCTTCAGGCTGGACGCAACCTGGGCGTGGGGATCAAGGTCAAGCTGATCCTGCTCAAGCTGTTCGAGCGTTATGTGCTCAGCGAATGCGACCAGTTCTATGCACAGGCCAATCAATTGCTCGCCGCGACGGGCGTCTTGCCGGACCTCAAGATCTCACCGTCGCGACGGGCATCGGATCGTGTCGAGGAAGTCGCCCAACCCAACGTCGATGGCGCCGCCAGGCCAAGGGCCGATGACGTCGACGACAGCGTCCAGGAGGTCTTCGCCGCGTTGCAGAAATTGCTGGTGCAGGTACGCGGCAGCGTCGCGCCAACCTTGGAAGCCAGCGCCCCAGCCCAGCCGATTTCGAAACGGGACCTGCTGCGATTGTTGTCTCATTTGCAGCAGTACGTTCCCTCGCCCACGGTGCAGGACGAGTTCGACCTGCGCAGCCAGCTCGAACAGTTGCTGACGCGTGTCAGCGTCAAGAGTGGCAAGTCCCGGGTCGTCGACGGCGCCGACGAAGACGTGATCAACCTGATCGCGATGATGTTCGAGTTCATTCTCGACGACCAGAACCTGCCGGACTCCCTCAAGGCGCTGATCGGTCGACTGCAGATTCCGATGCTCAAGGTCGCGGTACAGGACAAGAGTTTCTTCAGCCGAGGCAATCATCCGGCCCGCCGGCTGCTCAACGAAATTGCTGCCGCCGCGATGGGCTGGGGCGATTGCGACGATCATCAGCGCGACAGTCTTTACCTGCGCATCGAGCAAGTCGTGCAGCGTTTGTTGAACGACTTTGTCGACGACCCGGCGATATTTTCCGAAGTGCTGGCGGACTTCCTGGCGTTCACCAGCGATGAACGTCGTCGCAGCGAACTGCTGGAGCAACGCATTCGCGACGCTGAAGAAGGGCGGGCCAAGGCCGAACTGGCCCGACAGCGGGTCGAAGGGGCGCTGAACCACATCATGCTGGGCAAGGTCTTGCCCCAGGCCGTGGTGGATTTCGTCCAGCAAGCCTGGAGCCAGGTGTTGTTGCTGACCGGTTTCAAACATGGCGAGCAATCAGCTGAATGGCAGGCCGACGTGCTGACCCTCGAGCAGTTGGTGTGGAGCGTCCAGCATCACGAAGAACCCGACGCCGGTCTGCGCTTGCTGGCGATGGTGCCGGAGCTGCTCAAGGCCCTGCGCGACGGCTTGAGCCGTTCGGCGTTCGATCCGTTCGCCACCAGCGAATTCTTCAGCGAACTGGAAGTGCTCCATGTCCAGGCTCTCCAACGGCTGGGCCAGGCAACGGAGCAGGCACAGCCGGCGGATTCGCCGGTGCTGGTCGAGGTGGTGGAGCCCATCGTCCTGCGGGCTGCGCCGGTAACCGCGACGGACGAACCGACCGTACGCTTGCCTGCCGATGACGTGGGCCTGCTCCAGGTCGATCAACTGCGCCTGGGAAGTTGGGTCGAATTCCAGGAAGACGAAGACAACAACCTTCGTTGCAAACTCGCGGCGATTATCCAGGCCACTGGCAAGTATGTCTTCGTCAACCGTACCGGCCTCAAGGTCCTTGAGCACAGCCGCACCAGCCTGGCCTTGGAGTTCCGCCGTGGGGCGGCGCGGTTGCTGGACGATACCCTGTTGTTCGACAGGGCGCTGGAATCCGTGCTGGGCAACCTGCGCCAGCTCAATCGCGGCAAGTGATCGCGCAGCCGGGGCCGATCGCGGCATACTGACGGCCTTCACCGTCTCATCGAAGGAACCTGTATGCAGCTGGACTCCGCGAGCGGTTGGTGCGATGGCGTGCGTCATTGCCCTTCGCCCAACTTCAATGCGCGCCCCGAGGGCGAGATCTCCCTGCTGGTCATCCACAACATCAGCTTGCCACCGGCACAGTTCGCCACGGGCAAAGTGCAGGAATTTTTCCAGAATCGCCTGGATGTCACGGAACATCCCTATTTTGCGGGTATCGCGGACCTGCGCGTGTCCGCGCATTTTCTGATCGAACGTGACGGCACCGTGACCCAGTTTGTCTCTTGTCTTGATCGTGCCTGGCACGCTGGTGTTTCGTGTTTCGAAGGGCGGGAGACGTGTAACGATTTTTCCATAGGCATCGAGCTTGAAGGCACCGATGACCTGCCGTTCACCGACGGGCAATATGTCGCCTTGGTGGACTTGACCCGGCAGCTGCAAAAAGCATTTTCGGCGATCACGCTGCAGCGCATCTGCGGGCACAGCGACATCGCGCCGGGACGCAAGACCGATCCGGGGCCGGCATTCGACTGGGCGCGTTACCGCGCGGCCCTGACAGAAGGGGAAGGACAATGAGTTTTCTGGTGTTGCTGCTGGCGGTCTGGATCGAGAAGTTCTCGGCCTTGCGCCAGCGGGTCCAGCGTGACGGCGGCTGGCTGGGCGAGCTGAACAAACTCGAGGCGAGTCCGCGCTGGGGCAACCGGCCCTGGCTGGTGCTGGTGATGATGGTTCTGCTGCCGGTTTCGCTGCTGGCGTTGCTACTCTGGGTGTTGGAGCCGGTGGCCTATGGTTTGCTGGCGCTGCCGATTCACCTGTTGGTGGTCATCTACAGCCTGGGGCGCGGCGATCTGTTGGCTGATCTCGGGCCGTTTCGCGATGCCTGGCGACGTGAAGACCTGCAAGCGGCCGCCCACGTGGCCAAGCGTGACCTGAACATCGATGCCGATGACGGTGAGCAGTTGCTCGAACGGGTCCAGGGGCATTTGCTATGGCAGGCTTACCAGAGTTTTTTCGCGGTGATCTTCTGGTACTTCCTGCTGGGACCCGTGGCCGCCCTGAGTTATCGATTGTTGGCGTTGGCCGCCGAGCACAGCCAGAACCCGGGTGTGGCCGAGCGTGCAGCGCAACTGCGCCACGCCTTCGACTGGGTACCGGTGCGATTGCTGGCGGCGAGCTTCGCCCTGGTGGGCAACTTCGTCGCGGTCAGTCGGGTCATGCTGCATGAACTGTTGAACTGGAACATCAGCGCCGCCGACCTCATCGACAAAGTCGGCTTGGTGGCCGGCGAGATTCCCACGCCGGTCGCCGGGCCGGACGGCATCAACAGCCTGGATCGACTTTGGGAATTGCTGCTGCGCGCTGCGTTGCTCTGGTATGCCGGGTTCGCATTGTGGACGGTGTTGGCCTGATCGAACCCAGCAAGTTCGTAACGCTAAGCTGTCGTGGCGAGGGAGCTTGCTCCCGCTCGGCTGCGCAGCAGTCGTAAAACAGGATAAAAACCGCAAACCCCACGGGGCCTGCCGCACAGGCCAGCGGGAGCGAGCTCCCTCGCCACTGGATCGTGTGCCGTCGTTAACCTTAAGTTACAAATCTCCCCGCCGAATTAGGCTATACAGGAACAGCGTCCGAATAGTGGCTTTGTGCTGTCTCCGTGCGCAGCTCATAACAATAAAAACTACCGGGAGACTTCCCTTGTGAAGAGTTTGCTCTGGCCCGCCGTCGCCCTGATGAATCGCCTTAGCTTCGGCATGAAGTTCAGCCTGATCAGTGTCCTGTTCCTGCTGCCGATGCTGGTGACCAATTTCTTTCTGGTGCGTGATTCCTACCGCGAGTTCCAGGGCACGCAAGTGGAGCTGCAAAGCCTGGATTTGCTGGGCAGCAGCCTGGCGCTGCGGCGTGACCTGGAGACGCTGAACGACCTGGTGCAGATCAATGCCAGCCTGGGCCAGTCTGGCAAGGCCGGCGACGTGGACGCGAAGATCGCCGCGCTCGAGCACAAGGTGCTCGCCCGGTTGCAAGGCATGACGGCCATGGCGATGGAGCCCGAGCACGTCAGTGCCTTCGATACCAAGCGCGACGAAATGATCGCCGCTTTCAAGGCCCAGCAAGCCGAAAGCTCGCTGCAGAGCAAAAGCGCGTTAATCGGCAATCTGCTCAACAATGCACAAATATTCGGCCAGATCATCGCCAGTCAGGCCGGCCTGAGCCGTGACAACCAGGCCGACATCCGCCAGCTCAGCGAGCTGATCGTCGGCCTGACGCCCAGGGTCACTCAGATTTTGGGCGAGGGCCGTGCCTTGGGCGCTTCTTCGTTGGGGTTGGGTTTCCTCAATTCCGCGTCGAGTACCCGGTTCGATGAGTTGCTGGTGCAGATCGAGAAGCTCCAGGGCGAATATGAGCTGAAACTGCAGGACGCGCTGGGCTCGAGCAAGGCGGTCGGACAAGCACTCGCCGATCAGGCCGGTGGCAGCAAGAGCACTCTCAAGCAAGCGGCCGAGCTGATTGAAAACCAGGTTGTCATGGCGGACACCCTCGATGCGCCATGGCCGGCATTCTTCGATCAGGTCAGCGGCCTGATGGAGCAGACCTATCGGTTGAACGAGGCAACGTTGGGCTTTCTCGGTGTGCAACTGCAGCACCGCCTGGAGCAGAACCGCAGCCACATGGTGCTACAGGCGGTGGCGCTCGCAGCGGTGTTCCTGTTGATTTTCTATCTGTACGCCGGTTTCTACGCCTCGACACGCACGACGCTCAAGCACCTGGGGGCGATGATGGACAAAGTCGCGGCGGGGGATATGACGGTCAGTTTCGTCGCCCGCAGCAAGGATGAGCTGGGCGAGTTGGGCGAGGTGTTCAATGGCACCGTGGCGAAGATCCATGACTTGATCGAACAGGTCGGCCACACCGTCGCCGAGGTCGAGCGCCAGGCCGGGCAGGTGGAAACGGTATCGGCCCAGAGCAACCAGGCCGTGGCCGGCCAGCGCAGCCAGATCGAACTGGTCGCCACGGCGATGAACCAGATGTCCGCCACTGCCCAGGAAGTCGCCCGCAGCGCTGCGGCGGCGGTCAGCAGCGCCCATAGCGTGAATGATGAAACCCTCAGTGGACGAGGCTTGGTGGAATCCCAGCAGGGCAGCATCGCCCGGCTCGCCAGCGAAATCGACCAGTCGGTGCAGGTGATCAATCAACTGGCGACCGACAGCCAGGCCATCAGCCGCGTCCTCGATGTGATCAAGAGCATTGCCGAGCAAACCAACCTGCTGGCCCTCAACGCCGCTATCGAAGCCGCCCGTGCTGGCGAGCAAGGGCGCGGATTCGCGGTGGTGGCCGACGAGGTGCGAACCCTGGCCAAGCGGACCCAGCAGTCAACCGAAGAAATCGAAGCGATGATCAGCCGCCTGCACGGCGGCGTCGGTGCCGCCGTCAAGGCGATGGGCACTAGCCATGAGATGGCCAGCGGCACGGTTGGCCAGTCGGAGAAGGTCCAGCAGGCGCTGGAAAACATTCTCGGCGCCGTTGGCATGATCGTCGACCAGAACCAGCAGATCGCCGCTGCGGTGGAGCAGCAGACCGCCGTCGCCCATGACATCGACCAGAACATCGTCGAGATCAACCGCGCCGGCGAACGCACCGCCGAAGGGGCTCACCAGACCGAAGACGCCAGCCGCGAACTGTCCTCCCAAGTGGTGCGGCTCAAGCAACTGATCAATGCGTTTCGGGTGTGATCTCCTGCCTCACCACAGGCCCAGTGTGGGAGCGAGCCTGTGTGGGAGCGAGCTTGCTCGCGATGGCGGAGTGTCAGCCAATGAAAGGTTGCCTGGATCACCGCTATCGCGAGCAAGCTCGCTCCCACAAGGATCACCACTGGAATAGCTGCCGGGCGTTTGCCGTGCTGGCCTCGGCAAGTCGTTCAGGCGTCACCGCCATGATGCCCGCCAACGCCTCGCAAATCGCCGGCAAATGCGCCGGACTGTTGCGTTGCCCGGGAAACATCGACGGCGCCATGTCCGGTGAGTCGGTCTCCAGCACCACCGCATCCAGCGGCAGTTTCGGCAGCACCCGGTGCATGCGCAGGGCCTGGGGCCATGTGGCCGCGCCGCCGAGGCCGAGCTTGAAACCGAGCCTGATGTATTCGCGAGCCTCTTCGAAGCTGCCGGCAAAGGCATGGATGATGCCCGCACGGGCCGGGCACATGCGTTTGAGCGTCGCGATCACGGCGGCGTGGCTGCGACGTACATGGATCAGCGCCGGCAGTTCGAAATCCCGGGCCAGTTCCAGCTGCGCCTCGAACAGCGTTTGCTGGCGATCGCGGTCCAGGGTCTGGACGTAATAGTCCAGGCCGATTTCCCCCACCGCGCACAACTGCCGATGCCCGGCCAGGCGCTCCAGCCATTCGCGCAACTGCGCCAGGTCTTCGCCGCGATGCTCGTCGAGAAACACCGGGTGCAGGCCCAGCGCGGCATGCAGGTGCGGGTCGCTTTGGACCAGGTCCCAGACGCGCTGCCAGTTGTCCCGATATACGCCCAGCACCACTATTTCCCGGACACCCAAGGCGCGGCTTTCGGCCAGCAGCGCCGGGCGATCCGCGTCGAAATCCGGGAAGTCCAGATGAGTGTGCGTGTCGATCAACTGCATATCCGCACCCTGAACCTCAGCCCTGGTGAATGCGCTGCTTGAACGTGCGCGCAATCGCCTGGACACCGGGTTGATAGACATCGTTTTCGATGGCCGCCAGCGCCAGTTCCAAGGCTTTGTCGGCGATCAGTTGATGCTGCTGGGACATGGCATTGACCGGCAGCGGCAGGAAATCCAACAGTTGCGTGTCGCCAAAGGTGCCCAGGCGCAGGGGACGCGCCTTGAGCGGAAAATCATGCAAGGCATCGAACACCCCTTGCAGCAGCACATAAGAGGTGGTGACCAGCGCGTCGGGGAGATGGCCCAGGCGCGCGAGCATGTCATCCATCAACTGACGACCGCATTCACGGCTGAACGACTCGCCGTGCTCGATCAGCACCTGGCCTTCGAACCCAGCCAGCGCCTCGCGGAAACCAGCGGTCCGCTCCTGGCTGATGCTCAGTTCGGGGCGGGCGCTGATCAGCGCGATCTGCCGTGGATTCGTTTCCAGCAGGCTTCGTGTCAGTTGCAGGCTGGCCTGGCGGTCGTCGCTGATTACCGAGCAGAACTGCGCCGGTTCCATCACCCGGTCGATGGCGATGATCGGGATGCCCTTGGCCTGCAATTGGCGGTAGCTATCGTCTTCGGCGGGCAGGCAACTGGCAACGATCAGCGCATCGCAGCGTCGGGCGCGGAACAGTTGCAGCAACTGGCGCTCGCTGTCAGGCGCATCATCGGAGCTGGCGATCAGCAACTGATAACCTCGGGCGCGGGCACCTTGTTCCAGCAGCTTGGCGATACGCGCGTAACTGGGGTTCTCCAGGTCGGGCAGGATGAACCCCAACGTGCGGGTATGCCGGCTGCGCAGTCCGGCGGCCTGTGGGTTGGGCGTGAAGCCATGCTCTTGGACCACCGCCCGGACCCGTTCGACGGTCGCGTTGCTGATGCGTTGCTGTTCGGCCTTGCCGTTGATGACGTAGCTGGCGGTGGTCACGGACACACCGGCGAGCTGGGCGATATCACTGAGTTTCAACCCGGTTTTCCTTGTTTTTTCGAGTTTGCCCCGACAATGAAGGCTCATCCTACCCGATTCGGATCGATGGTCACCCCCGGACGCTTTCGACAAGTTGCACTTCAAGGATGAGAGATTATCGAGTAACGTGCCAATCTTTCTAGATTAAACGTTTCAGCAAGCGTATTTTCAGGGCTTCAGGGTTTTCGGTCGCACTGCCGCGACACCGCCGCAAGCCGTTTGCAACGCTAAGCTGATTCATTCAAAACAATACCTGGCGCCAACCGGACGCCAAAAAGGAGAAAGCATGCTCGAGCTCACTCTAGAGCAGATATCCATGGCCCAGGTGGCTGTGGATAAAGACGCCGCGCTGCAACTGCTCGCTGACAAACTGGTGGCCGATGGCCTGGTAGCCGAGGGTTATCTTGCCGGATTGCAGGCCCGCGAGGCCCAGGGCTCGACCTTTCTCGGCCAAGGTATTGCCATCCCCCACGGTACTCCGCAGACCCGCGACCTGGTGTATTCCACCGGCGTGCGCTTGCTTCAATTTCCCGAAGGCGTGGACTGGGGCGATGGCCAGATCGTTTACCTGGCGATCGGCATCGCCGCCAAGTCCGACGAACACCTGCGCCTGCTGCAACTGCTGACCCGCGCCCTCGGCGAGACCGATCTGGGCCAGGCATTGCGTCGCGCCGGCAGCGCCGAAGCCTTGCTGAAACTGCTGCAAGGCGCGCCGCAGGAACTGGCGCTGGATGCGCAGATGATCGGCCTCGGCGTGTCGGCCGACGATTTCGAAGAACTGGTGTGGCGCGGCGCCCGTTTGTTACGCCAGGCCGATTGCGTGAGCAACGGCTTCGCCGGCGTGCTGCAGCAGGTCGAAGCGTTGCCTCTCGGCGATGGGCTCTGGTGGCTGCACAGCGAACAGACCGTCAAGCGCCCGGGCCTGGCCTTCGTCACGCCCGACAAACCCATTCGTTATCTGGGCCAACCCCTGAGCGGGTTGTTCTGCCTGGCCAGCCTCGGCGAGGCCCACCAGGCGTTGCTGGAAAGGCTTTGCGCATTGCTGATCGAAGGTCGCGGCCACGAATTGGGCCGCGCTACCAGCAGCCGCAAGGTCCTGGAAGTGCTGGGGGGCGAACTGCCCGCCGACTGGCCCAGCGCGCGCATCGGCCTGGCGAATGCCCACGGCCTGCACGCGCGCCCAGCGAAAATCCTTGCCCAGCTGGCGAAAAGTTTCGAAGGCGAGATCCGCGTGCGCATCGTCGATGGCCAGGACAGCGCCGTATCGGTGAAGAGTCTGAGCAAACTGCTGAGTCTGGGCGCCCGTCGCGGTCAGGTCCTGGAGTTCATTGCCGAACCCAGCATTGCCGCCGACGCGTTGCCGGCGCTGCTCGCAGCCGTCGAAGAAGGTCTCGGCGAAGAGGTCGAACCGCTGCCGCCACCGAGCGCGCCGCGAGAAACCACCATTGCCGAAGTTGCCACCGTGCTGCTCGCGCCGGAATCCGGCAGCCTGATCCAGGCCGTCGCCGCCGCGCCGGGCATTGCCATCGGTCCGGCGCATATCCAAGTGCAGCAAGACATCGATTATCCACTGCGTGGCGAGTCTCCGGCGATCGAGCGCGAGCGTCTACAAAACGCCCTAGGCCAGGTACGTCGGGACATCGAGGGCTTGATCGAGCGCGCCAAGGCCAAGGCCATCCGCGAGATTTTCATCACCCACCAGGAAATGCTCGACGACCCGGAACTGACCGACGAAGTCGACACCCGCCTGAAGCTGGGCGAGAGCGCGCAAGCAGCGTGGATGGGCGTGATCGAAGCCGCCGCGAAGGAACAGGAAGCCCTGCAGGATGCCTTGCTTGCCGAGCGCGCCGCCGATCTGCGGGATGTTGGCCGTCGGGTGCTGGCGCAGTTGTGCGGCATCGAGACCCCGGCAGAACCGGATCAACCCTACATCCTGGTGATGGACGAAGTCGGCCCCTCCGACGTCGCGCGCCTGGACCCGGCCCGCGTGGCGGGGATCCTCACCGCACGCGGCGGCGCCACCGCCCACAGTGCCATTGTCGCCCGCGCCCTGGGCATTCCGGCCTTGGTGGGCGCAGGCGCGGCGGTGTTGCTGTTGGCGCCGGGCACGTCCTTGCTGCTGGATGGGCAGCGTGGTCGGCTGCATGTTGACCCGGACGCTGCGACCCTGCAACGGGCCGCTGAAGAGCGCGACACCCGTGAGCAGCGCCTGAAAGTCGCCGCCGAACAGCGCCACCAACCGGCGCTGACCCGCGACGGTCATGCCGTTGAAGTATTCGCCAACATCGGCGAAAGCGCCGGCGTCACCAGCGCGGTGGAGCAGGGCGCCGAAGGCATCGGCCTGTTGCGCACCGAGCTTATCTTCATGGCCCACACCGAGGCCCCGGACGAAGCGACCCAGGAAGCCGAATACCGCAAGGTGCTCGATGGTTTGGCCGGTCGGCCGCTGGTGGTGCGCACCCTCGACGTCGGCGGCGACAAGCCGTTGCCTTATTGGCCGATCGCGAAGGAAGAAAACCCCTTCCTCGGCGTGCGCGGCATCCGCCTGACCTTGCAGCGCCCCCACGTCATGGAAGCGCAACTGCGCGCCCTGTTGCGCTCGGCGGACAACCGTCCGCTGCGGATCATGTTCCCCATGGTCGGCAGCATCGACGAGTGGCGCCAGGCCCGGGACATGACCGAGCGTCTGCGTCGCGAGATCCCCGTGGCGGATTTGCAATTGGGCATCATGATCGAAGTGCCGTCCGCCGCGCTGCTGGCGCCGGTACTCGCCAAGGAAGTCGATTTCTTCAGCGTCGGCACCAACGACCTGACGCAATACACCCTGGCGATCGACCGTGGTCACCCGACCCTGTCGGCCCAGGCCGATGGCTTGCACCCGGCGGTATTGCAACTGATCGACATCACCGTGCGCGCCGCCCATGCCCATGGCAAATGGGTCGGTGTGTGCGGCGAGCTGGCGGCCGATCCGCTGGCGGTGCCGGTGTTGGTGGGCCTGGGCGTGGACGAGTTGAGTGTCTCGGCCCGCAGCATCGCGGAGGTCAAGGCACGAGTCCGCGAATTGAGCCTGGCACAAGTACAAACCCTGGCCCAAGCGGCATTGGCCGTGGGCAGCGCCGATGACGTGCGCGCATTAGTGGAGGCGCTGTAATGGCGAAGATTCTTACCCTGACCCTTAACCCGGCGCTCGACCTCACGGTGGAGTTGGCGCGCCTGGAACCGGGCCAGGTCAACCGCAGCGACGCCATGCACGCCCACGCCGCCGGCAAGGGCGTGAACGTGGCGCAGGTGCTGGCGGACCTCGGCCACACCCTGACCGTCTGTGGTTTCCTGGGTGAAGACAACGCCCAAGTGTTCGAGACGCTGTTTATCCAGCGTGGCTTCGTCGACGCTTTTATTCGCGTCCCCGGCGAAACCCGCAGCAACATCAAGCTGGCCGAACAGGACGGACGCATCACTGACCTCAACGGTCCTGGCCCGATGGTCGATGAAGCCGCGCAACAAGCGTTGCTGGAACGTCTCGAGCAGATAGCCCCAGGCCACGATGCCGTAGTGGTTGCCGGCAGCATGCCCCGAGGCGTCAGTGCGCAATGGTTGCAGGCGCTGATCATGCGGCTCAAACAGCTCGGCCTGAATGTCGCCCTCGACACCAGCGGCGAAGCGTTGCGCGTCGCCCTGGCGGCGGGGCCATGGCTGATCAAGCCCAATACCGAGGAGCTGGCCGATGCGCTGGGTTGCGACGTGGTGACCGAGGTCGCCCAGGCACAAGCGGCTCAGCGGTTGCATGCCCAAGGCGTGGAACATGTGGTGATTTCCCACGGCGCCGACGGTGTGAATTGGTTCAGCGTTGGTTCGGCCCTGCATGCCTCGCCGCCCAAGGTCACTGTCGCCAGCACCGTGGGCGCCGGCGATTCGCTGCTGGCCGGCATGCTGCATGGATTGCTCGCTGCCCACGCACCGGAGCAGACCCTGCGCACCGCCACGGCCATCGCCGCCATGGCGGTCACCCAGATCGGGTTCGGCATCCACGACACCGCGTTGCTGGCGTCGCTTGAACAGGGCGTGCGCGTGCGCCCCCTGACAGAACAATAAGAGGGTTCGCAAGATGAAATTAGCCATTGTGACGGCTTGCCCGAACGGCATGGTCACCAGCGTGTTGTGCGCCCGCCTGCTGGATGCGGCGGCCCAGCGCCAAGGTTGGAGCACCAGTGTCGAAGTCCATGACGCGGCCCACCCGGAACGCCAGTTGTCGGCGGCGACCCTCGAAGCGGCCGAATGGGTATTGCTGGTTGCCAGCGGCCCGGTGGACCTGTCGCGATTCGTTGGCAAGCGGGTGTTTCGCAGCACCCCGGCCCTCGCCCTGCAGGACGTTGACGCGGTGCTACGTCGCGGCGCCGAAGAGGCCCAAGTGCTGGGCGAGGCCGAGGTGCTCGCCGAAGAACCTGCGCCATCGACCGAACGCGCCCCGCGCCTGGTGGCCATCACCGCGTGCCCGACCGGCGTCGCCCATACCTTCATGGCCGCTGAAGCCTTGCAACAGGCAGCGGCACGCTTGGGTTATGACCTGAAGATCGAAACCCAGGGCTCGGTGGGCGCCCGCAACCCGCTCAGCCCCGAGGCGATTGCCGAGGCCGATGTGGTGTTGCTGGCGACCGATATCGAGGTCGCCACCGAGCGTTTCGCCGGTAAGAAAATCTATCGCTGCGGCACCGGCATTGCGTTGAAACAAGCCGAAGCCACGCTGAAAAAAGCCTTGGTCGAAGGCGTCCAGGAAAGCGCAGCGAGCGGTGCTTCCACGGGCCCGGCGAAGACGGAAAAAAGCGGTGTCTATAAACACTTGCTGACGGGTGTTTCGTTCATGCTGCCGATGGTGGTGGCGGGTGGCTTGATGATCGCTTTGTCGTTCGTGTTCGGCATCGAGGCCTTCAAGGAACCTGGCACTCTCGCAGCGGCGCTGATGCAGATTGGCGGCGACACCGCATTCAAATTGATGGTGCCGCTGCTGGCGGGCTACATCGCCTATTCGATTGCTGACCGACCTGGCCTGGCGCCAGGGATGATCGGCGGGATGCTGGCCAGCACCCTGGGCGCTGGATTCATCGGCGGGATCATCGCCGGTTTCCTCGCCGGGTATGCGGCCAAGGCGATCAACCGTTACGCGCGCCTGCCCCAGAGCCTTGAAGCGCTCAAGCCGATCCTGATCATTCCGTTGCTGGCGAGCCTGTTCACCGGCCTGGTGATGATCTACATCGTCGGCAAACCGGTGGCGGGCATGCTTGAGGGGCTGACCCATTTCCTCGACAGCATGGGCACCACCAACGCGCTTTTGCTGGGCGTGCTGCTGGGGGCGATGATGTGCGTGGACCTCGGTGGGCCGATCAACAAAGCCGCCTACGCGTTTTCCGTGGGACTGCTGGCTTCGCAAAGTTATGCACCCATGGCCGCGACCATGGCCGCCGGCATGGTGCCGCCGATTGGGCTGGGCATCGCCACGTTCATAGCCCGCCGCAAGTTCGCCAAGACCGAGCGTGAGGCCGGTAAGGCAGCGCTGGTGCTGGGGCTGTGCTTCATCTCCGAAGGCGCGATCCCGTTCGCGGCCAAGGATCCACTGCGGGTGATCCCGGCCAGCATTGCCGGCGGCGCGCTGACCGGTGCGCTGTCGATGTACTTCGGCTGCAAACTCATGGCACCTCACGGTGGGCTGTTCGTGATGCTGATCCCCAATGCCATCAACCACGCGCTTTTGTACCTGCTGGCGATCGTGGCGGGGAGTTTGGTGACGGCAGTGGCGTATGCGCTGCTCAAGCGACCGGAAGTGGTGGAAATGGCGTTGGAGCCGGCGAAGGCCTGAGTCCACTCCGGTTTCCCCTGTGGGAGCGAGCTTGCTCGCGATAGCGGTGTATCAGTCAACAAATAGGTGGCCTGACACTCCGCAATCGCGAGCAAGCTCGCTCCCACAGTGGTTGTGGGGTGATCATGAAATCCCTGTCACACCCACTTCACACACCCATGCTTAAGTTTTCCCATTTGGGGAGAACACCATGAGCGAATTCGACCTGGGCCGCCGCCGTGTGATGCAAGTCGTTGGCGCGGGCTTGTTGCTGCCCGGGCTGGCCCCGGCCGTGATCGCTTCGGTCAAGGACCGGCCCGTGTTGACCGAAGGTGTGCAGTCGGGCGACTTGCAAGGTGATCGCGCGATGATCTGGAGCCGCAGCGACCGCCCGGCGAGGATGGTGGTGGAGTGGGACACCCGCAGTCAGTTCCCCAACCCCCGGCGCTTCGTCTCGGCGCTGGCCGATAGCCGCAGCGATTTCACCGCTCGGGTCGAGCTCACCGGCTTGCCACCCGACCAGGCGATTTTCTACCGCGTGCATTTCCAAGACGCCCAGAGCGGTGTGGCCAGCGAGCCGTGGCTCGGCCACCTGCGCAGCGTGCCGCAGTTCAAGCGCAACATCCGTTTTGTCTGGAGCGGCGACACCGTCGGCCAGGGCTTTGGTATCAATCCGGACATCGGCGGCATGCGCATCTATGAGGCCATGCGCCTGCGCCTGCCGGATTTCTTCATCCACAGCGGCGACACCATCTATGCCGACGGCCCGGTGCCGGCGCAGATCACCACAGAGGGCGGGCGCATCTGGCGCAACCTGACCACCGAAGCCAAGAGCAAGGTCGCCAAGACCCTGGATGAATATCGCGGGAACTACCGCTACAACCTGATGGATGAAAACGTCCGTCGCTTCAATGCCGAAGTGCCGCAGATCTGGCAGTGGGACGACCACGAAGTGGTCAACAACTGGTCGCCGGGCAAGCAACTGGACGAGCGCTACCAGACCAAGGACATCCACAGCCTGGTCGGTCGTGCGCGGCAAGCCTGGTTGGAATACGCGCCGATGCGCCTGCAGAAGGCCGATGGCGGAGGACGCATCTACCGCAAGCTCGGCTACGGGCCGATGCTGGATGTGTTCGTGCTGGACATGCGCAGCTACCGCGAAGCCAACGACGCCAACCTCGGCGCGGCGAAACCGTTTCTTGGCCGTGAACAGTTGGATTGGCTCAAGCGCGAACTGAAGCAATCCCGCGCCCAGTGGAAAGTCATCGCCGCCGACATGCCCATCGGCCTGGGCGTGCCGGATGGCGAGGTCAGCCCGGGCGTGCCACGCTGGGAAGCGGTCGCCAACGGTGACCCGGGCGAGGCCCAGGGCCGTGAAGTGGAGATCGCCGAACTGCTCGGTTACCTGCGCAAGCATCAGGTGCGCAATTACGTCTGGCTGACCGCCGATGTCCACTATTGCGCCGCCCATCACTACCACCCTGAACAGGCCGCGTTCCAGGATTTCGAACCCTTCTGGGAGTTCGTCGCCGGCCCATTGAACGCCGGTAGCTTCGGGCCCAATGCCCTGGACAAGACCTTCGGCCCTGAAGTGGTGTTCCAGAAAGCCCCTCCGGCCCAGAACACCTCGCCGTTTGCCGGCTATCAGTTCTTTGGCGAGGTGAACATCGACGGGCAGAGCGGGGAGATGAGCGTGGTGCTAAGGGACCTGGAAGGGCTGGCGGTGTTCGAGAAGAAGTTGCAGCCGGTGTGAATCAGAGGCCACTACAGACCCCATGTGGGAGCGAGCCTGCTCGCGAAAGCGGTGTGCCAGGCAACACTTGTGCAAACTGACACACCGCTTTCGCGAGCAGGCTCGCTCCCACAGGGTTGATGTTGGGTGTCCAGGATCAGTACACATCCCGCCGATACCGCCCTTGCTCGATCAGCTTCTCCACTTCCTCACGCCCCAGCACCAGGTTGAGCACGTGATCCACCCCTGACGCCATGCCGTGCAGGCTGCCACAGACATAGATCACCGCGCCGTCGGCCAGCCATTGCTTGAGCAATGCCGCCGATTCCAGCAGGCGATCCTGGACGTAGATTTTCTTGTCCTGATCCCGGGAGAAGGCCAGGTCCAGGCGCTCCAGGTCGCCGGAGGTGACCCATTCCTGAAGCTCATCGCGACAATGGAAATCGTGTTCGCGGTTGCGTTCGCCAAACAGCAGCCAGTTGCGTTGCATGCCCTCGGCAACACGGGCCTTGAGCAAACTGCGCAGGCCGGCCAGGCCGGTTCCGTTGCCCAGCAAGATCATCGGTACGCCTTGGGGTGGCAGATGAAAGCTGCTGTTGCGTCTTACCCGCAAGCTGATTGGGCTGCCCAGCGGCGCATGTTCGGTCAGCCAGCCGGAGCCGACGCCCAGGCTGCCATCGGCGCGGCGCTCCTGGCGCACGATCAGTTCCAGCACGCCATCGGCGGGGATCGATGCGATGGAGTATTCGCGCATGCCCAGCGGTGCCAACGCCTCCACCAGTGCCTGGGCGTGCAGGCCGACCAGATGGGCGCGGTTTTCCGGCAACTGGCGTGTCGCCAGGGCTTGTTCGAGTGTCTGCTGCAAGCCGTCGACGTGTACCCGAGCAATACCGGCGATGCCCAGCCCATCGAGGAAATGTTCAATGGCCCATGGATCATTGCGCGGCAGGATTTCCACCAGGTCACCGGCCAGCCAACTGCTCGGCCCCGGTGCGGTGAGGCCCAGCAGGTATACGCCAGACCCGCAGCTGTCGGGGTTGAGCAGGGTGCGTTGGTTCAACGTCCAATGCTCGAAACTCGGCGCCCGCCAGGCGTCCGCCGGGGCCTGGCCGGTGAGTTCCGCCAGCTGTTGTTGCCAGTGGCGCAAGGCGTAAGGATCGCCGCTGTCCACTTCCACCGGCGCGAACAGTGTCTTGCCGCCGTGTTCCGCCAGCCAGGCATGCAGGCGGCGGGCGAAGCCGCAGAAGTTTTCATATTGGCGGTCGCCCAGGCCCAGCACCGAATATTGCAAGCGTTCCAGGCTCAGCGGCTGGCCCAACACCTTGCGCTCGAAACCCCGGACACTGTCGGGGCCTTCGCCATCGCCAAAGGTACTGACCACGAACAAGGCGCGAGTGGAGCTGTTCAAATCCTGCTCGCTGACGCCGGCCAATGGCCGGACCTTCACCGGCAGGCCGGCGGCCTGGAGCTGGCCGGCGGTCTGCCAGGCCAGTTGCTCGGCGAAACCGCTCTGGCTGGCGAAACCGATCAGCCACGCCGGGGCGTCACCAGGGGTTTGGGTCAGCGCCTGGCGGGCCTTTTGGACCTGGCGCTTCTTGCGTCGACGATCGAGATACAACAGCCAGCCAGTGATGAAAAACAGCGGCATGGCCAGCGCGGCGACAGTCACCAGGATCCGGCCGACCAGGCCGAAGTAGCTGCCGACATGCAGGGCGTAGATGCTGGTCAGCAATTGCGCCTTGAAGCTTTTGTCGCCGTAGCGGCTGTGACGGCTGACGACGCCGGTGGCCGGGTCGAGGATAAGCTGGTTCAGCGCCCGGTCATGGGGGGAGTTTTTCAGCAGGTAGAACACGGTCGCCGGTTGTCCCGCTACCGGCGGCATGCGCACGTTATAGGCGGACAGGTCGGGGCCGGCGGCGCTGTAGATGCTGCTCCACATGGCGCGGTAGTCGGCGATCGGCGCCGGGCCACCGGGTGCGGGGCCGCGCTTGCGCACGCGCTCATCCTTGGGCGAATCGGAAAGCAGGCGGGTTACGCCTTTGTTGTACCACTCGTAGGACCAGGTCAGCCCGGTCAAGGCGGCCAGCAGGTAGAACACCAGGCACCAGGTGCCCGCGACGGAGTGCAGGTCCCAATTGAAACTGCGGCCTTTTTTCGCCCAATCGAGGGTCAGCCAGGCGCGCCAGTTTTTCCATTGGCGCGGCCAGCGCAGGTAAAGCCCGGACAGGCAGAAAAACACCAGGATCAGCGTGCACGCGCCGGTGATCTGCCGGCCTACGTCGTCCAGGGTGAGGACGCGGTGCAGACGGAGCATCAGACCAAAGAAGTCCTGCCCCACCACATCCCCCATGAATTGCGCGTTGTAGGGATTGAAGTAGCGCATCGGGCCACGCTTTTCCCCGGGCGGGGCGGTGAAAACCGCCCGTGCGGCGTTGCCGCTGTCGGTCTCTACCCAGAGCATGCTGACGGTCTTGCCGGACGCGGCTTCGATCTGTTCCACCAGTTCGGCAGGCGGCAATACGCCGGCCGGTTGCTTTTCAACCGTCAGCACCTGTGGGTTCAGCGCGCGCAGGATCTCGTCCTGAAACGACACCATCGCACCGGTAATGCCCATCAACGCCAGGACCAGCCCGGCACTGATGCCAAAGAACCAGTGCAACTGGAACAGGGTTTTCTTCAACACGTCGCCCGCCTTGTTCGTTCAATACTGTTTGTCACGGCGTGCATTATGCCGTGTGTTATCGAGAACCATTCATAAACACACCTGAAAGCCCCGATCATTTGCATGAGCGGGGCTTTTTGCCCGGTGCCGGTCAGTGATGGCTGGGCGCAGTCCTGTGGGAGCGAGCTAGCCACCACAGGTCCATTGCCTGACCATCGGCATCGGGTTTTCGCCTTTAGAAGTGGAAGTTGGTACTCAACAACGCGGTGCGCCCGGCCGCCTGGTTGGCGAAGTGGGTCGAGAAAGCCTTGTCGTAGTAAGTCTCGTCCGTCAGGTTCTGCACGTTGAGTTGCAGGTCCAGGTTTTTGCTGACCTTGTAGCTGGCCATGGCGTCGTAACGCACGTAGGAATCGACCATCGTAGTATTCGCCACGCTGCCAAATACATCGTCCACATAGAAGGCACCGCCACCGATGGTCAGCTTTGGCGTGAGGGCATAGGTGGTCCAGACGCTGGCGCTGTTCTTCGGTGTGTTGGGCAATTGATTGCCATCGGTAACACTCAACGGCCCGCCATCGACCTGTTCGCTGTCCAGGTAGCTATAGCCGGCGAATACCTGCCACTTTTCCGTGAGCTTGCCGCTGGCTGACAGTTCGAGGCCGTCGACGCGGGTCTTGCCGGCGTTCTCATAGGTGGTGGTGTCGACCTGGACCCGGGCGTTTTCCTTCTCGGTGCGAAAGATCGCGGCCGTCAGTGACAGGCGACTGTCGAGCAAGTCCCACTTGGTGCCGATTTCGTAGTTCTTGGTGGTTTCCGGCTCCATGTCGCTGGCGAGCAGGTTGCCGCTGCGGTCCGGCGTGCCACCCAGCGGGTTGCCTTCCTGACCTTCACCGACCGTGTTGCCCGGCGGCGTGGCCGAGGTGGCGTAGGACGCATAGATGCTGCCGTTGTCCGCCGGTTTCCAGACCAGGCCGAACTGGCCGGTAACGAACTCGCTGGTGTCATCACCCTTGGAAGTGGTGGTGCCGGCGGCATTGTAGGTTTTGTATTTCGTGTCGAAGTGGTCGTAACGCAAGCCCATGTTCACCAGCCATTGCGGTGACAGCTCCAAAGTGTCGAACACGTAAAGCGCACGGGTGACGCTGGTGGTGTCGGTGCCGGCGTAGTTGCGGGAAATCGCGCCGCTCCAGGGATCGTTCGGGTTTGGATTGGACAGCGACGTGCAGTTGTTCCCGCTTGGCGACCCGACTGTCGCCGGGGTGCAGTTGGTGTTCGCGGCGGCGGTGCCCGGCACGGTGTCGGTGTTGACGTTGTACGAGGATTTCTCGCCGGTTTCGCGGCTCAGTTCGATGCCTGTGGAGAAGCTGTTCTTGAATCCTGCGACGTAAAAATCGCCAAACAGATCGGTCTGGTTGGTGGTGGTGTCGACATTGCTGACGCGAGTGTTGGCCCGGCGCCAGACCGTACCATTGTTGACGTTGCCCTTGCTGTCGTCGGGCTGGGTCAGGATGTAGTCCTGCATGCTGGAGCCGTGGCGCAGGGTGTTCTTGACCGTCAGTGCATCGCTCAGGTCGTGCTCGATGGCGATGGTCGCCGTGTCGACGCGAGTCTTGCGGAAGTCGCG
This sequence comes from Pseudomonas algeriensis, assembly GCF_048847255.1. Lineage (NCBI taxonomy): Bacteria > Pseudomonadati > Pseudomonadota > Gammaproteobacteria > Pseudomonadales > Pseudomonadaceae > Pseudomonas > Pseudomonas algeriensis. Next base: position 192,506 of record NZ_JBKKRK010000006.1, on the reverse strand, counting down.
GTCGGTGAGGCCGTAGAAGTTACTGCTGTCGCCGCCGGCGTAGGGCTTGTCGGGGTTGGCCTTGGTGCGATCGGCCGTACGACCCGAGGCGGGCACGGTGTAGGGAATGCCCGAATCCGGCAGGTCGTTGCTTTCCAGGTGGTAGTAATCGAGGTTGACCCGGGTATCGGTGCCCAGGCCGAACGCCAGCGATGGCGCGACGCCCCAGCGGTCGTAGTTGACCTTGTCACGACCGGCGACGTTGCTTTCATGGCTCATCAGGTTGAGACGGCCGGCGGCGCTGTCGCTGAACTGGTAATTGCCGTCCAGTGTGTAGCGCTGGGTCTGGTCCGAACCCCAGGTGAAACCGCCGTCGAAGGAGTCGCCCAGATGCGCTTTCTTGCTCACCAGGTTGATGGTGCCGCCGGCGGCACCACGGCCACCGATGGCGGAGTTGGGGCCCTTGCTGACCTCGATGGACTCGACCGCGAAGATCTCCCGGCTCTGGGAACCGGTGTCACGCACGTTATCCAGGTAAGTGTCGCCCTGGGCATCGAAGCCACGGATGAAGGGGCGGTCGCCCTGGGGGTTGCCGCCTTCACCCGCGCCGAAAGTAATGCCGGGCACGGTGCGCAGCGCGTCTTGCATGTTGAGCGCGCCGGTGTCCTTGAGTACTTGCTGGGGGATGACCGTCACCGAGCGTGGCGTGTCGACCAGCGGCGCGGTGTATTTCGAGGACGAGGCTTTCTCGACCTGATAGGACGTCGTGTCATGGGCTTCGCCGGTGATACTGGTGGCATCCAGGGAAATGGCATTGCGCGGTGCTTTTTCTTCGGTATTTTCTGCCGCCTGGGCCATCTGCGCCACGGAGGTAGCACTGAGCGCGACGCCGATGGCGGAAGCCAGTAGACGAGGTGAATGGGCCGGTGATTGTAGTTGTTGACGCGACATGAACAGTGCCTTCCCCAAGGTTAGAGGCCGCGGAATATAGGGGAAACAGGTATTTGTATCAATTGCGAAATATTGCTATTTGAGAGGAATTTACATTCTTTACAATTTGCCCTTACGGTTTCCGTCGAGTGGTGCGTTGTGCGGGGTTGTGCACAGCCAATAAGAATCACTACCATTGGCGCCCCTCTATCCACAGGTCCGAATGCCATGTTGTTGCACATCCCCGGTGTGTTTAGCGCCGAAGAAGCGCAGCGTATTCGTGAAGCGCTGGAGCAGGCCGAATGGGAGGACGGCAAGGTCACCGCCGGTTATCAATCGGCCAAGGCCAAGCGCAACCTGCAACTGCCCGAGGGCCATCCCCTGGCCAAGGAGATCGGCGCGGCCATGCTTGAACGGCTGTGGAAAAACCCGTTGTTCATGTCGGCGGCCCTGCCGCACAAGGTGTTCCCGCCATTGGTGAACTGCTACAGCGCTGGCGGCAGCTTCGATTTCCACATCGACAATGCCGTGCGCCAGCCCAAGGGCAGTGCCGAGCGGGTGCGCACCGACCTGTCGGCGACGCTGTTTTTCAGCGACCCGCAGGACTACGACGGCGGTGAGCTGGAAATCCAGGACACCTACGGCACCCAGCGGGTCAAGCTGCCGGCCGGCGACATGGTGTTGTATCCGGGGACCAGCCTGCACAAGGTCAACGCCGTCACCCGGGGCGCGCGCTACGCCTCGTTTTTCTGGACACAAAGCCTGGTGCGCGAAGACAGCCAGCGGGCACTGCTGTTCGAGATGGACGGCGCGATCCAGCAATTGACCCGGGACGTACCCGACCACCCTTCGTTGATCCGCCTGACCGGCACCTATCACAACCTGTTGCGCCGCTGGGTCGAGGTGTAAGTGGCGGATTTTCGTCTGCGCCGAGAAGAGGTGCTCGACGGCGAAAGCCTCAAAGCCATGCTCAAGGACAGCCCGGCGCGCGCGGCCCAGGCGATTCTCATCGCTGCTGGCGCTGGCGTGCTGGAGGCCCAGGCGCTGCTTGGGCAAATTCTGTTGGATGGGCAGGGCATCGAACAGGACAAACCCCTGGCCCTGCGCTGGTTCGACATCGCCGCCCAACGCGGGCACTTGATGGCGCGCAACATGCTGGGCCGTTGCCATGAGCATGGTTGGGGCTGTGTTGCCGATCCTGCAGTCGCTGCCGCCCATTATCGACAGGCCGCCGAGGCAGGGCTGGATTGGGCGATGTACAACTACGCCAACCTGTTGGCGACCGGGCGTGGGGTTACTGAAGATCAGCCGCAGGCGTTGGCCCTGTACCGCCGCGCCGCAGAATTGGGCCACGCCAAGTCAATGAACCTGCTGGGGCGTTATCTGGAGGACGGGCGCTGTTGCCCGGCGGATCCAGTTGCGGCGGCCGAGTGGTATCGGCGTTCGGCCGAAGCTGGAGATTTCCGAGGCCAGTTCAGCCATGCGGCGGTGCTGGCGCAAGAAGGTCGCATCGACGAGTCCTTGACTTGGCTGCGCGAGGCGCTGGCGGGTGGAAATGTGAGTTTCCTTCGCGTGGGCAGTGAGGCGTTGCGGGATGCTCTGCATCCGGAAGTTCGTGCCATGGCTTGTGCTTATCGGCAGCGACTTCTTCAAATGACGGACACCAACAATTCGTAATTGAGCCTGCCGCCAACCCTATGTCTTTCTAAATCGTGTTGTTGTCCATGAACATATTTCGAGTTTTATAACTTCAGGATTTGTCGGGCCGACAGTTTTGCGCTTCGGCGCGCTCGGCTGTCTTGTTTATTGATACTTGAGGTGTTGTGGCGTGTCGCAGATATATCCTAGAGTCTTTTTGCGCACTTTTATAAGTGTGCGCAATAACACTGGATAGTCGAATGACAGGAAGTTAAAGATAGAAATCGAGTTGGATGACAGGATAGTCAAGGCGGCCGCGGAGGCGCCTGAGGTGTTTGTGAAAGCATCTTTCGGTGAGGGCGGAGGAAATAACAGGCAACCGGGAATACAGCTAACCAAGGAACAGATCATCAGCCTGAAAAAATATGAGGTGCTGGGTTTATCGCTTCCTGTTCGTATACAAGATGTGCAAGTGTACTTGAATTATGGCGCGGGTGACGAGGGCGGACCGGGGCTCAAGGCCGTGGACTTTCAGAAAACATTCGCCATCACCTATGATCATGCCAAACGTTGGACACCTTTGCGTGAGGATATCATGCAGACGGGAACTAATCTGAGCATCTTCTCGAGAAGACCTATAAGCAAGATATTCAAGTCATTCAGGATGTAATCGATCAGCGTGCCGCTCGTATTGACGAGCTCAATCAGCAGTATGCCGAGATGGTTAAAGAGGCGATCGTCGCCGCAGCGACCTTGAATATCGGCGGATTGATAATGGGTATCTATCAAGGCGTCAAGGCTGAAGAGTTGCGAAAAGAACGAAATCGGTTAAAAAACGAACAGGATGGCGATATTGAGAAGCTGGTGAGTAAAAGTCAGACGCTAACGTCGTTGAATCGTGTGCGAGGCGATCTTCAAAACCTAAGTGCTGTAACGATTGAGGCGGAGGCGGCGACGCAGAACCTCATGTTGGTGTGGAACTCGCTAAGCAAATTTATAGAATCGTCGTCGGAACATGTCGAAAAAATAGAAAACGCCGTCAGGCTGAGAATGTTCATTACCCAGATCGAGCTGGTGGTTTCGCCTTGGAAGGATGAGATTCAACACCGCTCCGATGCGCTGCTGGCGATTTTTGATGAGGCCGAGAAGGAATATCAGTCTGGTAACTTGATTAAACCAAGGATGGCGAGAATGTCCTACATGTCGAATGAATCGTACTATCCACAACTGAATGTCAGTGCATTGTTAGGCTCTAACGAGGGCATGCAGAGCTCTAGGACGCAGGCGCAGTTACTTTTAGAGTTTCACAATTATTTGCCCGATGTGGTAGCAACAATGACGGGTTTGGCATCCGTAGCCAATGTCGAGACGGCAGAACTTCGCAAGCGCGCACAGACGACAATTTTCAATTTGGAGCAAACGGCAAAAAAACTTGAAACTTATAAAGCTCAGATGGACCGATATGATGATGAGGAAGATAAGGAGGATTTTCGCTCGGAGATTGAAATTGAACTTAATAAGATAAATAACTTGATCAGTCTAGAAGCCAGGGAATTGGGTGGAATCCAGCTGAGACTGAGTACTCACTATGACAGGTCTGCATCGAAAGAATGGGTGCTCGTACTGGAGCAGGATCGAGCCTATGCAGAGGAGCAAAAAGCTAATGCGCAAGCCAAGCGTGTCGAGCTGGATGAGCAGGCCAAGTCAGTTTCTGAAGCGATAGAGACGATCAGGAAAAATGGCGTCGAAAAAATTGGTCAGGAGGCGCAGCTGACAGTGGAGAACTTGGCGGCGATGGGGATGGCGCCGCCTCAGGTACAAGTCGCACTGCTGGCGATGGACACACTGAAAAAACTGGTCGCTGGTATTGGCGAAACGATTTCCTATCTGAGTATGGTTGCTGGTCACAACACGCTTAAGGAAAGAGTCCGTCAGCTGAGTATCGATATTGACGTACAGGACAAGGACATCGCCATCATACGAGGGAAAATAGAGTTGGTTAAAAGCCTGGATAGCTTGGATGGTTTTCGCTTGGACTATGTCAAGGAGTTCGCAAACATCGCTGGCGCCTATGAGAGGTTCGCAAAGGTTTTTGCTCGTGAAGAATCGCTGTCCATTGACGAACATACCCAGAAGGTTCTCTCAACTGTTCCCGGCGTTATTCAATATCTGCGCCCCCTTTCCAGCCAATGGCTGATTTGAGGTGGTTTCGGGCGTGAGCCAAGAATGTTAATTGATAAAACGTTGGCGGCCCGAGAGGCCGCCATCATCAAGGCATATCATGAACTCATTAAAAAGTAGTTTTACTGAGACTCAGCGCAGGACTCTCGATCGCCGCATATATTTTCTCGATACGCTGCGCTCGGTCTTTGACAAGATTCCGGTAGTCTTGGAGCGACGTCGCATAGCCGGTCATCAGCCTGCTACATTGGCTGCGGATACACGTTTGAACAATGCGTATTTCCATGCGAAGTATCTTTTGGCATTGGAGCGAGACGTTAATGTCATCAGGGTGTCCTGCGGTGCCCATACGGAGGAGCTGAGATTTTTCACTCAGGAGGCGCTGGATATCACGGCGCAGACCTCAAGGCGGCAGCTGCTCGCCGACCTGGATTTTCGACAGTTCAGTTTTTCCCGTTCCGAGCGCTGGACGATAAGGCCACCGAAGAACGTCGGGGACTTGGTCCATGAGTTTTATGTTCGCTTCATTGCCGTCAGGAGCTCAATCAGACAGCTGGCGTTCAAGTTCACCGAGCTGAACAATGAGTCGTTTGGTGTGAACGCGGTATTTACCAGCGCCATGGATCAACGGTCCTGCCATTGTCATGCTCAACCGACGCTAGCGCAGGCGTTGTTCCAAGAGGTCGATACCACACCGCCCTGGGACATTGTTTATTCCTCCCCGGATGCCTCGGTCAGGGCTGCGGAGTACAAGGCTGATATCGCATCCTTGTCCGGTGCTTTCGTCAATTTGAATTCACACATGAGCTTGCTGGCCCAAGCGCTGTTCCAGCGGATGCACAGCGTAGTGGAGGAACTCGACCGAGCGATTCCCTCGCGTACCTTGGGAGAGCTGAATTTGAAATTGGATACGGCGATAACGACGCTCGACCATTGCTTGACTGAGTTGAAGGATTTTGAAACCTGGCTGCGAAAATAAAAAAAGGTCCATGATTGCATGGACCTTCTCTTTAGCCGTCGGGGTTACACGTAAAACGACTTCAACGGCGGAAACCCGTTGAACTCCACCGCGCTGTAGCTGGTGGTATAGGCGCCGGTCGACAACCAATACAGGCGATCACCGATTGCCAGGTTCAACGGCAAGCCGTACTTGTAGTTCTCATACATGATGTCGGCGCTGTCACAGGTCGGGCCGGCGATCACTACTTCTTCCATCTCGCCTTTTTTCTCGGTCCAGATCGGAAACTTGATGGCTTCGTCCATTGTTTCGATCAGGCCGGAGAACTTGCCCACGTCCGTGTACACCCAGCGCTCGACGGCGGTACGGGACTTGCGCGCCACCAGCACCACTTCGCTGACCAGGATACCGGCGTTTGCAATCAACGAACGGCCCGGCTCCAGGATGATTTCCGGCAGGTCGTCACCGAAGTCTTCCTTGAGGAAACGGATGATTTCTTCGGCGTAGGTTTCCAGGCTGTTGGTACGAGTGATGTAGTTGGCCGGGAAGCCGCCGCCCATGTTGATCAGCTTCAAGACGATGCCGTCTTCTTCCTTCAGGCGCTCAAAGATCACCTTGACCTTGGCGATGGCCGCGTCCCAGACGCTGATGTCGCGCTGTTGCGAGCCAACGTGGAACGAGATGCCGTACGGCACCAGGCCCAGGTCGCGGGCGAGGATCAGCAGGTCCATGGCCATGTCGGTCTGGCAGCCGAACTTGCGCGACAATGGCCAGTCAGCGGTGGTCGAGCCTTCAGTGAGGATCCGCACATAGACCTTGGAGCCCGGCGCGGCCTTGGCGATGTTGCGCAGGTCGGCTTCGGAGTCAGTGGCGTACAGGCGCACGCCCTTGTCATAGAAGTAGCGGATGTCTCGGGATTTCTTGATGGTGTTGCCGTAGCTGATCTGCTCCGGGCCGACGCCACGGCTCAGGACCTTGTCCAGCTCGTAGATCGAGGCGATGTCGAAGTTCGAGCCTTTTTCCTTGAGCAGGTCGATGATTTCCACCGCCGGGTTGGCCTTGACGGCATAGTAGACCTTGGCGAATTCGAAACCGGCGCGCAGGTCGTCATAGGCCTGGGCGATCATCGCGGTGTCGATCACCACGAACGGGGTTTCCTGCTTGTCGGCGAACGCCTTCATTTTCTGAAAGGTTTCGCGCGCGAAATAATCTTCGACCTGGATCGACATACTTGGGACTCCTACTGGCAAACATCAGAATCAATGGGTTTGAGGGCAAGCTGCCCCCGCGAACGTCCTCCGTATCCCCACTTTGGTTCGCCTACTTCCCAAGGCATGTCGCCGAAAGCAAAAAGGCCATGGGACGCTTGATTCCCTTGGCCTTGCTGTCTCGTCGTCAGTACTTGAGCCGGATGGATCGTTTCCAGCATGGACGTTCGGCGCGAACTTTAGGGCGTGAGGGACCTGAGATCAACTAAAAATGTCGCGTTTTTGCACGCATCCGTCGTGCGGTCCGCGACAGCTCATGATGTAACCGACCTGCGTGACAGATTGACGTTCCCCTCGATCGGTTTCGAGCTTGCTCAATATGGCTTTTGCCTTTGTGGCGAGGGAGCTTGCTCCCGCTGGGGCGCGCAGCGGCCCCAAAAAAGCGATGAGCGCTTCGCACTGGAGCGCCAGCCCGGTCAAGCGGGAGCAAGCTCCCTCGCCACAAAAGCAGTCGTGCTTGGTTAGACTGAGGCAGCCTCCGCCGGCGAAACAATACTGGTCTTGCCCCCACGGGACTTACCGGAACTCAAATACTCGGCAATCGATTCCTGCGTCACTTCGCCGAGGAACACCCGCTCGGCGTCCATCACCGGCAGCCACGAGCGATTGAACTCGTACATGCGTGACAACAGGATCCGCAGATGTTCGTCGTAGGCGGCGGTGGCATTGAATTCCCGCAGGTATTGGCCGCAGGTTCCGGTCTGACGGTACAGGTCGCGGCGTCTTACATACCCCAGGGCCTTATTCTCGGCACAGGTGACCACCACGTAGCGCCGGTCATGTTCGTCCATCAGTTCCAACGCCTCGGCCACCGGGGTTTCGGGGCTGACCGAGGGGGCGTTGTCCGCCGCGTCTTCGGCCTTGACCAATAGCAGGCGCTTGAGCGTGCTGTCCTGGCCGACGAAATTGCTGACGAACTCATCGGCGGGATGTGCCAGCAGCGTGTCCGGGTGATCGCACTGGATCAATTTACCGGCGCGGAAGATCGCGATCTTGTCCCCCAACTTGATGGCCTCGTCGATGTCGTGGCTGACCATGATCACGGTCTTGTTCAGCGCCCGCTGCATCTCGAAGAACTCGTTCTGGATCATCTCGCGGTTGATCGGGTCGACCGCGCCGAAGGGCTCGTCCATCAGCAACAACGGCGCATCGGCCGCCAGGGCGCGGATGACGCCGATCCGTTGTTGCTGGCCGCCGGACAATTCGCGCGGGTATCGGTGCAGGTATTGCTTGGGTTCAAGCTTGATCATGCTCATCAATTCGCGGGCGCGGTCGCGGCATTTCTGCTTGTCCCAGCCCAGCAGGCGTGGGACGACGGTGATGTTTTCCTCGATGGTCATGTTCGGGAACAGACCGATCTGCTGGATCACGTAGCCAATATTGCGGCGCAGGGTCACCTCGTCCAGGCCGGTGGTGTCTTCGCCATTGATCAAGACCTTGCCCGAGGTCGGCGGGATCAGTCGGTTGATCATTTTCAGCGTGGTGCTCTTGCCACAGCCCGACGGCCCGAGGAACACGCAGATCTCGCCTTCGTTGACGGTCAGGTTCACCGAGTCCACGGCTTTCACATCCTTGCCGTTGCTCTTGAAGGTTTTGCTGAGGTTTTGTAATTCGATCATTTCAGTAATCCTTTCGGAGTCAACGAGCGTTGCAGCCATTGCAAAAGCAGGTCAGCGAAGATGGCCAGGAGGCTGACCAGCAAGGCGCCGACGATCAGCATCGACATATCGCTGCGGCTGATGGAAGCGAGGATGAGCACGCCCAGGCCACCGGCGCCGATGGTGGCGGCGATGGTCATGACGCCGATGTTCATGACCACGGCGGTGCGCACGCCGGCCAGGATCACCGGCACGGCGATGGGCAGTTCGACCATGCGCAGGCGCTGGCCGAAGGTCATGCCGATGCCGCGGGCGGCTTCGCGAATACCGGGTTCGACCCCGGTCAGGGCCAGGTAGGTGTTGCGCATGATCGGCAACAGTGAATAAAGAAACACCGCGGTGATCGCCGGCATCGGCCCCAGGCCTTGGCCGAACTTGGAATAGAACGGCAGCAGCAGCCCGAACAGGGCAATCGACGGAATCGTCAGCAGCACCGTGGCGCTGGCCTGCAACGGGCCGGCGAGCGCCGGGAAGCGGGTCATGAAAATGCCCAGCGGCACGCCGATCACGATTGCCAGGGTCACGGCGATGCCCACCAGGGTGATGTGCTGCCAGGTCAGGTGCAGCACCAGCGGCCAGTCCAGATGGGAAAAGGCGTCAAGAAAATCCATGGCTTTTCCTCCAGGTCATTGGGTTGAGAGCAGCGAATGCTGACGCAGGAAATCGGCGGCAACGACGGAAGGGCTTTCATGATCCACGTCCACGCGGGCATTGAGCTGGCGCATGGTTTCGTCGTCGAACAGTTCGGCCAGGGGCTTGAGTTGCGCTGCCAGTTGAGGGTGCGCGTCAAGGAATGCCTGGCGTACCACCGGCGCGGCGGTGTAGTCGGGGAAGTAATGCTTGTCGTCTTCCAGCAGCTTCAGTTTGAAGGCATTCAGGCGCCCGTCGGTGGTGTACACCAAACCGGCGAAAACCTGGCTGTTGCGCAGCGCCGTGTAGACCAGGCCCGCGTCCATCTGGCGGATGTTTCTGCGGGTCAGGTTCATGCCGTACTGCTTGACCATGCCGGCCAGGCCGTCGGAACGGTTGGCGAACTCGGTGTCCAGGGCAACCAGATGGTTCTCGTCGGCCTCGGCCTGCAACACGGCGTTCAACTGGCTGATGGAATTGATCTGCGGGTACTTCTTCGCGACTTTTTCAGGAAGGGCCAAGGCGTAGGTGTTGCTGAATTTCGACGGAGCAAGCCAGACCAGGCCTTTTTTCGCGTCGAGTTCTTTCACTCGAGCGTAGGATTGGGCGCTGTCGAGTTTTTCGGTGACATGGTTGTAGGCCACCAACGACACGCCGGTGTACTCCCAAAGCAAATCCAATTGCCCGGATTCCTGGGCGCTACGGGCCAGGTTGCTTCCCAGGCCGCCGGTGACTTGCGCGTCGTAACCTTTGTCACGCAGGTATTGCGCGGTGATCTCCGCTAGCAATGTCTGCTCGGTGAATACCCGGGCGCCGAGGCGGATCAGCGGTTTTTCAGCGGCTTGGGCAAACCCTGCGAACAGCAGCAGGCAGCCCAGAATCAAGCTCATCTTCTTCATAACGTTTCCTTTATCCAGCCAGGCTCAGGACGGTCGTAGACCGCGTTCCAGCCAGAGGCGGCTGGCCAGTGTCACCAGCCCGTCGAGCAGCAAAGCGAGCAGGGCGGTGCAGGCTGCGCCGAGCAGCAATTGCGGCTGGTTGTTCAAGGCGATGCCGGGGAAGATCAGGCTGCCAAGGCTGTTGGCGCCGATCAGGAACGCCAGGGGCGCGGTGCCGACGTTGATCGCCAGGGCCACGCGCACCCCGCCGACTATGATTGGCACGGCGTTGGGCAATTCGACTTTCCACAACACCTGGCGCGCGGTCATGCCGATGCCGATAGCGGCTTCCTTGAGGGAACCCTGAACGTTTTTCAGGCCTTCATAGGTGTTGCGCACGATGGGCAATAGTGAGGCGAGGAAGAGGGCGAAGATGGCGGGCCCGTTGCCGATGCCCAGGACGCCTAGGGCGATGGCCAATACGGCCAGGGGGGGCACGGTGTTGCCGATGTTGAACACTTGCATGAAGCGTTCGGCACGCCCGACCATGCCGGGGCGGCTGAGGAGTATGCCGGCTGGGATGCCGACTATCAGGGCCGCCAACATGGATGCCAATACAAGCATCAGGTGCGCTTGCAGGTAAAACAGCAGATCGTCGCGGTAGCGTTGGATCGTATCGATGCCAATCCAGTGGACCAACAGGGCCAGGAGTGCGACGACGAACGCAGCCCCTGTCAGCCCTTTGCCATAGCGGATAGCCACAGGCGGACTCCTTTTTCTTTTAGTCGGCGCACGCTTTGCTCGGGCGGCAAACCATCATGGGATGCCGGGAAAACGTTCGCGAGAAGCAGCTCTTTTCGAGGCGGGTCGAAGGACCGTCGAAGCGAGCCATGGGCGCAGCCTCGTCAGGCTAACTTGCTGATTTTGCAGGCCCCGACGGTTGCTCATATCAGGGTTGTGGACGGCTCCACGCGGCAAAAGGTTCCCATGCTGGGCAGCATTTGGCCACCCTCGATGTGCTCAACGGTTCGGTTCCTGGCCCAAGTTGAGCTATAATCGCCGCCCTTTTTTGAATCACCTGCCAGGCGATTTCCCATGACCAAACAGGCCGCCGAAGTCGCGAAACGCCGCACTTTCGCCATTATTTCCCACCCCGATGCCGGTAAGACCACCATCACCGAAAAGCTCTTGCTGATGGGCAAGGCGATTGCGGTGGCCGGCACAGTGAAATCCCGCAAGTCCGACCGCCATGCCACCTCTGACTGGATGGAGATGGAAAAGCAGCGGGGTATCTCCATTACCACGTCGGTCATGCAGTTCCCGTATCGCGATCACATGATCAACCTGCTCGACACCCCGGGCCACGAAGACTTCTCGGAAGACACCTACCGCACCCTGACCGCGGTGGACTCGGCCTTGATGGTTCTCGACGGCGGTAAGGGCGTCGAGCCACGGACCATCGCGCTGATGGACGTCTGCCGTCTGCGTGACACGCCGATCGTGAGCTTCATCAACAAACTCGACCGCGATATCCGCGACCCGATCGAATTGCTCGACGAGATCGAAGCCGTCCTCAAGATCAAGGCCGCGCCGATCACCTGGCCAATCGGTTGCTATCGCGACTTCAAGGGCGTGTACCACCTGGCCGACGACTACATCATCGTCTACACCCCAGGCCACGGCCATGAACGCACCGAAACCAAGATCATCCAGAAGCTCGACTCCGACGAGGCCCGCGCGCACTTGGGCGACGAATACGAGCGTTTTGTCGAGCAACTGGAACTGGTGCAGGGCGCCTGCCATGAGTTCAACCAGCAGGAATTCCTCGACGGCCAACTGACCCCGGTGTTCTTCGGTACCGCCCTGGGCAACTTCGGCGTCGACCATGTACTCGACGCCGTGGTCAACTGGGCCCCGCGCCCGCTGCCACGCGTTGCCAACGAGCGCACCGTGGAGCCGGTGGAAGAGAAGTTCGCAGGCTTCGTGTTCAAGATCCAGGCGAACATGGACCCCAAGCACCGCGACCGCATTGCCTTCATGCGTATCTGCTCCGGCAAATACGAAAAAGGCATGAAGATGCGCCACGTGCGCACCGGCAAGGACGTGCGTATCGGCGATGCCTTGACCTTCTTCTCCTCGGAACGCGAGCAACTGGAAGAAGCCTTCGCCGGTGACATCATCGGCCTGCACAACCACGGCACCATCCAGATCGGCGACACCTTCACCGAAGGCGAAGCCCTGGGCTTCACTGGCATCCCGCACTTCGCCCCGGAACTGTTCCGCCGCGTGCGCCTGAAGGACCCACTCAAGTCCAAGCAGTTGCGCCAAGGTTTGCAGCAATTGGCCGAAGAAGGCGCCACCCAGGTGTTCTTCCCGGAGCGCAGCAACGACATCATCCTCGGCGCCGTCGGTGTGCTGCAGTTCGACGTCGTCGCCAGCCGCCTGAAAGAGGAATACAAGGTCGAGTGCTCCTACGAGCCGATCACCGTTTACTCCGCCCGTTGGGTCGAATGCGGCGATAAGAAAAAGCTCGAGGAGTTCTCCAACAAGGCCGTGGAAAACCTTGCGCTGGATGGCGGTGGGCACCTGACCTATCTGGCGCCAACACGGGTCAACCTGGCGCTGATGGAAGAGCGCTGGCCGGATGTGAAATTCCGCGCAACGCGTGAGCATCATTAAGCGCTGAGCTAGATACCGAAACCTGTGGGAGCGAGCTTGCTCGCGATAGCGGTGGTCAGCCGGCATCTATTCAGGACGTGCCGGCGTCATCGCGAGCAGGCTCGCTCCCACATTGGTTTTGTGCCCGCCCTTGATCTCTAAGCCACCCACACTGTTTTTGTGCCACTTCTCCATTCTTGATCACCCAAACCCAGGCAATGGGAAACGGCGATCAGCACCTTTTGTAATAAGCGTTATTCGAAACTTGTCTTTACAACGGCGGCATTTCTAGCTGTTTCAGGGCGTCCTATCTTGTGAGCTACTTTGTTCAAAATTAGCTTCCCTTAAGCGCCATCGGGCTCTGTTGTATCCGGATAAAGAAGGAATTGGGCTATGAATAAGCTGCTGCGCATGATGTTTTTGCTGAAAGTTTTGGTGGTGCTTTCCCTCGGCTCAACGGCTGCGTGGGCCGAATGCGATGAGCATGAGAAACACGCCTCGAGCGGTTCGGTGGTGCAAGGCGAGATGATGCTGGCCGCGACCGATGCGGACGCAGGCGATCCGGACGATGGCGAGGATGATGATGGTTCGCCAATCGATACGCCGGATAGCGATGAAGATGCAGAGGGCGATAGCCAGACGTAGATTTCTGACCTAAAGAAAACCCCTTCAGCCCCAACTGAGAGTCAGTCGGGGCTGGAGGGGTTTTTTATTGCCAGCTGCACTGCCATGGCGAAGATTTACCCCTGTGGCGAGGGAGCTTGCTCCCGCTGGCCTGCGCAGCAGGCCCAAGAAAGAGGGGCCGCTGCGCGGCCCAGCGGGAGCAAGCTCCCTCGCCACAAGAGCTTTATCTACCTTCTGCGTTTATGCAGCACCGTCGAGAAACCGCTCGGCGTAGTGACACGCCACCAACCGGTTATCCAACGGCCGCAACGCCGGCTCTTCGGTCTTGCAGCGCTCGGTCGCGTACGGGCAGCGCTTGTGGAAAGCGCAGCCGGACGGCGGGTTCAACGGGTTGGGCAGTTCGCCGACGATTTTGATCTTCGGCTTGTTCGGGTCCGGGTGGATGGTCGGGGTGGCCGACAGCAGCGCCTGGGTGTATGGGTGCAGCGGGCGGCTGTAGATCGACTCGTTGGGGCCCATTTCCACTGGGCGGCCGAGGTACATTACCATCACGTCGTCAGCGACGTGCTGGACCACCGCCAGGTTGTGGGAAATGAACACGTAGGCGGTGTTGAATTCCTGTTGCAGGTCCATGAACAGGTTCAGCACCTGGGCCTGGATCGATACGTCCAGCGCCGAGGTCGGTTCGTCCGCCACCAGCACCTTGGGTTGCAGCATCATGGCGCGGGCCAGGGCGATGCGCTGGCGCTGGCCGCCGGAGAACATGTGCGGGTAGCGCTGGTAATGCTCGGGACGCAAGCCCACCTGCTTCATCATCGCCTGGACTTTCTCACGCCGCTCGGTGGCCGACAGGTTGGTGTTGATCAGCAACGGCTCGGCCAGTTGATCACCGATTTTCTGCCGCGGGTTGAGGGACGCATACGGGCTCTGGAACACCATCTGCACGTCTTTACGCAGTTGCTTGCGTTCGGCCTTGTTGGCGCCGGCCACTTCCTGACCGGCGATTTTCAAGGAGCCCGCGGACGGCTCTTCGATCAGCGTCAGGGCCCGGGCGAGGGTGGATTTGCCGCAACCGGATTCGCCCACCACGGCCAGGGTCTTGCCGGCCTCCAGTTCGAACGACACCCCGTTGAGGGCGCGCACAGTCGCATGGCCCTTGAACATGCCACGGGACACTTCGTAATGACGGGTCAGGTCACGGGCGGTAAGTACGACGGCCATCACGCCACCTCCTGGTTCAACGGGTAGAAGCAGCGGGCGAGGCTGTTGGTTTTCGGATCGAGGGCAGGGCGCTCCTGGCGACAGTTGTCGCGCACATACGGGCAGCGCGGCGACAGCAGGCAGCCTTGCGGACGGTCATAGCGACCGGGAACGATACCCGGCAAGGTCGCCAGGCGCTCGGCGCCCATGCTGTGCTCCGGAATCGCTGCCAGCAGCGCTTCGCTGTACGGGTGGGCGGGAATGTCGAACAACTGAGGCACCTTGCCCACTTCCACGGCCTGGCCGGCGTACATCACGCACACGCGCTGGGCGGTTTCAGCCACGACGGCGAGGTCGTGGGTGATCAGCACCAGGCCCATGTTCTGCTCTTTTTGCAGGGCCAGCAGCAGGTCCATGATCTGCGCCTGGATGGTCACGTCCAGGGCGGTGGTCGGTTCATCGGCAATCAACAACTTCGGCTCGCCAGCAATCGCCATGGCAATCGCCACGCGCTGGCTCATGCCGCCGGACAGTTGGTGCGGGTACGCGTCCATGCGGCTGGCGGCGCCGGGAATTTCGACTTTTTCCAGCAGTTCGATGGCGCGCTTGCGGGCGGCTTTGCCGGACATCTTCAGGTGCAGGCGCAGCACTTCTTCGATCTGGAAACCGACGGTGTAGCTGGGATTGAGCGCGGTCATCGGGTCCTGGAACACCATCGCCAGGTCCTTGCCGACGATCTGCCGACGCTGGCGGTTGCTCAGCTTGAGCATGTTCTTGCCGTCGAAGTTCAGCGCGTCGGCGGTGACGATGCCGGGGTGCTCGATCAGGCCCATCAGCGCCATCATGGTCACGGATTTACCCGAACCCGATTCGCCGACGATCGCCAGGACTTCGCCTTTGTCCACGCTCAGGTCCAGGCCGTCGACCACCGGCACGGCGGTGGCGTCGCCGAAGCGGACGTTGAGATTCTTGATTTCTAGCAGTGACATGGGAATCTCCTCAGGCGGCATTCTTGAGTTTCGGGTCCAGCGCATCGCGCAGCCCGTCGCCCATCAGGTTGATTGCCAGCACGCTGAGCAAAATGGTCAAGCCAGGCAGGCTCACGACCCACCAGGCGCGTTCGATGTAGTCGCGGGCCGAGGCCAGCATGGTGCCCCATTCAGGGGTTGGCGGCTGCACGCCGAGGCCGAGGAAGCCCAGGGCGGCGGCGTCGAGGATCGCCGAGGAAAAGCTCAGCGTCGCCTGGACGATCAGCGGTGCCATGCAGTTGGGCAGCACGGTGATGAACATCAGGCGCGGCAGGCCGGCACCGGCCAGGCGGGCGGCGGTCACGTAGTCGCGGTTCAGTTCGCCCATCACGGCGGCGCGGGTCAGGCGCACGTAGGATGGCAGCGAGACGATGGCGATGGCGATCACGGTGTTGATCAGGCCTGGGCCGAGGATGGCGACGATCGCCACGGCCAGCAGCAAGGACGGCAGGGCGAGCATGATGTCCATCAGACGCATGATGGTCGGGCCGAGGATGCGCGGGAAGAATCCGGCGAACAGCCCCAGCAGGATGCCCGGGATCAACGACATCACCACCGACGACAAGCCGATCAGCAGCGACAGGCGCGAGCCCTGGATCAGGCGCGACAGCAGGTCGCGGCCCAGTTCGTCGGTGCCCAGCAGGAATTGCATCTGCCCACCTTCCAGCCAGGCCGGTGGCGTCAGCAGGAAGTCACGGTATTGCTCGCTCGGGTCATGAGGCGCGACCCACGGAGCGAAGATCGCGCAGAACACGATCAGGATCATGAACATCAGCCCGGCGACGGCGCCCTTGTTGCGGGAAAACGCTTGCCAGAATTCTTTGTAAGGGGACGGGTACAGCAGGCTTTGATCGACTGCTACCGCGGTAGTTGGAGTACTCATGGTCTTGATCTCAGCGCTGGTGACGGATACGTGGGTTGGCAAAGCCGTAGAGGATGTCCACGACGAAGTTGACCAGAATCACCAGGCAGGCGATTAACAGGATGCCGTTCTGCACCACGGGATAGTCCCGGGCGCCGATGGCTTCGATCAACCACTTGCCGATGCCCGGCCAGGAGAAGATCGTTTCGGTCAGGACCGCACCGGCCAGCAGCGTGCCGACTTGCAGGCCGACCACGGTCAGCACCGGGATCAGCGCGTTGCGCAGGCCATGCACGAACACCACGCGCGACGGCGACAGGCCCTTGGCCTTGGCGGTGCGGATGTAGTCTTCGCGCAGCACTTCGAGCATCGAAGAGCGGGTCATGCGGGCGATCACCGCCAGCGGAATGGTGCCCAGCACGATCGCCGGCAGGATCAGGTGATGCAGCGCATCGAGGAACGCGCCCGGCTCGTCGGCCAGCAGCGTGTCGATCAGCATGAAGCCGGTTTTCGGCTCGATGTCGTAGAGCAGGTCGATCCGCCCCGACACCGGCGTCCAGCCAAGGGACACCGAGAAGAACATGATCAGGATCAGGCCCCACCAGAAGATCGGCATCGAGTATCCCGCGAGGGAGACGCCCATCACCCCATGGTCGAACAGGGATCCTCGCTTGAGTGCCGCGATCACCCCAGCCAGCAGGCCCAGGATACCGGCAAACAACAGGGCGGCCATGGACAGTTCCAGGGTCGCGGGGAACAGGGAGCTGAACTCGGTCCATACGCTTTCACGGGTACGCAGCGATTCGCCGAGATCGCCCTGGGCCAGTTTGCCGATGTAGTCCAGGTATTGGACATACAGCGGTTTGTTGAGGCCAAGGCGTTCCATTGCCTGTGCATGCATTTCGGGATCGACCCGACGTTCGCCCATCATCACTTCCACGGGGTCGCCGGGGATCATGCGAATCAACGCGAAGGTCAGCAAGGTGATGCCGAAGAACGTGGGGATCAATAATCCCAGTCGGCGGGCAATAAAACTAAACATCTTCAGGTGTACCTCATCAGCCGGTTAGGCGTGCCCTTCGAGGCTTGGGGTCAAGCGTCGAAGGGCGTTTTCTTATCTACTTCACCTGGGTGGTGGCGAAGTTGTTGGTGGTGAGCGGGCTAATCACGTAGCCCTCTACGTTCTTGCGCATTGCCGTGAACATGCGGGTGTGGGCCATGCTGATCCATGGCTGGTCCTGGTTGAAGATCACCTGGGCCTGTTCATAGAGCCTGGCGCGCTCCTCGGGGTTCACTGTGGCGCGTGCCTGGTCGAGCAGCGCCTGGAATTTTTCGTTGCACCAGCGCGCGTAGTTTTCGCCGTTCTTGGCGGCTTCGCAACTGAGCATAGGCGTCAGGAAGTTATCCGGGTCGCCGTTGTCGCCCGCCCATCCGGCGGACACCATGTCGTGCTCGCCGTTTTTCGCGCGCTTGAGCATTTCGCCCCACTCCATCACGCGGATGTCGACCTTGATCCCGACTTTCGCCAGGTCAGCCTGCATCATTTGCGCGCCGAGCATCGGGTTGGGGTTGGTCGGGCCGCCGCCGTTGCGGGTGAACAAGGTAAACACGGTGCCTTCCGGCACGCCGGCTTCCTTGAGCAACTGGCGGGCCTTGTCGAGGTCGCGGGTCGGGTTCTTCAGTTCGTGATTGAAGCCCAGCAGTGTCGGCGGGTACGGATTGACCGCCACGGTGGCGTTGCCCTTGCCGAACAGGGCGTTGACGTAGGCTTCCTTGTCGAAGGCCAGGTCGATGGCCTTGCGTACACGCACGTCGCTCATGTACTTCTTGCTGGTGTTCAGCGCGGTGTAGGAAACGGTCATCGCGTCCAGCTCGGTGACCTTCAGGTTCGGGTCTTTCTTGATGCTGGGGATGTCATCGGGTTTTGGGTACAGCGCGATCTGACATTCGTTGGTCTTGAGTTTCTGCATGCGCACGTTGTTGTCGGTGGCGATGGCCAATACCAGCGCATCGGCCGGTGGCTTGCCACGGAAGTAGTCCGGGTTGGCCTTGAAGCGAACCTGGGCATCCTTGCTGTAGCGCTGGAACACGAATGGGCCGGTGCCGATCGGCTTGCTGTTGAGGTCGCCGGCCTTGTTGGCCTTGAGCAACTGGTCGGCGTATTCGGCCGGGTAGATCGAAGAGAACGCCATGGCGATGTCGGCCAGGAACGGCGCTTCGCGACGGGTCAAGGTGAACTTGACCGTGTGCTCGTCGACTTTCTCGACGTTTTTAAGCAGTTCCTTGAAGCCCATGCTTTCAAAGTACGGGAAGCCCACGCTCGACAGTTTATGCCACGGATGATTCGGGTCCAGCTGGCGCTGAAAGCTCCAGACCACGTCGTCGGCGTTCATGTCGCGGGTCGGCTTGAAGTAATCGGTGGTGTGGAACTTGACGCCCTTGCGCAGGTGGAAGGTGTACGTCAGGCCATCGTCGCTGATGTCCCAGGACTCGGCCAAGGCCGGAATCACTTCGGTGGTGCCGGGCTTGAAATCAGCCAGGCGATTGAAAATGGTTTCCGCCACGGCATCGGCGGTGACTGCAGTCGTGTACTGGACCATGTCGAAGCCTTCCGGACTGGCTTCTGTGCAAACCACAAGGGGTTTGGCCGTGGCGCCAACGGCGACACTCAGCAGCGCGGCGGCGATGGCGGCGCGTAGGGGGTTCATGTTCATCGTCAATCCTCTGCAATCGGGTAATTGGCAAAAGACCGGGCGGGCGACCTTGTGAGTCGACCGCCCGGTGGCAGTTTAGAGAATGTTGAACGGGATGGTGGTGACCAGACGGAATTCGTTGATGCTGCCGTCGGCCTGGTTCTCGCTGGCGCGGTGAGCGGTGTAGGTCGCACGAATTGCGGTGGCCTTCAACGGACCGCTCTGCACGGCGTAGGAAGCACCGATGCCGTACTCGTAGTGATGTTCACCGTCCATGGCCTGGACGCCGTCGTAACCCTTGCCAACTACGCCTTTGTTACCGGTGTAGTGAGTCCCATCGATACCCCAGCCGCGGGCTTGGTAGACGTTGAACTTCAGGCCGGGCACGCCGTACTCGGCCATGTTCAGGCCATAGGCGATCTGGAAGGATTTCTCGTTCGGGCCGTTGAAGTCCGACAGCAGGGAGTTGGCCAGGTAGATGCCGTTGGTTTCGTGCAGGTAGTCGAAGTACTCGTCGCCATTGATTTCCTGGTACGAGAAGGTCACGGTATGAGCCTGGTGAGTCAGGCCGAACGACAGCGAGTAGGTATCGTTGTCGATATCGCCCAGCAGGGCAGAACCCGAATCGACGGTCTTATAGTAGTTCAGGCCAGTGGTCAGGCTCAGTACCGAGCTGTCGCCAAGCACGTGGCTGGCGCCGAAGTAGTACTGGTTCCACAGGTCTTCGGCCTGGGTGCCCCACAGGCTGGTGGTCAGGCTGGCGAGCGGCTGGTAAGTGATACCGGCGGTATTTACATGGTCGGCTTCAGCCGAGGAGTTACCGTATTCGGAGCGGAACTTGCGCTGGCTCTGTTCGGTACGAGGCGAGTTGCGATCGAAGGTGCCGATATCGAAAGACAGGTTCTCCAGCTCTTCGCTGTGCAGGCTCACACCTTCGAAGCTCGAAGGCAGGGCACGGTTGCCGATCACATCGACCATCGGGCTGCTGAAATTCTGGCGACCTGCAGTCAGGGTAGTGTTCGAGACACGGGCCTTGACGTTGGCCAGGCCCAGCTTGCTCCACTGGTCGACAGCATCGCCGCCACTCTCAGTCAGGGTACGGTTGTTTCCGCGGCCGCTTCGTCCTGGCTCTGGAGCGCCACCATTGGCCGATGCCAGATTCTTGCGGTCGCGCTCCAGCGCGATAGCGTTGTAGGCAGCCACTTCGGTACTGAAGCCAACAGTGCCCTCGGTGAAGCCCGAGTTGTACTTGATGATGGTGCCTTGCATCCAGTTGATGCGGCGATCAGTTGGAGCCAGGGCGCCGTTCTTCTGATACGAGAATTTTGCGCCACGCTTGAGTTGTTCGTTGGAGTACCAGTTACGGGTACTGCCCTCAAGCTTTTGCCCTTCAATAAAGCCCTTGGCTTCGGATTGAGCGCTGCTGGTCTTGACCGTCACCGGCGTAACCGCCTGGCTCTGGGACTCTGCATAGGCCGTCGCGGTGATGCTGCTGATGGCCAAGGCCAGTATCGCGGTGCTGCTCAGTTTCATCGGTAACGCTCCTTTTTCTTTCTTTTTTATGCCGTTCTTTTTTGGTGATACGGCTATTTGGTTTACAGCTCATTTGCAGCGTGCAAACGTTTGCCTGGCGCCGGATCGGCGAATTACGGCAAGACGTCTGCGTGAGGGCTTCCAGAGAAGCCCTCGCTGTGCGGCGATACGGTTATGGGTTCAGGCTGACGCCCGAGAAGACGTTGCGACCGAAGGGGCTGACTTTGAACCCTTCGACTTTGGCGCTCAGCGGCTGGTTGACCGTCGAGTGGGCAACAGGGGTGATCGGCACTTGCTGCTTGAGCAACTGCTGGGCCTGTTTGTAGAGCACGGTGCGCTTTTCGCGGTCGGTGACGATCTTGGCCTGCTTGATCAGCTTGTCGTAATCCTGGTCACACCACATGGAGTAGTTGTTGCCACCGATGGCGTCACAGCTGTATAGCGTGCCCAGCCAGTTGTCCGGGTCACCGTTGTCGCCGGTCCAGCCGATCAGGCTGATGTCGTGCTCGCCGTTCTTGGTGCGCTTGATGTACTCGCCCCATTCATAGCTGACGATCTTCACTTTCAGGCCGATCTTCGCCCAGTCGGCCTGGAGCATCTCGGCCATCAGCTTGGCGTTGGGGTTGTATGGGCGTTGCACGGGCATGGCCCAGAGGGTGATTTCGGTGCCTTCCTTGACTCCGGCGGCCTTGAGCAGCTCTTTGGCTTTTTCCGGGTTGTAAGGCGTGTCCTTGATGGTCTCGTCGTAGGACCATTGGGTCGGTGGCATGGCGTTCTGCGCCAGTTGCCCCGCGCCCTGGTACACCGCGTTGAGAATCCCTTGCTTGTTCACCGCCATGTCCAGCGCACGGCGCACTTCGACCTGGTCGAAGGGTTTGTGGCGAGTGTTATAAGCGATGTAGCCGAGGTTGAAGCCGGGCTTCTCGATCAACTGCAGCTTGGGATCGTTCTTCAAGGCGGGCACGTCGGCAGGACGCGGATGCAGCGTGACCTGGCATTCGTTGGCCTTGAGTTTCTGCACCCGCACCGACGCATCGGTGTTGATGGAGAAGATCAGGTTTTTCAGCTTCACCCGCTCCGGTGCCCAGTACTTGTCGTTGGCGACGTAGCGAATGTTGGAGTCTTTCTGGTAGCTCTTGAACTCGAACGGCCCGGTGCCGATCGGCTTTTGGTTGATATCGCTCGGCTTGCCGCCCTTGAGCAACTGGTCGGCATATTCAGCCGACAGGATCGAGGCGAAGCTCATAGCGATGTTCTGGATGAACGCGGCGTCGACGCTGTTCAGCGTCATGACTACCGTCAGCGGCCCGGTCTTTTCTACCTTGGCGATGTTCTTGTTCAGGCTCATGCCGTTGAAGTACGGGAACTCAGTGGGGTAGGCCTTGCGGAACGGATGCCGCGGGTCAAGCATGCGGTTGAAGGTGAACAGCACGTCGTCGGCGTTGAAATCCCGGGTCGGCTTGAAGTAATCGGTGGTATGAAACTTCACCCCTTCGCGCAGGTGGAAGGTGTACTTCAAGCCGTCTTCGGAAATGTCCCAGCTTGTTGCCAGGCCCGGGACGACATTGGTCGCGCCTTTTTCAAACTCGGCCAGGCGGTTGTACAGCGGCTCGGCGGCGTCGTTATCAGTGGCGGTGGTGTATTGCGCGGTGTCGAAACCGGCGGGGCTGCCTTCGGAACAGAACACCAGGCTGCCGCCGGCGGCCTGGGCTGCGGATGTGGCGGCCAGCAGGCCGGTGCCCAGCAATGCGGATAAAACCAAGGTATGGCGCATGACGCTCCCTCTTTCGTTCGGGGTGTTTGTCAGCGAACCGGCGTCCTTCTTCGGGGACAGGTCCGGGGCACTGGGCTCATTCCATTGCGTAAAACAGCGATGCCACAGCATTAGCAAACCGGTAGCCCGACGGTATGAGTCGTGGGCGAGGCGGTAAATGCGTAACGCCTGAAAGACATGTGGGAAAAGGCGATGCCCTCTCGGCTACCGCTGTGTGCGGTGCTTCCAAAGGCAGGCGGTTTCCTTGGGTCTTGGCGGATAGCACAACGGCGACGTTGAAAGCGCCGCCGTTGCCTATCGTTATTTGCTGACGCTGACGCCGTAGAAGGAGTTCAAGCCAAATGGGCTGATCTTGAAGTCCTGCACGTTGGCGCGCATGGGTTGATACACCGTCGAGTGAGCGATAGGTGTCATCGGCACAGCATCCTTGAGGACGTGTTGTGCCTGTTTGTAGAGGTCGGTGCGCTTGGCCTGGTCGGTGGTGCGCTTGGCTTCTTTCACGAGGCCGTCGAACTTCTTGTCACACCATTTGGAAAAGTTGTTGCCTTGCAGCGAGTCGCAGCCGAACAGCACGTTGAGCCAGTTGTCCGGGTCACCGTTGTCACCGCTCCAGCCAATGATCATGGCCTGGTTCTCGCCACCTTTGGAACGCTTGATGTATTCGCCCCATTCGTAGCTGGTGATCTTGACCTTCAGGCCGATCTTGGACCAGTCATTCTGCAGCATTTCCGCCATCAGTTTGGCGTTCGGGTTGTACGGACGCTGAACCGGCATGGCCCACAGAACGATCTCTGTGCCTTCCTTGACGCCGGCTTCCTTGAGCAGCGCCTTGGCTTTCTCTGGGTCGTATTTGGCATCTTTGATGGTGGTGTCGTAGGACCACTGGGTCGGTGGCATGGCGTTGACCGCCAGCTGGCCCGCTCCTTGGTACACAGAGTCGATGATTTGTTGCTTGTTCACGGCCATGTCCAAGGCTTGACGAACTCGCAGGTCAGCCAGTGGGTTGGGCTTGTCGTCGCCTTTGACTTTGTCCATCACGTTGTAAGCTACATAGCCCAGGTTGAAACCCGCCTGATCAGGCATCTTCAGCGCTTTGTCGTCCTTCAGGGCCTGGAGGTCGGCCGGGCGTGGGAAGAGAGTGATCTGGCACTCGTTCTTCTTCAACTTCTGGATACGCACCGACGGGTCGGTGGTGATGGCGAAGATCAGGTTGTCGATCTTCACGTCTTCAGGCTTCCAGTATTCCTTGTTGCCGGTGTAGCGGATGTTGGAATCTTTCTGGTAGCTCTTGAACACGAACGGGCCGGTGCCGACCGGCTTCTGGTTGATGTCCGGGGCCTTGCCTTCCTTGAGCAGTTGGGCGCCATATTCGGCGGACTGGATCGAGGCGAAGCTCATGGCCATGTTCTGGATGAACGCGGCGTCGACATCTTTGAGGGTGAACTTGACGGTGTGGTCGTCGACTTTATCGATCTTGGTGATGTTGGTGTCCATCCCCATGTCGGTGAAGTACGGGAATTCGGTTGGGTACGCCTTACGGAACGGGTCGTCCTTGTTGATCATGCGATTGAACGTGAACAGCACGTCGTCGGCATTGAATTCACGGGTCGGCTTGAAATACGGGGTGGTGTGGAACTTGACGCCTTCACGCAGGTGGAACGTATAGGTGAGGCCGTCTTCGGAGATGTCCCACTTGGTGGCCAGGCCAGGAATCACGGCGGTGCCGCCGCGCTCAAACTGGGTCAGGCGGTTGAACATGGTTTCTGCAGAGGCATCGAAGTCGGTTCCGGTGGTGTACTGACCGGGGTCGAAACCGGCCGGGCTGCCTTCGGAGCAGAACACCAGGTTAGTCGCGGCGGAAGCGAAAGGAGCGCTGGCTAACAAGCCTGCACCGACTAAAAACGGAATGACCGCGTGTTTAAGCATGTTGGCCTCATGATTTGTTGTCATTTTTGGATTTGAGGGCGACCTCGTGAGTCGTCCTGCGGATACTTATGCAGGCCCCATACCCAATGCAAGATCTAGAGCGGTTTCAACTCTGAAACAGTGGCACGAACGTACCTTAATGTCGCATCTTTGTAACTTTTGACGCATTTGATCGTTTGCGCGCGTTTTTTGGGGGCAGGTAGCGCCCTTTCATGGTGCGCTAGGTGGCTAGGATGCGCTGGGAGAGGGCGGGTGTTACCTCTTCAAACCTGCGTCATAGAGGGGGTAGGGCTGAATGGGCTGAGTTTGAGATCCGGCGCGTTTTCTGTTTATTCCTGCGTGGCACCGTTAGGGGCGGCTCCGACCCAAATCGCTGCACCGGCATCGCTCATGGATTGAGGGTGGCGCCTGGCGCAACCTTTGGCTCCTTTGAGTGGCGCCTTGGGGTTCCAGGGAATCAAGCCCCTCGCCACGGGAAACGGGTAAGCCATAAGGCAGCATGCGTCCTTCAGGAGAGTAGGAACGTTCCACGTTACGCAACGAAATATCCGACATGCTTTTAGGGTTGCCGCTCGGAAGTGGGCTCTCTAACCTTTTCCTGTCGCTGCCATTCAGCGACCGGGCGTGAGAAACCCGAATAATAGGCATCCAGCCTCTGTACCTGCATAATTGCCGCCAGCTTATCCGCTGCCTGTAGTAGATGCGTTTATGGCGGCTGTGTGCGGGCAGGCCTCGGTCTGGCCGAGTACCTATTCTCGGATTTCTCACCCCTGCACACAGCTGCCACCCACTTAACCGAGTGAGAAACGGTGAGTGATGGCTCACATCACTAAATAGGTACAACTAAAATGGATAAGTCAGTCCCCGACCCACCTTCAACAGGACAAATCCCCTGGCAGAATTCGACGGCATCGAAGACCTGCTGAAAGACCGCGCCGCCGCCGAGCGCGCCCTCAATCATTACCTCAACCCCAAACCTTCAGAACCTAGCACCGATCAGCGCATCGACAGCCTGTTCTCCGTCACCGCCAAAGCCGACGCCGATGCGTTGCTGACCAGCACCTGCGAAACCCTGGCCTCGATCAAAGCCATGGCCGAGGACCTGGCGTTTGAAGTGGAGGGTACGCGGCGCAGCGTGGCGCTGGGGATTCATCAGTTGGTGGAGTTGTGTCAGTTGCTGGTGGACAAGGCGTTGGATCAGCTTGAAGCGCCGGCCAGCCCAGCACCTTGAGAACCTCTGTATAGGCATACACCTGACAGATCTGACAGTAGCGACGCTGTGCGCCTGGAGGTACGTTGGATCCAGGCGCGCTCCTCTTCTGTAGCGATGCCGTTATTACTGAATTCATTGGAAGAGGTGTAATCATGGCTGCTAAAGAAATTCGCATGTCATTCGAAGATTTTGAGGGCGACGGTAAAAAAGAGCTGGTGGTTGAGTTTTACGCCAGAAAACAGCTCAAATTTGCGACGTATCTGACATCGTCAAGAGGCAACGGAACGTATGACAAGGTCGAGGTCAAAGGCGACGTCGACGGAGATGGCGATTTCGATGCCCGCGACAAGAAATTGATCCTCAAACTCGCTCAGGCCGCGACGGCTATGTTGAAGTAGTTTCGCGGTCTGCGTTGTGCTTGCTTCACGTGCGACTCCGATAAGCTTGATGGATGGCGTATGACCATGACGGCCGAAGAAATTCGCATCACATTCAGAAACCTGGACGATGGTGATTGTCCTGAAGTCAGGCTCGAATTCTACTGCGACGAAAGGTGCTATTTCGCGACCTTTGTTTCATCTTTGTTGAAGAATGGGATCTATAACGAGGTCGGTATAAAAATTGACCTGGATGGGGATGGTAAGCGAGATACCGACGATATTCTTCTGCTTACCCGCCTCGCTCAGGCAGCCGCGCCGTTGCTCAAGGTTGCTCCGTAAAGTCACTCTATAGACGGTATTCTCCGTTTCATGCACCCAGGTGTCAGGCTTGGGGCTGCTGCGCTCTAAGCATCGGACCAGTCCAGTGGGAACAAGCTCCCTCGCTACAGGTTTTCGGTGGTTCAGCCAGCAAACGAACTGGCTGAACCACGCCCAACTTATTGCATCAACACCTCAACAACCCCATCCGCCGTCATCGTCACTTTGCTGGTGCCTGCTTCCACTTCCGGCGTGACCGACTCGGCATCCATGGACGCCGCTTTCATCATCATCTGCGGGCGCATGTACGGTTGTGGATAACCGTTGGTGTTGAAGTTCAGGTTGACGATCTTGTAACCCTTGCCGCCCAAGGCTTCGGTGGCGAGTTGGGCGCGGGCCTTGAAGGCGTTGACGGCGTCCTTGAGCAGGGCGTCTTCGCTGGTCTGGCGGGTGGCGGTGGCGGTGGCGAAGTCCATGCCGGCCATTTTCATGTCGGTGAGCAATTCACCGGTGAGTTTGGACAGGGCGGCGAAGTCGGCGCTTTCCAGGCGCAGCTCGGCGCGTTCGCGCCAGCCGGTGATCTTCTGGCCCTTGTTATCGTAGACCGGGTAGCTGTTGCGGCTGCCTTGGCGCAGGTTGATGTCCTTGACCTGCTTGGCCTGGCCAATGGCTTTGTTCAGTGTGGTGCTGACGGTGGCCGCGAGTTTGGCCGGGTCGGTGTTCTGTTCCTCGGTGTAGAGGGTGACGATCATCAGGTCGCGGGCCACTTCCTGGCTGGCTTCGGCGCGCAGGGAAATCTGGTTGTAATGAAGCTCATCGGCGGCCACGGCCGGCAGGCTGGCAACGGTGCCGAGGCTGAGGGCGAGCAGGGCGGCGGGGCGACTGAACGTGTGCATGAAAGCTCCTTGGGATGATGCGCAGGGGTAGGTTCCGGGCCTGCGTGAACGATAAGACTCTAGCGTTTATGGTGCGGTTCGCACAGTTACAACTTCTATACAGATCGCAGCAAAGTGGCGCTTTTGTGGCGAGGGGATTTATCCCCGCTGGGGCGCGAAGCGGCCCCCAAATTTCACCGGTGAACATCTTAGGGCCTGCTGTGCAGTCCAGCGGGGATAAATCCCCTCGCCACAGGTTGGTGTGCCATTTCAGAGCTGTGGCGCTTTGCCGCATATCCGCCGCTGCAAGCCCTGCCTTGGTTATACTCCGTGCGATCCGCCTGGAGCGCTCATCAGGAGAGCTCATGCTCGCCCCTTTGCAAATGACTTCCGCTTCGCGCCAGAACCTATGGCGCCTGACGTTTATCCGCATTCTGGTCCTCGCAGCCCAGGCCGGCTCGGTGGGGCTTGCCTATTGGTTCGACCTGCTGCCGCTGCCTTGGCTGCAACTGGCAATCACGCTGGTCTTTTCCAGCGTACTTTGCGCGTTGACTGCGATTCGCCTGCGCACCTCATGGCCAGTGACCGAACTTGAATATGCTGTGCAACTGGCCTGCGACCTGTTTATCCACAGCGCGCTGCTGTATTTCTCCGGCGGCTCCACCAATCCTTTCGTCTCTTATTACCTGGTGCCGCTGACCATCGCCGCCGTGACACTGCCGTGGCGTTTTTCGCTGATCCTGTCCGGTATCGCCCTGGCGCTGTACACCTTGTTGCTGGCGCGCTTCTATCCGCTGGAAACCTTCCCCATCGCCCGGGAAAACCTGCAGATCTACGGCATGTGGCTGAGCTTCGCCCTGGCGGCTGCGGTCATCACCTTTTTTGCCGCGCGCATGGCCGAAGAATTGCGTCGCCAGGAAGAGTTGCGGGCGATCCGTCGTGAAGAAGGCCTGCGGGACGAGCAACTGCTGGCCGTGGCGACCCAGGCCGCCGGCGCTGCCCATGAACTGGGCACGCCGCTGGCGACCATGAGCGTGCTGCTCAAGGAAATGCGCCAGGACCATAAAGACCCGGCGTTGCAAGAAGACCTCAGTGTGCTGCAAGACCAGGTCAAGCTCTGCAAGGAAACCCTGCAATACCTGGTGCGCGCCGCCGAAGCCAACCGCCGGCTGGACATCGACATGCAGGCGGTCACGTTCTGGCTCGACGATGCCCTGAACCGTTGGCACCTGATGCGCCCCGAAGCCAGTTATCGCTTCCAGTGCCTGGGCAAGGGCACGGTGCCGCGCATGGCGCCGCCGCCGGACTTGACCCAGGCCTTGCTGAACCTGCTGAACA
The DNA here is from genome assembly GCF_048847255.1 of Pseudomonas algeriensis. Classification (NCBI taxonomy): domain Bacteria; kingdom Pseudomonadati; phylum Pseudomonadota; class Gammaproteobacteria; order Pseudomonadales; family Pseudomonadaceae; genus Pseudomonas; species Pseudomonas algeriensis. The sequence goes on along the minus strand of NZ_JBKKRK010000006.1, from coordinate 163,964 downwards.
ATGCCGCCGACGCCTGCCCGGAAAACTTGGAAGTGGTGCTGGACTGGGACGCCTATGAACTGACGATCTGTATTCGCGATCACGGCGCCGGTGTGCCGCTGGCGATTGCCGAGCAGATCGGCAAACCGTTTTTCACTACCAAGGGCAAGGGTTTCGGCCTGGGCCTGTTTTTGAGCAAGGCCAGCGTGACACGCGCCGGCGGCTCGGTGAAACTCTACCCCCATGAGGAAGGCGGTACGCTCACCGAGCTGCGCCTGCCCCATGCCGACCGAGGAGACGAATATGAGTGACGAGATCCAAGTCGACGGCGAAGAACTGCCGCACCTGCTGCTGGTGGATGACGACGCCACCTTTACCCGCGTCATGGCCCGGGCCATGTCCCGTCGCGGTTTTCGGGTCAGCACCGCCGGTTCCGCCGAAGAGGGCCTGACCATCGCCCAGGCCGACCTGCCGGACTATGCCGCCCTCGACCTGAAAATGGACGGCGACTCCGGCCTGGTGCTGCTGCCCAAGCTGCTGGAGCTGGACCCGGAGATGCGCGTGGTGATCCTCACCGGTTATTCGAGCATTGCCACCGCGGTCGAGGCCATCAAGCGCGGCGCGTGCAACTACCTGTGCAAACCGGCGGATGCCGACGATGTGCTGGCGGCGCTGCTGTCCGAGCACGCCGACCTCGATACCCTGGTGCCGGAAAACCCCATGTCGGTGGATCGCCTGCAATGGGAACACATCCAGCGGGTGCTGACCGAGCACGAAGGCAATATTTCCGCCACGGCTCGTGCCTTGGGCATGCACCGGCGGACCTTGCAGCGCAAATTGCAGAAGCGTCCGGTGCGTCGCTGAACCTGCGCTGAACGAATGCTGTCCCTCTCGCGACAGATCGGGCCGTTGCTCTATCATCGGCCCGAGTTATTCCTTTATTGAGCCTTAACCATGAATCAGAACGCTGAATATTCCGCGGTCAATGACGCGGTGCGCGGCCATTTTTTGCGCCGTGTCTGGCAGATGACCACGCCATACTGGCGCAGTGAGGAGAAGGGCAAGGCCTGGACGCTATTGATCGCCGTGATCGCGCTGTCGTTGTTCAGCGTGGCGATTTCGGTGTGGGTCAACAGTTGGTACAGGGATTTCTACAACGCCCTGCAAGAAAAGGACACCGTGGCATTCTGGCGGTTGATCCTGTACTTCTGCGGCATCGCGGCGGTAGCGATCCTGGGCGCGGTGTACCGCTTGTACCTCACGCAAATGCTCACCATCCGCTGGCGGGCCTGGCTCACCGAGCAGCATTTCGCCCGCTGGCTCAACAACAAGAACTACTACCGGCTGGAGCAGGGTGGCTACACGGACAACCCCGACCAGCGGATCTCCGAAGACCTCAACAGTTTTACCAGCAACACGCTGGAGCTGGGCCTGGGGCTGCTTCGCACGGTGGTCAGCCTGGTGTCGTTCTCGATTATCTTGTGGGGCGTGTCTGGCAGCATCGAGGTGTTCGGCTACACCATCCCTGGCTATATGTTCTGGTGCGCGTTGGTCTATGCGGCGGTGGGCAGTTGGCTGACGCACCTGATCGGCCGTCGCCTGATCGGTCTGAACAACAACCAGCAGCGCTTCGAAGCCGACCTGCGTTTCTCCATGGTGCGGGTGCGCGAGAACGCCGAGAGCATCGCGCTCTATGGCGGCGAGCCTAATGAGAATCGTCGCTTGAGTGGTCGTTTCGGCCTGGTCTGGCACAACTTCTGGGACATCATGCGGGTGTCCAAGCGCCTGACATTCTTCACGTCCGGCTACGGCCAGATCGCAATCATTTTCCCATTCATCGTCGCCGCGCCGCGTTATTTCGCGGGCAAGATCCAACTGGGCGAGCTCATGCAGATCAATTCGGCGTTCGGTAATGTGCAGGAGAATTTCAGTTGGTTCATTACCGCCTACGCCAACCTCGCCGCGTGGCGCGCCACCTGTGACCGTCTGCTGAGTTTCCGCCAGGCGATGAGCGACAACGAAGAGCGCGTGCCGGCCATTGATGTACAGAGCCAGGGCAACGAGCTGAAGGTCCACGATCTCGGGCTGGACCTGAACGATGGTCGGCATCTGCTGACCCATGGCGAACTGAGCGTGGAGCCGGGCGAGCGGGTGATGCTCAGTGGTCGCTCCGGCAGCGGCAAGTCAACGTTGCTGCGGGCGATGGGGCATCTGTGGCCTGCGGGGCATGGCAGCATTCTCCTGCCCTCGGCGCGTTATCTGTTCCTGCCGCAAAAGCCCTACTTGCCGATTGGCAGCCTGCGGGAAGTGCTGAGTTACCCACAGGCCGGCGATGTCTACCCCAACGAACGTTATGCACAGGTGCTCGAAACCTGTCGCCTGCCGCATCTGGTGGCGCGGTTGGATGAAAGCAACCACTGGCAGCGCATGCTCTCGCCCGGCGAGCAACAACGCCTGGCCTTTGCCCGTGCGTTGCTTTACGCGCCACTGTGGTTGTACATGGACGAAGCGACTTCGGCGATGGATGAAGAAGACGAGGCGACGTTGTACCAGGCGCTGATCGACCAGTTGCCAGGCCTGAGCATTGTCAGTGTCGGGCACCGAAGCAGCTTGAAACGTTTCCATCCGCGACACGTGCGTATCGAAAATGGCCAACTGGTGGAGCAGGCCGTGACCGCTTGATTGTCATTGTCGAACGCTGTTGTGGCGAGGGGATTTATCCCCGCTGGGCGCGAAGCGCCCCTTTCAAATCAACGGTCTCGATATTGAGTCTGCCAATAGACCAAGGGGCTGCTACGCAGCCCAGCGGGGATAAATCCCCTCGCCACAGCGATGCATGGCAGTAACCTTTGAAAAGGCCCACCAGTGAGCACGGTGATCGTACAACCACGTTGCGCTATGATGCATACTTAGCCGCCTGTCAGATAGAGACACACCATGGAAAACCCGATCAACGTCCCACGCCTTCCCCGCAAGCGCCGCAGCCTGGCGCAGGAGCTGGTGACGGTGCTGACCGAGCAGATTCGCGACGGCCTGCTCAAGCGTGGCGATAAGTTGCCCACCGAGTCGGCGATCATGGAAGCCCATGGCGTCAGCCGCACGGTGGTGCGCGAGGCAATTTCCCGTTTGCAGGCGGCCGGCCAGGTTGAAACCCGCCATGGCATCGGCACCTTCGTGCTGGACACACCCAGCCCGAGCGGCTTTCGCATCGACCCGGCGACGGTGGTCACGCTGCGCGATGTGCTGGCGATCCTGGAGTTGCGCATCAGCCTGGAAGTGGAATCCGCCGGGCTCGCGGCGCAGCGCCGCAGCGATGAGCAACTGTCGGCGATGCGGGCGGCGCTCGATGCCTTGAACGAAAGCGCGGCCCACGCCAGCGACGCGGTGGCCTCGGACTTCGCCTTCCATCTGGAAATCGCCCTGTCCACCGGCAACCGTTACTTCACGGACATCATGACCCACCTGGGCACCAGCATCATCCCGCGCACCCGGCTGAACTCGGCGCGCCTGGCCCATGACGACCAACAGCACTACATGGATCGACTGAGTCGCGAGCACGAGGAAATCTACGAGGCCATCGCTCGCCAGGATTCCGATGCGGCCCGTGCGGCCATGCGCTTGCACCTGACCAACAGTCGTGAGCGGCTGCGCCAGGCCCATGAAGAGGCGCAGGCGCAGGGCTGAAAGTCGCTCACTGCTCGGGCGCCGAGGATGCTGTTGTGGCGAGGGAGCTTGCTCCCGCTGGGCTGCGAAGCGGCCCCCTCAGCTCTTTGAGCGATCCGTCCTTCTACAGGTTGGCGACTGCTTCGCAGTCGAACGGGAGCAAGCTCCCTCGCCACAGGGTAGTGGTGTCCAGCTTTACGACTTTGCACCGTTCGATAAAGAGTGAATGCGCAGTCCTACGCCTTGATCCGCAACATTAGCGGGTCGGATTTGTCATCCCCGCCGCTCTCATAGGTCACTTCGTAACGAAGCTCAACCGATTCGCCTTTGAAAGCTTCCAAGTCGGCGTTAGTTAGAGCCACTTTCACATTCATGCGTAGCGTACCTTCCTCGCCATCGGTCAAGGGTGTAAACGCGCCTACGGAACGCGTAAGAGTCAGAGTCAGCATGGCGTTCGAGTACTTGTGGAATTCTGCATCCGGAATGTTCACGGTTAACGTCTTTGTCTTTGACAGGTTGATCGTCACTGCGTCTTGGTCTGGAAATTCCTCGAGCGTGGGCTTTGCATACGTCTCCATGTGTCACTCCTGTGAGGCGGCCCTGATCGTCACGTACGGGCGACTCACTTACAGTTTATGAAAAGGATCATGGCCGAGCTTTGCACGGCCATGCCTGGGTTATGCCCCCATGCCGCAACGGCGCCTACTGGCAGAGTTGACAGTGGCGACAAGCGGTTCCGGTTCTCAGTCCACAAGTTTCATCCGTCTCCCATCACCCAAAGCCCCGTTCTACAAGGCTTCCCGCCAAACACCCGTTGCCCGCTTCCCGACAAAAGACGAAATACAGTTGACGCCCACATTTTAAGTTGTACGATGACCTACAACTTCACATGAAGCTGAACCATTTCCACAACACAACATTTGCGTCCAGGGTGTTCGAATAATGAATCCACAAGAACTGAAGTCCATCCTCTCGTCGGGCCTGCTGTCGTTCCCGGTTACCGATTTCACTGCCAATGGCGATTTCAATCGCGACAGCTACATCAAGCGCCTCGAGTGGCTGGCCCCGTACGGCGCCTCTGCATTGTTCGCGGCGGGCGGCACCGGTGAATTCTTCTCCCTGGCCGCCAGTGAGTATTCGCAAGTCATCAAGACTGCCGTCGATACCTGCGCCACCAGCGTGCCAATCCTCGCCGGCGTCGGCGGTGCCACCCGCCAGGCTATCGAATACGCTCAGGAAGCCGAGCGCCTGGGCGCCAAGGGTCTGTTGCTGCTGCCGCACTACCTGACCGAAGCCAGCCAGGACGGCGTTGCCGCCCACGTTGAAGCCGTGTGCAAATCGGTGAAGATCGGCGTGGTGGTGTACAACCGCAACGTCTGCCGCCTGAACGCGACCCAGCTGGAACAACTGGCCGAGCGCTGCCCGAACCTGATCGGCTACAAGGACGGCCTGGGCGACATCGAACTGATGGTGTCGATCCGTCGTCGCCTCGGCGACCGTTTCAGCTACCTGGGCGGCCTGCCGACCGCTGAAGTCTACGCCGCGGCCTACAAGGCCCTGGGCGTGCCGGTCTACTCCTCGGCGGTGTTCAACTTCATCCCGAAAACCGCGATGGACTTCTACCACGCCATTGCCCGCGAAGATCACGAGACTGTCGGCAAGATCATCGACGACTTCTTCCTGCCATACCTGGACATCCGCAACCGCAAGGCGGGTTACGCGGTGAGCATCGTCAAGGCCGGCGCGAAGATCGTTGGTTATGACGCGGGCCCAGTGCGCACGCCGCTGACCGACCTGCTGCCAGAAGAGTACGAAGCCCTGGCCGCGCTGATCGACAAGCAAGGCAAGCAGTAACAGACCCGACAAGGCCGCTGAGCAATCAGCGGCTTTTTGCGTAAGGCTTGATCGTTTCCACGTGCGCGTGGAAACGCAGCCAGGGACGCCCTGCGTTCCTAGACAGCTTTTGTGAGAGGAGAAGCTCCGTGGCAGATGCAAAGCGTTTCGATAACTACATCAACGGTGAGTGGGTGGCCGGTGCTGACTATTGCACCAACATCAACCCGTCTGACTTGTCCGACGTCATCGGTGAATACGCCAAGGCTGACACAGCGCAAGTCAACGCCGCCATCGAAGCCGCCCGTGCCGCGTTCCCGGCCTGGTCGACCTCGGGCATCCAGGCCCGTCACGATGCGCTGGACAAAGTCGGCAGCGAAATTCTCGCCCGTCGCGAAGAGCTTGGCCAACTGCTGGCCCGGGAAGAGGGTAAGACCCTGCCCGAAGCCATCGGCGAAGTAACCCGCGCTGGCAACATTTTCAAATTCTTCGCCGGTGAATGCCTGCGCCTGTCGGGCGACTACGTGCCGTCGGTGCGCCCGGGCGTCAACGTCGAAGTGACCCGCGAAGCCCTCGGCGTGGTTGGTCTGATCACTCCGTGGAACTTCCCGATCGCCATCCCTGCGTGGAAAATTGCCCCGGCCCTGGCCTACGGCAACTGCGTGGTGATCAAGCCCGCCGAGCTGGTGCCGGGCTGCGCCTGGGCCCTGGCCGAAATCATTTCCCGTGCCGGCTTCCCGGCCGGTGCGTTCAACCTGGTGATGGGCAGCGGCCGTGTGGTCGGTGACATTCTGGTCAACAGCCCGAAAGTCGATGGCATCAGCTTCACCGGTTCCGTGGGCGTCGGCCGGCAGATCGCGGTCAACTGCGTGGCGCGCCAAGCCAAGGTCCAGCTGGAAATGGGCGGCAAGAACCCGCAGATCATCCTCGACGACGCCGACCTCAAGCAGGCGGTCGAATTGGCGGTGCAGAGCGCGTTCTACTCCACCGGCCAGCGTTGCACGGCATCGAGCCGACTGATCGTCACTGCCGGTATCCACGACAAGTTCGTTGCGGCCATGGCCGAGCGCATGCAATCGATCAAGGTCGGTCACGCGCTGAAGGCTGGCACCGACATCGGCCCGGTCGTTTCCGAAGCCCAGCTCAACCAGGACTTGAAGTACATCGACATCGGCCAGAGCGAAGGTGCGCGGCTGGTCAGCGGTGGTGGTGTAGTGACTTGCGACACCGAAGGTTACTTCCTGGCGCCGACCCTGTTCGCCGACAGCGAGGCTTCGATGCGCATCAGCCGCGAAGAGATCTTCGGCCCGGTGGCCAACGTCGTGCGCGTGGCTGACTACGAGGCGGCGCTGGCGATGGCCAACGACACCGAGTTCGGCTTGTCGGCCGGTATCGCCACCACGTCGTTGAAGTACGCCAACCACTTCAAGCGCCACTCCCAAGCAGGCATGGTGATGGTCAACCTGCCGACCGCCGGCGTGGATTACCATGTTCCGTTCGGTGGGCGCAAAGGTTCGTCCTACGGTTCGCGCGAGCAAGGTCGCTACGCGCAAGAGTTCTACACCGTGGTGAAGACCTCCTACATCGGCTCGTAATACGCAAGACCGGTCGGCGCCGGGCTCTGGCGCCGACCGTACAATTTGATTTCCCGCATAAAAATAAATAGTGGAAGTAGATTACATGCAAGAGACCAAGCCGACGCACGTCCGCTATTTGATCCTGCTCATGCTGTTTTTGGTGACGACGATCAACTATGCCGACCGCGCCACCATCGCCATCGCTGGTTCCAGCCTGCAAAAAGACCTCGGCATCGACGCCGTCACCCTCGGTTACATCTTCTCCGCTTTCGGCTGGGCCTACGTGGCCGGGCAGATTCCTGGCGGCTGGCTGCTCGACCGTTTCGGGTCGAAGAAAATCTATGCACTGAGCATTTTCACCTGGTCGCTGTTCACCGTGCTGCAGGGCTATGTCGGTGAGTTCGGCATGTCCACGGCGGTGGTTGCGCTGTTCATGCTGCGCTTTCTGGTCGGGCTGGCCGAAGCGCCTTCTTTCCCCGGCAACGCCCGTATCGTCGCGGCCTGGTTTCCCACCGCCGAACGTGGCACCGCCTCGGCGATCTTCAACTCGGCGCAGTATTTCGCCACCGTATTGTTCGCGCCGCTGATGGGCTGGATCGTCTACCGCTTCGGCTGGCAGCACGTGTTCATCGTCATGGGCGTGATCGGCATCGTGTTCTCGCTCGTCTGGCTGAAGGTCATCTACAGCCCGCGCCAGCACCCGATGATCAACGAGGCCGAGTTCAACCACATCGCTTCCAATGGCGCGATGGTCGACATGGACCAGGACAAGGGCAAGGAAAAGAAAGCCGACGGTCCGAAGTGGGATTACATTCGCCAACTGCTGACCAACCGCATGATGCTCGGCGTGTACCTGGGCCAGTACTGCATCAACGGCATCACCTATTTCTTCCTGACCTGGTTCCCGGTGTACCTGGTGCAGGAGCGCGGCATGACCATCCTCAAGGCCGGTTTCATCGCGTCCTTGCCGGCCATTTGCGGTTTCATTGGTGGCGTCCTCGGCGGGGTGATTTCCGACTACCTGCTGCGCAAGGGCCATTCGCTGACCTTCGCCCGCAAGGCGCCAATCATCGCCGGGCTGCTGGTGTCCAGCAGCATCGTGGCGTGCAACTACGTCGATATCGAATGGATGGTGGTGGGCTTCATGGCCCTGGCATTCTTCGGCAAGGGCGTGGGCGCATTGGGTTGGGCCGTGGTGTCCGACACGTCGCCAAAACAGATCGCCGGCTTGAGCGGTGGCCTGTTCAACACCTTCGGCAACCTGGCGTCGATCACCACGCCAATCGTCATCGGCTACATCATCAGCTCCACTGGCTCGTTCAAATGGGCCCTGGTGTTCGTCGGTTGCAACGCGCTGATGGCGGTGTTCAGCTATCTGGTCATCGTGGGCCCGATCAAGCGTGTGGTGCTCAAGGAGCCCACGGCCAGGGAAGCCGACCTATCCAGCCTGTCTGAAGCCAAATCCTGAGGAATGGCGTCCATGAATCTGATTGAACATGCCGATTCGCCCCGTTACATCCGCCTGCACGAGCGGGACAACGTGGTGATTGTTGTCAACGACCAGGGCGTACCCGCCGGGACCGAGTTCCCGGACGGCCTGGTCACCGTGGACTTCGTGCCACAGAGCCACAAGGTCACCCTGGTGGACATTCCCGAGGGTGGCGAGGTGATTCGCTACGGCCAGGTCATTGGCTACGCGCTGCAACCGATCCCTCGTGGCAGCTGGGTCAAGGAAGACCAATTGCGCATGCCCACCGCGCCACCCTTGGACAGCCTGCCGCTGTCCACCGATGTGCCGGCGGCGGATGCGCCACTGGAAGGCTACACCTTCGAGGGCTACCGCAACGCCGACGGCACCGTCGGCACGCGCAACATCCTGGGCATCACCACCACGGTGCAGTGCGTCACCGGGGTGCTGGACCATGCGGTCAAGCGCATCAAGGAAGAGCTACTGCCCAAGTACCCGAACGTCGATGACGTGGTGGCGCTGACCCACAGCTATGGCTGCGGTGTGGCGATCACCGCCACCGACGCCTACATCCCGATCCGCACCGTGCGCAACCTGGCGCGCAACCCGAACCTGGGTGGCGAGGCGCTGGTGATCAGCCTGGGCTGCGAGAAATTGCAGGCCGGGCAGGTGATGCACGAAGGCGATAGCTCGGTGGACCTCAGCGAGCCATGGTTGTATCGCTTGCAGGATTCCAGCCACGGCTTTACCGAGATGATCGAGCAGATCATGGAGTTGGCCGAGACGCGCCTGAAGAAACTCGACCAGCGTCGCCGCGAAACCGTGCCCGCCTCGGAACTGATCCTGGGCATGCAGTGCGGCGGCAGCGATGCGTTCTCCGGCATCACCGCCAACCCGGCCCTGGGCTACGCCTCGGACCTGTTGCTGCGGGCCGGTGCGACGGTGATGTTCTCTGAAGTCACCGAAGTGCGCGATGCGATCTACCTGCTGACCTCCCGGGCGCAAACCCAGGAAGTCGCCCAGGAACTGGTGCGCGAAATGGACTGGTACGACCGTTACCTGGCCAAGGGCGAGGCCGATCGCAGCGCCAACACCACGCCGGGCAACAAGAAGGGTGGGTTGTCGAACATCGTCGAGAAGTCCTTGGGCTCGATCGTCAAATCCGGCAGCAGCGCAATCAGCGGCGTGCTTGGCCCGGGTGAGCGCTTCAAGCAAAAGGGCCTGATCTTCTGCGCCACGCCGGCCAGCGACTTTGTCTGCGGCACGCTGCAACTGGCGGCGGGGATGAACCTGCACGTGTTCACTACCGGTCGGGGCACCCCGTACGGCTTGGCCATGGCGCCGGTGGTGAAGGTCTCGACCCGTACCGAACTGGCCCAGCGCTGGCCGGACCTGATCGACATCGACGCCGGCCGCATCGCCACCGGGCGCGCGACCATCGAAGAGTTGGGCTGGGAGCTGTTCCACTACTACCTGGACGTGGCCAGCGGCAAGAAACAGACCTGGGCCGAGCGGCACAAGTTGTTCAACGACATTACCTTGTTCAACCCGGCGCCGATTACCTGATCCGGCGCTGATCGCGAGCAGGCTCGCTCCCACAGGGATGTGGGGGTGAATGTGGATTCTGTTATCGCTGGAGATCCAATGTGGGAGCGAGCCTGCTCGCGAAGAGGCTCGACCAGACGCCAACGTCGTGAGTGGCTTATCATTAGCCACCTAACGACACCTCCTTCTCAAGGTCCTCGGCATGCTGGCAATTTTCCTCGAAACCCTGAACGTCACCGCGCCGGTGTTCGCCATGCTGTTTCTGGGGACGCTGCTCAAGCGCATCGGCTGGATCAACGACAACTTCATCCACATCGCCTCGTCGCTGGTGTTCAACGTCACCATGCCGGCGCTGTTGTTCCTTGGCATTCTGCACGCTGATTTGCACGCGGCGTTGCAGCCAGACCTGCTGATCTATTTCTCGATTGCCACCCTGGTGAGTTTCGCCATGGCCTGGGGCTGGGCGATCTGGCGTTGCCCGCGGGAGGATCGCGGGATCTACACCCAGGGCGCGTTTCGTGGCAACAACGGCGTGATCGGCCTGGCATTGGCCGCGAGCATGTATGGCGACTATGGGATTTCCCTGGGGGCGATTCTCGCGGCGCTGGTGATCCTGTTCTACAACACCCTGTCGACCATCGTCCTGGCGGTCTACAGCCCGGTGATCAAGTCCGACCCCTGGAGCATCTGCAAGAGCGTGATCAGCAACCCGCTGATCATCAGCGTGCTTGCCGCCGCGCCGTTCGCCTATTTACAGATCGGCCTGCCGAACTGGTTCGAGACGTCGGCCAAGTATCTGTCCCAAATGACCTTGCCCCTGGCGCTGATCTGCATCGGCGGCACGCTGTCCCTGGCGGCCTTGCGCAAGAGCGGCAAGATGGCCCTGAGTTCGAGCCTGGTGAAGATGGTCGGCTTGCCGTTGGTGACTACTCTGGGCGCATGGTTGTGGGGTTTTCGCGGGGCGGAACTGGGGATCTTGTTCCTGTACTTCGGCAGCCCCACCGCCGCCGCCAGCTACGTCATGGCCCGCGCCGCGAATGGCAACCACGAGCTGGCGGCGGCGATCATCGTCATCACCACCTTGATGGCGGCGATTACCACCAACCTGGGGATCTTTGTGTTGCAGTGGGGTGGGTGGATCTAGCTTCAGGTTTGCAGCGTTCTATCGATCCTTTCGCGAGCAGGCTCGCTCCCACAGGGGATTCTTGGTGGGCACAAATCTGGTGTTCACCACCGGCCAAATGTGGGAGCGAGCCTGCTCGCGAAGGCGATCGCCCAATTCACTCAGGTTTCTGGTAACTATCGATCACTTCCTGCGCCGCCCGAAACGCATCGATCGCCGCTGGCACGCCCGCGTACACCGCGCAATGCAGCAACGCTTCGCGAATTTCTTCTACCGTGCAGCCATTGTTCAGCGCGCCACGCACGTGGCCCTTGAGTTCCTGCGGGCACTTGAGGGCGGTGAGGGCGGCGAGGGTGATCAGGCTGCGGGTCTTCAGCGGCAGGCCTTCGCGGCTCCAGACGCTGCCCCAGGCATGTTCGTTCACGAAATCCTGCAGCGGCTGGGTGAATTCGGTGGCGCTGCCCAGGGCGCGGTCGACGAACGCATCGCCCATCACTTTGCGACGCATATCGAGGCCGGTCTTTGGATTGTCAGTCATGGCAAATCCCTCTTGTGGTGTTGGCGGCGCCAGGCGCGCAAGGATGTGAACAGCAGAAACGCGAGCAGGGCCGGCAGCACGTAGAACAACATCAGTCGTTCTAGCTGGCCGGCCAATGGCATGCCGGTGGTGAACGACACCACGTGCAGCCCGTACGCCGTGTACAAGCCCAGGAACAGCAGCCCTTCGGCACGGGTGACGCGATAGCCGGAATAGAACACCGGCAGGCACAGCACCGCGACGCCAAGCATCACCGGCAGGTCGAAGGCCAGGGCATTGGGCGAGACCGAGAGCGCAGAAGGCGCGGCGAGGGCGGTCACGCCCAATACACCCAGAAGGTTGAACAGGTTGCTGCCGATTACGTTGCCTACCGCGATGTCCCGTTGACCCCGAAGGGCGGCGATCAACGAAGTGGCGAGCTCCGGCAGCGAGGTGCTCACGGCAACGATGGTCAGGCCGATGATGCGCTCGGACAACCCCAGGTCGGTCGCCACTTCCACCGCCGCGCCCAATAACAGGTGCCCGGCGAAGACCAGCATCGCCAGGCCCGAAACGATCATCACCAGGCTCTTGGGCCAGGAACCATGGGCAACTGCGCCTCCCAGCGGATGCGGTCGCGCGGAGTGCCGGGACTGGCGCAGCAACAGGCCCAGGTACACCGCCAGGGCTACCAGCAGCAGGACGCCGTCGAGTCGGGTCAGTTCTTCGTTCCAGGCCAGCACGAACACCAGCAGGCTGGCGCCGATCATCAGCGGGATGTCCAAGCGCACCAATTGACGCGAGACGCGCAGCGGAATGATCAGCGCCGACAGCCCGAGGGTGACGAGGATGTTGAAGGTACTGCTGCCGATCACACTCCCCACGGCGATATCAGCGTTCTGTGCCAGGGTCGCTTGCAGGCTGACAGCCATTTGCGGTGCGCTGCTGCCGAATGCGACGACGGTCAGGCCGATAATCAGCGGCCGCACCTGCAAGCGTGCCGCCAGCCCCACGGCGGCACGCACCAGCAACTCGGCGCCGGCGACCAGCAACAGCAGGGCGCCACACAGTTCGATCAGGCTGAGCAGCGGTAAAGCATTGATCAGGGAAATGGCCGGGCTCCGTCTATCAGTCGTCGAGGGCTTGCACACGCACACGCGCGGTACCGCTGCGCAGCATGCCCAATTGTTCGGCCGCGGCGCGGGACACATCGATCAGGCGCCCACGGGTATACGGGCCACGATCGTTGATACGGACCACGACGCTGTCGTTGTTTTTCAGGTTGGTGACTTTCACCCGGGTGCCGAACGGCAACTGGCGATGCGCGGCGGTCAGGCCGTGCTGGTCGAAGCGCTCGCCGCTGGCGGTACGCTTGCCATGGTGCCTGGAGCCGTAATAGGAGGCGACGCCGGTCTGGTCGTAGCCGTGTGGATCGACCGTCCCGCTCTGGCTGGCGCAACCGGCCAGCAGGGACAGCAGGGCGCAGGCGCCGAGGAGACGCTTCATCTGAGAGGTTCCAAATACAAATGTGGGAGCGAGCTTGCTCGCGATGGGGCCATCACATTCAACATCTAGGTTGACTGTCATACCGCTATCGCGAGCAAGCCCGCTCCCACAGGGGGTTGAGCCAGATTCAAAGACTGGCTCCATGGCAATCAGCCCTCGAGCTTGCTTTTCAGCAGTTCGTTGACTTGCTGAGGGTTGGCCTTGCCCTTGGAAGCTTTCATGGCCTGGCCGACGAAGAAGCCGAACATCTTGCCGCGCTTGGCTTCGTCCGCCGCACGGTATTGCTCGACCTGCTCGGCGTTGGCCGCGAGCACTTCATCGAGCACGGCGCTGATCGCACCGGTGTCGGTGACCTGCTTCAAGCCGCGCTTGTCGATGATTTCGTCTGCGCTGCCCTCACCATTGGCCATGGCTTCGAATACCATTTTGGCAATCTTGCCGGAAATGGTGTTGTCCTTGATCCGCAACAGCATGCCGCCCAGTTGCTCGGCCGACACCGGCGACTCGTCGATTTCCAGGCCCTGCTTGTTCAACAGGCTGCCCAACTCGACCATCACCCAGTTGGCCGCCAGCTTGGCGTCGCCGCCGATGCTCACGACTTTCTCGAAGTAGTCGGCCTGTTCGCGGCTGGTGGCCAGGACGTTGGCGTCATAGCTCGACAGCCCGAACTGCGCCTGGAAGCGCTCGCGTTTCTGTGGCGGCAGTTCCGGCAGGGTGGCGCGTACTTCATCGAGGAACGAATGCTCGATGACCACCGGCAGCAGGTCCGGGTCGGGGAAGTAACGGTAGTCGTTGGCTTCTTCCTTGCTGCGCATCGGACGGGTCTCGTCCTTGTTCGGGTCGTACAGGCGGGTCTGCTGGATGACCTTGCCGCCGTCCTCGATCAGTTCGATCTGGCGTTGGATCTCGCTGTTGATCGCCTTTTCGATGAAGCGGAACGAGTTGACGTTCTTGATCTCGCAGCGGGTGCCGAACTCGGCCTGGCCCTTGGGACGGATCGACACGTTGCAGTCGCAACGCAGCGAGCCCTCGGCCATATTGCCGTCGCAGATGCCCAGGTAGCGCACCAGGGCATGGATCGCTTTGACGTAGGCCACGGCTTCCTTGGCGCTGCGCATGTCCGGCTCTGAGACGATTTCCAGCAGCGGCGTGCCGGCGCGGTTCAGGTCGATGCCGGTGGCGCCGTTGAATTCTTCGTGCAGGCTTTTGCCGGCGTCTTCTTCCAGATGCGCGCGGGTGATGCCGACGCGCTTGACCGTGCCGTCTTCCAGGGCGATGTCCAGGTGGCCCTTGCCGACGATCGGCAGCTCCATCTGGCTGATCTGGTAGCCCTTGGGCAGGTCCGGGTAGAAGTAGTTCTTGCGGGCGAACACGTTGTGCTGGCCGATCTCGGCGTCAATCGCCAGGCCGAACATCACCGCCATGCGCACCGCTTCGGCGTTGAGCACGGGCAGTACGCCGGGCATGCCCAGGTCAACCAGGCTGGCCTGGGTGTTGGGCTCGGAACCGAAGGTGGTCGAGCTACCGGAAAAGATTTTCGACCGGGTGGTGAGCTGGGTATGAATCTCCAGCCCGATCACGACTTCCCATTGCATGTGTTTCTCCTCAGAAGTCTTATCAGGGGATTTTGAAACGTCGCGAGCGAAGGTAAGGCAAGGCGAAAACTGGCGAGAAAGCGGAGTTGACTTTAGTCAATGAGCATTTCGAGCCAGTTTTCAACGCAGCATTACCGAGCGCAGCAGTTTCAAAACCCCTGAGGGGTGCGGGTGTGCCAGTCAGTGTTTAACTGGTACTGGTGCGCCACGTTGAGCAGGCGGCCTTCCTGGAAATACGGCGCGAGCAACTGCACGCCCACCGGCAGGCCATCGACGAAACCGGCCGGCATGGACAGGCCCGGCAAGCCGGCGAGGTTGGCGGTGATGGTGTAGACGTCTTCCAGGTACTCGGCGACCGGGTCGCTGTTCTTAGCGCCGAGCTTCCAGGCCGGGTTCGGCGTGGTCGGGCCGAGGATGATGTCGACCTCGTTGAAGGCGGCCATGAAGTCGTTCTTCACCAGGCGGCGGATTTTCTGCGCCTTCAGGTAATAGGCATCGTAGTAACCGGCGGACAACGCGTAGGCGCCAACCATGATCCGGCGCTGCACTTCGGCGCCGAAGCCTTCGCCACGGGAGCGCTTGTACAGGTCGACCAGATTTTGCGGGTTCTCGCAGCGATAGCCGAAGCGCACGCCGTCGAAGCGCGACAGGTTCGAGGACGCTTCCGCCGGGGCGATCACGTAATACGCAGGGATCGCGTGCTGCATGTTCGGCAGGCTGATTTGCTTGATGACCGCGCCGAGCTTTTCCAGCTCCTTGATGCTGTTTTGAATCAGATCGGCGATGCGCGGGTCGAGGCCGGCGCCGAAATATTCCTTCGGCACGCCGATGCGCAGGCCTTGCAGCGAACCGTTGAGGCTGGCGCTGTAGTCCGGCACCGGTTCATCGATGCTGGTGGAATCGTTCGGGTCGAAGCCGGCCATGCCTTGGAGCAGGATCGCGCAGTCTTCGGCGGTGCGGGCCAGCGGGCCACCCTGGTCGAGGCTGGAGGCGTAGGCAATCATGCCCCAGCGCGAGACGCGGCCGTAGGTCGGTTTCAGGCCGGTGAGGTTGGTGAACGCAGCTGGCTGGCGAATCGAGCCACCGGTGTCGGTGGCGGTGGCGGCCGGCAACAGGCGCGCGGCCACCGCGGCGGCGGAACCACCGGACGAGCCGCCCGGTACGTGTTCAAGGTTCCACGGGTTTTTCACCGCGCCGTAATGGCTCGACTCGTTGGCCGAGCCCATGGCGAACTCGTCCATGTTGGTCTTGCCCAGGGTCACGGTGCCGGCGGCGGCCAGCTTGGCGACCACGGTGGCATCGTACGGGGCCTTGAAATTGTCGAGCATCTTCGAGCCGCAGCTGGTGCGGATGCCCTGTGTGCAAAACAGGTCCTTGTGGGCAATCGGCGCGCCAAGCAGGGCGCCGTTCTCACCCTTGGCGCGACGGGCGTCGGCGGCCTTGGCCTGGCTCAGGGCCAGTTCTTCGGTGAGGCTGATGAAACTGTTGAGCTGCGGATCGAGCTGGGCGATGCGCGCCAGCAGGGCCTTGGTCAGCTCTTCGGAGGAAAACTTTTTGTCGGCGAGTCCGCGGGCGATCTCGGCCAGGGTCATCTGATGCATGAGAGGCTCTTTCCCTTTAGTCGATGACTTTCGGAACCAGGTACAGGCCGTTTTCGACCGCTGGCGCGATGGACTGGTAGGCCTCGCGGTTATTGGACTCGGTGACGACGTCGGCGCGCAGGCGCTGGCTGGCTTCCAGTGGGTGGGCCAGCGGCTCGATACCGTCGGTATCGACCGCCTGCATTTCGTCGACCAGCCCGAGGATGCTGTTCAGGGCAGAAGTAATGTGTGGAAGATCGGCTTCATTGAGGCCCAGGCAGGCCAGATGAGCGATTTTTTCCACGTCGGAGCGTTCAAGCGCCATGGGATTCTCCAGTGGAAAACAAAACGGACGCAGTCTGTCCGTGTGTTAGATTGTCGGAACACTACCGCATTTCTACGGCGCTACGGCCGCGATTGTAGGGTTTGGTGCACAGAAAAGCGGCCAATTTAACATATTGGCGCCTTGCCCAAAATCCCTGTCGTTGTTAGAGTTTGCCGCACTTTTTTACCCACGCGTTGCCTAGGGTCCCTTTCCCATGTTCAAGAAACTGCGTGGCATGTTTTCCAGCGATCTCTCCATCGACCTGGGCACTGCCAACACCCTTATTTACGTGCGCGAGCGCGGTATCGTCCTGAATGAACCCTCGGTCGTGGCCATCCGCACCCACGGTAACCAGAAAAGTGTCGTGGCTGTCGGTACGGAAGCCAAGCGCATGCTGGGCCGTACACCGGGCAACATTGCAGCCATTCGCCCCATGAAGGACGGCGTGATCGCCGACTTCAGCGTCTGCGAAAAGATGCTGCAGTACTTCATCAACAAGGTTCACGAAAACAGTTTTCTGCAGCCCAGCCCTCGTGTGCTGATCTGCGTGCCCTGCAAGTCCACCCAGGTGGAGCGTCGCGCCATCCGTGAATCGGCCCTGGGTGCCGGTGCTCGCGAAGTATTCCTGATTGAAGAGCCAATGGCCGCAGCCATCGGTGCCGGCCTGCCGGTGGAAGAAGCCCGTGGTTCGATGGTCGTCGATATCGGTGGTGGTACCACTGAAATCGCCTTGATCTCCCTCAACGGTGTGGTCTACGCCGAATCCGTGCGTGTGGGCGGCGACCGTTTCGACGAAGCGATCATCACCTACGTACGTCGCAACTACGGCAGCCTGATCGGCGAATCCACCGCCGAGCGCATCAAGCAGGAAATCGGCACGGCCTACCCGGGCGGTGAAGTGCGCGAAGTCGATGTTCGCGGTCGCAACCTGGCCGAAGGCGTTCCACGCGCGTTCACGCTCAACTCCAACGAAGTGCTCGAAGCGCTGCAAGAGTCGCTGGCAACCATCGTCCAGGCCGTCAAGAGCGCCCTGGAGCAATCGCCGCCGGAGCTGGCCTCGGACATCGCCGAGCGCGGCCTGGTGCTGACCGGTGGTGGCGCGCTGTTGCGTGACCTCGACAAACTGCTGGCCCAGGAAACCGGCCTGCCGGTGATCGTTGCCGAAGACCCGCTGACGTGCGTTGCCCGCGGTGGTGGCCGTGCGCTGGAAATGATGGACAAGCACACCATGGACCTGCTCTCCAGCGAATAAATCTGGCGCAGTGGTCTATGTTGTTTGCGCTCGGGCGGCACTTTGCAGTGCTGCCCGTTGGCGTTTATCTTCTGTCATTCGTATCCAGGCCGGTTCGATACCGTATGAATAAAGACAACGTTTGCCTGGGAGGAGCGGCTTATTAAACCGCTTTTTGCCAAAGGCCCCTCATTGGGTGTACGCCTGCTGGTGTTGACCGTGCTGTCGGTTGCGCTGATGGTGGTGGATGCCCGCTTCACGCTGCTCAAGCCAGTGCGCAGCCAGATGTCGCTGGTGTTGATGGAGTCCTACTGGATCACCGACCTGCCGCAACGGTTGTGGCAGGGTGTGGCCAGCCAGTTTGGCAGCCGGACCGAACTGGTCGCCGAGAACGAAAAACTCAAGACTGAAAACCTGCTGCTGCAGGGACGCATGCAGAAGCTGGCGGCCCTCACCGAGCAGAACGTGCGGCTGCGCGAGTTGCTCAACTCCTCGGCGCTGGTCAATGAGAAAGTCGAAGTGGCCGAGCTGATCGGCATGGACCCGAACCCGTTCACCCACCGCATCATCATCAACAAGGGCGAGCGCGACGGCGTGGTCCTCGGCCAGCCGGTGCTCGATGCCCGTGGCCTGATGGGGCAGGTGGTGGAATTGATGCCTTATACGTCTCGTGTGCTGTTGCTGACCGATACCACCCACAGCATTCCGGTGCAGGTCAATCGCAACGGCTTGCGGGCAATCGCAAGCGGCACCGGCAACCCCGAGCGCCTCGAACTTCGCCATGTTGCCGATACCGCCGACATCAAGGAAGGCGACCTGCTGGTCAGTTCCGGCCTTGGCCAGCGGTTTCCGGCTGGTTATCCCGTGGCGACGGTCAAGGAAGTCATTCATGACTCTGGCCAGCCGTTCGCGATCGTGCGGGCGGTGCCGACGGCTGCGTTGAACCGCAGCCGCTACCTGCTGCTGGTATTCAGCGACAACCGCACGCCTGAAGAGCGCGCCAACGATGCCGCCGTGGCCCAGGAGGCCCAGGACCAGCAGAGCGGCGAATCGCCTGCTCCGGCCACACCTGCGCCCGCGCCCGCACCTGTACCAGCCACTGTGCCCAAGCCCCAGGCTGCGACGGCCCCGGCAACAACAGCTCCGGCCGCACACGCCGCGGCTCCCGCCCGACCGGCCGCAGCCCAGCAGCCGGCGGTCCAACCCGCCCGGCCCGCGACCAAGCCACCGGCCCCAGCGCCTGCCGCTACGCCCGCCACCAGGGGAGCACGTGAAGAATGAGCAGTACTCGATCCGGTAATGGCTGGATGGTCTGGCTGACCTTTGCCATCGGCCTGTTGCTCAGCGTTTCCCCGCTGCCGCAGTTCATGGAAATCCTGCGCCCGCTGTGGCTGGCCTTGCTGCTGGCCTTCTGGGCCCTGGCCTTGCCGCACAAGGTCGGCATGGTCACGGCCTGGTGCCTGGGGCTGGCCGAAGATGTGCTCTATGGCACGTTGCTGGGTCAGAACGCGCTGATCCTGACCTTGATCACATTCCTGGTGCTGTCGTTGCAACAACGCCTGCGCATGTTCCCGATGTGGCAACAGTGCTTGGTGATCCTGGTGATCTTCGGCTTGGCGCAACTGGTGCAATTATGGCTCAGCGCCTTGACCGGTAATCGCCAGCCGACCCTGGCGCTGGTCTTGCCGGCCCTGGTCAGCGCATTGCTGTGGCCGTGGATAAGTTTCGGTTTGCGCGGCTTGCGGCTGCGTTTCAAAATCAACTGATTCGGTCAGGATATCTACACTTTTTTGATGACTTACATCCCTGTGGCGAGGGAGCTCCCTCGCCACAAAAGCCGGTCGCCTATAAGGGAGATGTCTTGATGAAACCGCTTTACCTCGCCTCTGGGTCGCCGCGCCGGCGTGAATTGCTCACGCAGATCGGGGTGCCATTTACCGCCATCGGTGCGGACATCGACGAAACTCCCCACGATCACGAAACCCCATCGGCCTATGTAGAGCGCTTGGCGCGTGGCAAGGCCGATGCTGGACGACGTGCCCTATCAAATGACATCGATGGCTGCGTGCTCGGCGCGGACACCGCCGTGGTGCTGGATGGACGAATTCTCGGCAAGCCTCAGGATCAGGCCGACGCCGTGTCGATGCTCCTGGGCCTGTCCGGGCGCGATCATGAGGTACTGACCGCCATTGCCGTGCTGGATGCCGAACGCTGCGAATCCCGGGTGGTTCGCAGCCGCGTGCGCTTTCGCCTGATCACGGAACAGGAAGCGCTCGCCTATTGGGCCAGCGGCGAACCGCGAGACAAGGCCGGCAGCTATGGCATCCAAGGGCTGGGCGCGGTGTTCGTCGCCGGGCTTGAAGGCAGTTATTCGGCCGTCGTCGGCCTGCCGCTCTGCGAAACCGCAGAATTGCTCGGCCATTTCGGCATACCCTGTTGGCAAACCTTGAGCGCGCGTTGAGCGCCGTCTGACTAGATGCGGCCATAATCGTGAATATGCCTGAACGAGACCCTGCCATGAGTGAAGAGATTCTGATCAACATCACGCCGATGGAGTCGCGCGTGGCGGTGGTTGAAAACGGTGTCCTGCAAGAAGTTCACGTCGAGCGCACGCAAAAGCGTGGCATCGTCGGCAATATTTACAAGGGCAAGGTGGTGCGGGTTTTGCCGGGCATGCAGGCAGCCTTCGTTGACATCGGCCTGGATCGCGCGGCGTTCATCCACGCTTCGGAAATTTCCATGCGCGAAGGGCCAGCGGTGGAAAGCATCAGTGCGCTGGTCCATGAGGGCCAGAGCCTGGTGGTGCAGGTCACCAAGGACCCCATCGGCTCCAAGGGCGCGCGCCTGACCACCCAGCTGTCGATTCCGTCGCGCTACCTGGTGTACATGCCGCGCACCGCCCACGTCGGCATATCCCTGAAGATCGAAGACGAAGCCGAGCGTGAGCGCCTCAAAAAAGTGGTCAGTGACTGCGTGGAAAAAGAAGGCATCAAGGAAGCCGGCGGCTTCATCCTGCGTACGGCCGCCGAAGGCGCCGGGGCCGATGAGATCCTCATGGATATCCGCTACCTGCGCAGGCTCTGGGACCAGATCGCCGCGCAGATCAAGACCATCGCCACTCCCAGCGTGATCTACGAAGATCTGGGCCTGGCGTTGCGAACCCTGCGTGACCTGGTCAGCCCGAAGATCGAGAAGATCCGCATCGATTCCCGGGAAACCTTCCAGAAAACCACCCAGTTCGTCGCCGAGCTGATGCCGGAAATCGCCGACCGCCTGGAGCACTACCCTGGCGAGCGGCCGATTTTCGACCTGTACGGCGTCGAAGATGAGATCCAGCGCGCCCTTGAACGCAAGGTGCCGCTCAAGTCCGGCGGTTACCTGGTGGTCGATCCGGCCGAGGCGATGAGCACCATCGACGTCAACACCGGTGCCTTTGTCGGCCATCGCAATCTCGAGGAAACCATCTTCAAGACCAATCTTGAAGCGGCCACGGCCATTGCCCGGCAATTGCGCCTGCGCAACCTCGGCGGGATCATCATCATCGATTTCATCGACATGGAAGACGAAGAGCACCAGCGCCAGGTGCTGCGCACCCTGGAAAAACAGCTGGAGCGCGATCACGCCAAGACCAACATCATCGGCATCACCGAACTGGGCCTGGTGCAGATGACCCGCAAGCGCACCCGCGAAAGTCTTGAACAAGTGCTGTGCGAACCATGCAGCAGTTGCCAGGGCCGGGGCAAGCTCAAGACCCCGGAAACCGTGTGTTACGAAATCTTCCGGGAAATCCTCCGGGAAGCGCGCGCCTACCAGGCCACTGGCTATAGAGTGTTGGCGAACCAGAAAGTGGTGGACCGGTTGCTCGATGAAGAGTCGGGCAACGTCGCGGAGCTGGAAACCTTTATCGGCCGCACGATCCGTTTCCAGGTGGAGACCATGTATTCACAGGAACAATACGACGTGGTGTTGCTCTGACGTGGCATGCGCAGTGGCGAGGCCGCGGCGAGAATGCCTTTGCCAAGGGGGGCTGCTGACATGGAGCGTCTGACACGCCTGTTGGGCACATTGACACGCTGGGGGCTTGGCCTGTGTGCGCTGCTGCTGGTGGTGCTGGCCTTGTACGTGAGCCTCGGCCGGGAGTTGGTCCCGCTGGTGGCTGAATACCGTAGCGAGGTCGAGGCCCGTGCCGGCGAAGCGCTCGGCATGCCGGTGCACGTCGGTAGCCTCGAAGGCGGCTGGAACGCTCTGGCCCCCATCTTCGCCGCTCGCGATGTAGTGGTCGGCGACGGCCCCAATGCCCTGCACCTGGATCATGTGCGCGCCGTGCCCGCGGTGTGGGACAGCCTGGTGGCCCGCCAGGTGCGCATCGCCCATCTGGAAATCAGCGGCCTGAAGATCAGCCTCAAGGAAGGCGCCGACGGGAAATGGGCCCTGGAAGGCCTGCCGGTACGGGACGACCAGCCACTCGATCCGCAGCAACTGTTGAACCGCATGCAAATGGTCTCGAAGCTGTCGGTGCTCGACAGCCAAGTCACGTTGCAGCCACTGGACCATCCGCCCCTGAGCCTCACCTACGTTGGCTTGAGCCTGCGCACCGGTGTCTCCCGCCAGCGCCTGGACGCTCGGCTGACCCTGCCCGACGGCCAGCCCGTGGCGATCAACCTGCGTACCCGCATCCGCGCCAGCGATTGGAAAAATGGCGTGGCCGATGCCTACCTGAGCCTGCCGCAAAGCGATTGGTCCCAATGGCTGCCTAAACGCCTGACCCGGCAATGGAATTTTTCCGAAATCAAGGCGGGGGGCGAGTTCTGGCTCAGCTGGGGCGCGGGCACGGTGCAAAGCGCGGCCGTGCGCTTGAACGCGCCGCAGCTCCAGGGCGCCTATGCCGACCGCAAGCCCGTGCAAATCCATAACCTGGCCCTCAACGGCTATTTCCAGCGCAGCAGCCAAGGATTTATCGCAACCTTCGACACTCTGGCGATGAGCCTGGGTGACACCCGCTGGGAGTCGCGCCTGAAGCTGCAGCAGACCGACGCCTCCGACAAGGCCGAGGAACGCTGGCACGTGCAGGCCGATCGTCTCGACTTGACGCCGCTCACGCCGCTACTCAATGCCCTGGCGCCATTGCCGGAAGGCGTCGCCACCGCCATCGACCGACTCAAGGTGACCGGTGGCTTGCGCAACGTCTTGCTCGACTACCGGCCACACAATACCGGTGATCAGAAAGTCAGCTTCGCCACCAACCTCGACACGGTGGGTTTCAACGCCTATCACGGGGCCCCGGCGGCACGTAATGTTTCGGGCAGCCTGAGCGGCGACCTCGGCGGCGGCGAACTGCGCATGGACAGCAAGGATTTCTCCCTGCACCTGGACCCGATCTTCGCCAAGCCCTGGCAGTACTTGCAGGCCAACGCACGGCTGACCTGGAAGTTGGACAAGCAAGGGTTCACCTTGATCGCGCCTTACCTGAAGGTGCTGGGCGAGGAGGGCCGGATTGCCGGGGATTTCCTGATTCGCCTGCATTTCGATCACAGCCAGGAAGATTACATGGACCTGCGGGTCGGCCTGGTGGACGGTGATGGGCGCTACACCGGCAAGTACCTGCCGGCCGTTCTCAGTCCGGCGCTGGACGAGTGGCTGCGCACCGCAATTGTCAAAGGCGCGGTGGATGAGGGCTTCTTTCAGTATCAAGGCTCGCTGAACAAAGGCGCCGAGGATGCGGCTCGCAGCATCAGCCTGTTTTTCAAGGTGCATGACGCTGAGCTGGCGTTCCAGCCCGGCTGGCCTTCGGTCAGTAAGGTCAGCGGCGATGTGTTTGTCGAGGACAGCGGCGTACGCATCTTCGCCAGCCAGGGGCAACTGCTGGGTACCCAGGTAAAAGACGTTTCGGTGAACATTCCCCACGTGCCGACCGGGCAAAACTCTCATTTGCTGCTCGACGGTGGGTTTGCCGGAGGGCTCGGCGACGGGTTGAAGATCCTCCAGACCGCGCCCATCGGCACGGCCGAAACATTCGCCGGCTGGGAAGGCGAGGGCGACCTGCGCGGCAGCGTAAAGCTCGATATCCCGCTCGTGAAAGGCGAGCAACCGAAGATCCTCGTGGATTTCTCCACGGACAAGGCTCGGCTCAAACTCAGCGAGCCGGCCTTGGAATTGACTCAGCTCAAGGGGGATTTCCGCTTCGACAGCAGCAAGGGGCTGAGCGGCAAGAACATTGCGGCCCGGGCATTCGACCGACCCGTGACCGCGCAGATATTCGCCGAGGGCCGCACCGGCGCGCTCAATACGCGTGTCACGGCGTCCGGACGGGTTGAGGTGAAGAAACTCACCGACTGGCTGAGCGTGACCCAGCCGTTGCCCGTCTCCGGCGTGATTCCTTACCAGTTGCAAGTGATCCTCGACGGCGCCGACAGCCAGCTGTCGATCAATTCCAATCTCAAAGGCGTCGCGGTGGATCTGCCGGCGCCCTTCGGCATGGCGGCTGATGCCGGGCGCGACACCGTGTTCCGTATGACATTGCAGGGGCCGGAGCGGCGTTACTGGGCCAATTATGGCGACCTGGCCAGCTTCACTTATGCCGCCCCGAGCGGAAAAACGGCCGATGGCCGTGGCGAATTGCTCCTGGGCGGGGGCGATGCAGTGCTGCCGGGAGCCAAGGGGCTGCGCCTGCGAGGTACGCTATCGGAGCTGGACGTGGGTCCCTGGCAGGATCTGTTGGGCAAATACGCCGGCCAGGACCCGGGCGGCAGCGCCCGGCAAGTGCTCAGCGGTGTCGACCTGAAAGTAGGCAAACTCACGGCGATGGGCACGACGCTGGACCAGGCATCGGTGCAACTGGACCGCAAGCCGGACGCCTGGGCCATGCGGCTCGACAGCCAGCAGGCCAAGGGCAGCGTCAACGTGCCGGACGCAAAGGCCGCCCCCATCGGTATCAAGCTGGACTACGTGCGCCTGCCCGCTGCCGACCCGACGGTGCAGGCCGACGAAAACGCCCCGGATCCGCTGGCTTCGGTTGATCCGAGCAGGATACCGGCCCTGGATATCGCCATCGACCAGTTGTTCCAAGGGCCTGATCTGATCGGCGCCTGGTCGTTGAAGGTGCGTCCAACCGGTAAAGGTATTGCGTTGAACGATCTGGACATGGGCCTCAAGGGCATGGTCCTCAATGGCAATGGCGCTTGGGAAGGTGCGCCGGGCTCGACCAGCAGTTGGTACAAGGGGCGGATCAAGGGCAAGAACCTGGCCGATGTGCTGAAAGGCTGGGGATTCGCCCCCAGCGTGACCAGCCAGGAGTTTCGCCTGGACGTTGACGGCCGTTGGCCTGGTTCGCCCGCCTGGGTGGCCACCAAGCGCTTTTCCGGGAGTCTCGATGCGTCGCTTACCAAGGGGCAGTTCGTCGAGGTCGAAGGCAGCGCCCAGGCGTTGCGGGTATTCGGCCTGTTGAACTTCAACTCCATCGGCCGCCGCCTGCGCCTGGATTTCTCCGACCTGTTTGGCAAGGGGCTGAGCTATGACCGGGTCAAGGGCTTGCTGGTGGCGAGCAATGGCGTCTATGTAACGCGTGAGCCCATCGCCTTGACGGGACCTTCGAGCAACCTGGAACTGAACGGAACGCTGGACATGGTCACTGACCGGGTCGACGCCAAGCTGCTGGTGACGTTGCCGGTGACCAACAACCTGCCCATCGCCGCGCTGATTGTCGGCGCCCCGGCGGTGGGTGGGGCATTGTTTTTGATCGACAAACTGATCGGTGACCGCGTAGCGCGTTTTGCCAGCGTAAGATACGACGTCAAGGGGCCGTGGAAAGAGCCGAAGATCAGCTTCGATAAGCCGTTCTGACGAGTAACGCTAGCCCTTGTGGGAGCGAGCAAGCTCGCTCCCACACGGGGATGATGCACGAAATGAAGGAGACAGCATGCCAGTCGCCGTGATTCAAATGGTCAGCCAAAGCGATGTCCTCGCCAACCTGGCCCGCGCCCGTGTGCTGTTGGAACAGGCAGCGGCTGGCGGTGCGAGGCTGGCGGTGCTGCCGGAAAACTTCGCCGCCATGGGACGGCGGGACGTTGCCGACATCGGTCGCGCCGAAGCCTTTGGTCAGGGACCGATCCTGCCGTGGTTGAAACAGGTCGCTCGCGACCTCAGGTTATGGATTGTCGCCGGCACGTTGCCATTACCGCCGGAGGGCGAGCCCGAAGCCAGGGCTCATGCCTGTTCGTTGCTGGTGGACGACCAGGGCCATATCGTGGCGCGTTACGACAAGCTGCACCTGTTTGACGTGGACGTGGCGGACAATCGTGGGCGCTACCGCGAATCCGATGACTATGCTTATGGTCGCAACGTGGTGGTTGCCGATACTCCCGTGGGCCGGGTGGGCCTGACGGTCTGTTACGACTTGCGTTTCCCGGAGCTCTACAGCGAGTTGCGAGCGGCCGGGGCTGAGTTGATCACCGCGCCTTCGGCCTTTACAGCAGTAACCGGCGCCGCCCATTGGGACGTATTGATTCGCGCCCGAGCCATCGAGACCCAGTGCTACCTGCTGGCGGCAGCCCAAGGCGGGACGCATCCGGGGCCAAGGGAAACCTTCGGCCACGCTGCAATTATCGACCCATGGGGGCGGGTGCTGGCGCAACAGGATCAAGGCGAGGCGGTGCTGCTGGCCGAGCGCGACAGCAGCGAACAGGCGTCCATCCGGGCGCGCATGCCGGTGGCGAGCCATCGGCGCTTTTTCTCGCAGGGCGCCCGACAGCGACCTGCCCAAGACGACGAATTCAAGGCGTAAAACATATGAGCGGGTTGTTGTCCTCAGTCAGTGAACACCTTTTAGCCCCCGGTGGCGTGACCCTCGAAAGCCTGCAAGGCGTGCTGGGTGACCTGGCCGGCCCGGGCATCGATGCCGCCGACCTGTATTTCCAGGGGCAGATTTCCGAGTCCTGGTCGTTGGAAGACGGCATCGTCAAGGAAGGCAGTTTCAACCTTGACCAGGGCGTCGGCGTACGGGCCCAGTCCGGTGAAAAGACCGGTTTTGCCTACAGCAACGCCATCACCCTCGAAGCCCTCGGCGCCGCGGCCCGTGCCGCTCGTTCGATCTCGCGCGCCGGGCAAAACGGCACGGTCCAGGCGTTCAGCAGCCAGGACGTGGCGCAGCTGTATGCGCCGGATAATCCGTTGGAGGTCATGAGTCGCGCCGAGAAAGTCGAGCTGCTCAAACGCATCGACGTTGCCACTCGCGCCCTCGATCCACGGATCCAGCAGGTGTCGGTGAGCATGGCGGGCGTCTGGGAGCGAATCCTGGTGGCGTCCACCGATGGTGGCCTGGCGGCGGACGTCCGGCCCCTGGTGCGGTTCAATGTCAGCGTGATCGTCGAGCAGAACGGCCGGCGTGAGCGCGGCGGTCATGGCGGCGGCGGGCGCACCGACTATCGTTATTTCCTCAGCGAAGACCGCGCCATGGGCTACGCCCGCGAAGCCTTGCGCCAGGCGCTGGTCAATCTGGAAGCGATTCCGGCCCCGGCCGGCACGTTGCCGGTGGTGCTGGGCTCCGGCTGGTCCGGCGTGCTGCTGCATGAAGCGGTCGGCCACGGCCTGGAAGGCGATTTCAACCGCAAGGGCAGCTCTGCCTACAGTGGTCGCATGGGTGAAATGGTCGCCTCGAAACTCTGCACGATCGTCGACGACGGTACATTGGCCGGGCGTCGGGGCTCCCTGAGCGTCGATGACGAAGGCACCCCGACCGAGTGCACCACCTTGATCGAAAACGGCGTGCTCAAGGGCTACATGCAGGACAAGCTCAATGCTCGCCTGATGGGCGTCGCTCGCACCGGCAACGGTCGTCGCGAATCCTACGCGCACCTTCCGATGCCGCGCATGACCAATACCTACATGCTGGGCGGCCAGAGCGATCCGGCGGAAATCATCGCCTCGGTGAAAAAAGGCATCTATTGCGCCAACCTCGGCGGTGGCCAGGTGGACATCACCAGCGGCAAGTTCGTGTTTTCCACCAGCGAGGCCTACCTCATTGAAGACGGCAAGATCACCGCGCCGGTCAAGGGCGCGACCCTGATCGGCAACGGGCCGGAGGCGATGAGCAAAGTGTCGATGGTCGGTAATGACCTGTCGCTGGACAGTGGCGTGGGCACGTGTGGCAAAGACGGCCAGTCGGTGCCGGTGGGTGTCGGCCAGCCGACCTTGAAGATCGATGCAATTACCGTGGGTGGCACGGGCGCATGACGGAGCCTTGGGTGGAGTGCAAGGCCTCCACCCAAGGACGAGACTCAGCGCAGGCCGCGTTGAGTCTCGTCCAGCTCACGGATGTATTTGAAGATTTTACGGCTCGAGGCCGGCGGCTTGTTGTGCGCCAGTTCGTGCTGGGCCTGACGGATCAGGGAGCGCAATTGCTGGCGATCGGCCTCCGGGTAGTCGATGACGAATTTTTCCAAGGTGCCGTCATCGCCAGCGATCAAGCGATCACGCCAGCGTTCCAGGTTGTGGAAGCGCTCGTTGTACTGGCGGGTGGAGGCATCGAGCTGGTCGAGCAAAACCAGGATCGCGTCAGTGTCCTGGTCGCGCATCAGTTTGCCGATGAACTGCAGGTGCCGTTTACGCGCGATATTCGCGGTGTGCTTGGGCGCATCGGCCAGGGCCCGGCGCAAGGCGTCGGTCAATGGCAGTTTGGCCAGCAAGTCAGGCTTGAGTGTTGTCAGGCGCTCGCCGAGGTCAACCAGAGCATGCAGCTCTCGTTTGACCTGGGATTTGCTTTTTTCACCCTCGTAGAGGGAGTCGTCGTAAGAATCAACCATGGTGGCAGTCCGCAAAGAAACGCCGCCATGATAACCAGTCGGGGGCCGCTTGTCCGGCCCGGTCGCTAGAAGGCCAAGGGTTTGTACGAAAAACAGCGCAGGCAGTTTGCGTGCAAACCCGATACCGAAAGCAGAATTTGAGTGGAGAACACCATGAGTGCAGTTCAGAGCGTCGGCCCCCAGGCATTGCCGGCACTGCAGGAGCAAGTCGAGCAGATTCTCGCCGAAGCCAAGCGACAAGGTGCCAGCGCCTGTGAGGTGGCGGTATCGCTGGAGCAGGGATTGTCGACTTCGGTGCGCCAGCGCGAAGTGGAAACCGTTGAGTTCAATCGGGATCAGGGTTTCGGCATTACCTTGTACGTAGGCCAGCGCAAGGGATCGGCCAGCACTTCGGCCAGCGGGCCCGACGCCATTCGCGAAACGGTGGCCGCGGCGCTGGCGATCGCCAAGCACACGTCCGAGGATGACGCCTCGGGGTTGGCCGATGCCGCCCTTATGTGCAAGGAACTGAAGGATTTCGATCTGTTCCACGCCTGGGACATCACGCCCGAGCAAGCCATCGAACAGGCGCTGCGCTGTGAGGCGGCGGCATTCGATGCCGACCGCCGGATCAAGAATGCCGACGGTACGACGCTCAATACGCACCAGGGTTGCCGGGTTTATGGCAACAGCCATGGCTTTATCGGCGGTTACGCTTCGACCCGTCACAGCCTCAGTTGTGTGATGATCGCCGAGGCGGACGGGCAGATGCAGCGCGACTACTGGTATGACGTCAGTCGCCAGGGCACGTTGCTGGCGGACCCGGTGAGCATCGGCCAGAAAGCCGCACAACGGGCAGCCAGCCGCTTGGGCGCGCGGCCGGTGCCGACCTGTGAGGTGCCGGTGCTGTTTTCTGCCGAGCTGGCCGGTGGTCTGTTTGGCAGCTTCCTGTCGGCGGTGTCTGGCGGCAACTTGTACCGCAAGTCGTCGTTCCTGGAAGGCGCGCTGGGGCAGAAGCTGTTCCCGGAGTGGATGACCATTGACGAGCGTCCGCACCTGATGCAGGCCATGGGCAGCTCGGCATTCGACGGCGATGGCCTGGCCACTTACGCCAAGCCGTTCGTGGAAAACGGCGAGCTGGTGTCCTACATCCTTGGTACCTATTCGGGCCGCAAACTCGGCATGCCGAGCACCGCCAACGCTGGCGGTGTGCATAACCTTTTCGTTACCCATGGCGAAGAAGACCAGGCGGCATTGCTTCGGCGCATGGGCCGGGGGCTGTTGGTAACGGAGTTGATGGGCCATGGGCTGAACATGGTGACCGGGGATTATTCCCGTGGCGCGGCGGGTTTCTGGGTCGAGAATGGCGAGATCCAGTTCCCGGTTCAGGAAGTCACCATCGCCGGAAACATGCGTGACATGTTCAAGCAGATCGTGGCGGTGGGGAATGATTTGGAGCTGCGCAGCAACATCCGCACGGGCTCGGTGTTGATCGAGCGGATGACCGTGGCGGGTAGCTGATACTCAAGGCCACAAAAAAAGGCGCGTCATTCATGTGGATGACGCGCCTTTTTTGTGTCGATTAGAGCTCATGGCAAGACCGTTTTTGTGGCGAGGGAGCTTGTTCCGCTGAGCCGCGAAGCGGCCCCAACATCTTGCGGCCGCTGCGCGCTGGAGCGCCAGCCCGGCCGAGCGGGGGCAAGCTCCCTCGCTACGAAATGGCCTTGGGTCCGGAGGAGTTATTCCCCCTCGTCGAAATAGTTGTTGATCAGCGCCACCAAGGCATCCATCGCCTCCTGGGCCTGTTCGCCCTCGGTGCTCAAGTGGATCTTGGTGCCCTTACCAGCGGCGAGCATCATCATCGCCATGATGCTTTTACCATCGACGGTACTCTCAGGCGTGCGCCCGACCCGGATCGTGGTCTCAGGAAACTGACCCGCCACACCTACGAATTTCGCCGACGCTCGGGCATGCAAACCCAGCTTGTTGATGATTTCAATTTCACGAGCAGGCATCGCGGTGTGAATCCTTTAGCTGAGGTCGCGGTGGCGAACCTGGACGTTCTTCAGGGATTGTTGCAGGAGCTGACCCAGGCGTTCGGTCAGGTAGACGGAGCGGTGATGGCCACCCGTACAGCCAATGGCGATCGTGACGTAGGCGCGGTTGCTAGCGGCAAAGCGGGGCAGCCATTTGAGCAGGTAGCTGGAAATGTCCTGGTACATCTCTTCGACATCCGGCTGGGCAGCCAAGTAGTCGATTACCGGTTGGTCCAGCCCGGACTGCTCGCGCAGTTCCGGTTTCCAATAAGGGTTGGGCAAACAGCGGACATCGAACACCAGGTCGGCATCTACCGGCATTCCGCGTTTGAAACCGAACGATTCGACGAGAAAGGCCGTACCCGGTTCTGGCTGGTTCAGCAGGCGCAACTTGAGGGTGTCGCGCAGTTGATACAGGTTCAGGTTCGTGGTGTTGAGCTTGAGGTCCGCCAGGTCCGCGATGGGCCCGAGCAGTTGGCTTTCGTCATGGATCGCTTCGGCCAGGGAGCGGCTCGCATTGCTCAGTGGATGGCGCCGGCGAGTTTCGGAGAAACGCTTGAGCAAGGTTTCTTCGTCGGCATCCAGGTAGAGCACATCGCATTGGATATGGCGGCTGCGCACTTCCTCGAGCAGTTCGGGGAAGCGCGACAAGTGGCTGGGCAGGTTACGGGCATCGACCGACACGGCGACCAGCGGTTGCGCCAGTTCGGTGTGGATCAGGGCGCGCTCGGCCAACTCCGGAAGCAGGCCTGCCGGCAAGTTGTCGATGCAGTAGTAGCCGCTGTCCTCGAGCACATTGAGGGCGGTACTTTTACCGGAGCCGGAGCGGCCACTGACGATGATCATGCGCATGTTTAATGACCGTTCTGCTCGTCCAGGACAACCTGATACAAAGCGTCGTTACTCGTTGCGCTGCGCAGTCTTTCGCGCACTTCCTTGCGGTCCAGCATGCTGGCGATCTGGCGCAGCAGCTCAAGGTGCGCATCGGTCGCCGCTTCCGGAACCAGCAATACGAACAGCAGGTCGACCGGGGCGCCGTCGATGGCGTCAAAATCTATGGGCGCTTCAAGGTGCAGTAGCGCGCTGATGGGCGACGTACAGCCTTTGAGGCGGCAATGTGGAATGGCGATGCCGTTGCCAAAACCGGTGGAGCCTAGTTTTTCACGGGCGATAAGGGCCTCGAAGACGTCCTGCATTTCCAGATCCGGCACTTCGCGGTGGATCAGGTTGGCAATTTGTTCGAGGGCTTTCTTCTTACTGCCACCCGGCGCGTTCACCTGGGAACGGCCGGGGGTCAGGATGGTTTCTAGTCGGATCATGGATTGGGGGGGTTAACGACCGGTTGCGCCCTGGAGGAGGCTCTGGGTCTTTTCCTTATGCTTTTTGAGTTGGCGATCCAGCTTGTCGGTCAGCAGGTCAATCGCGGCGTACATGTCATCATGCTCCGCATTGGCAACCACTTCTCCGCCGGGAATATGCAGTGTGGCTTCGATCTTCTGCTTCAGCTTTTCGACGTTCAGAATGACTTGCACGTTGGTGATTTTGTCGAAATGCCTCTCCAATCGGTCGAGTTTTTCGCCGATGTAGGTGCGCAGGGGTTCGGTCACTTCCAGTTGGTGTCCACTGATGTTGACTTGCATACAGCTTCTCCTTCGTTGCCAGTGCATAAAGCGGCAGGCTGGGTGCCTGCCACTGGAACGCTGTGGCGTGGCCTGTTACATCAACCGCTTGCGTTCGCTCGAAGGTGCGATCCCCAGGGATTCGCGGTATTTGGCGACGGTACGGCGGGCCACCTGAATGCCTTGTGCCTCCAGTAAACCAGCGATCTTGCTGTCACTCAACGGCTTTTTCTGATTTTCCGCAGCGACCAGTTTTTTGATGATCGCGCGGATGGCCGTGGACGAGCATTCGCCGCCTTCGGAGGTGCTGACGTGGCTGGAGAAAAAGTATTTCAATTCATAGATGCCCCGAGGGGTATGCATGAATTTCTGGGTGGTCACCCGTGAAATCGTCGATTCGTGCATGCCCACCGCCTCGGCAATGTCATGCAGGACCAATGGCTTCATCGCTTCGTCGCCATATTCCAGGAAGCCGCGCTGATGCTCGACGATCTGGGTGGCGACTTTCATCAGGGTTTCGTTGCGGCTCTGCAGGCTCTTGATGAACCAGCGCGCTTCCTGCAACTGGTTGCGCATAAAGGTGTTGTCGGCGCTGGTGTCGGCGCGTTTGACGAAACCTGCGTACTGGGCGTTGACGCGCAGCTTGGGCATCGACTCCTGGTTGAGCTCCACCAGCCAGCGATCGTTGTGCTTGCGCACGATTACGTCGGGGACGACGTATTCGGGCTCGGTGGATTCGATCTGTGAGCCAGGACGCGGGTTGAGGCTTTGCACCAGCTCGATGACCTGGCGCAGTTCATCTTCCTTGAGCTTCATGCGACGCATCAGTTGGCTGTAGTCGCGTCCGCCCAAAAGGTCGATGTAATCGGTCACCAGGCGCTTGGCTTCGGCCAGCCACGGGGTTTTGGCGGGCAATTGGCGCAGCTGCAGCAACAGGCATTCGCCCAGGTTGCGAGCACCGATGCCGGCGGGTTCGAACTGCTGGATGCGATGCAAGACGGCTTCGATCTCGTCCAGCTCGATGTCGAGCTCGGGGTCGAAGGCTTCGAGGATTTCTTCCAGCGTCTCGTCCAGGTAACCCTGGTTGTTGATGCAATCGATCAGGGTCACGGCGATCAGGCGATCGGTATCGGACATCGGCGCCAGGTTCAATTGCCAGAGCAGATGACTCTGCAAGCTCTCGCCGGCGGACGTGCGGGTAGTGAAATCCCATTCGTCGTCATCGCCGCTCGGCAGGCTGCTGGCGCTGGTCTGATAGACGTCTTCCCAAGCCGTGTCCACGGGCAGGTCGCTGGGAATGCGCTCGTTCCATTCGCCATCCTCAAGGTTGTCCACCGTGGGGGCGGCTTCCTGTTGGTAGGTTGGTTCCTGGATTTCCGGGGTGGTTTTCTGCTCGACATTGTCGGCCAGTGGATCGGTGTTGTCGAAGTCGTCGCCCTCTTCCTGGCGTTCGAGCATCGGATTGGATTCCAGGGCCTCTTGGATTTCCTGTTGCAGGTCCAGGGTCGACAATTGGAGCAGGCGGATGGCCTGTTGCAGCTGCGGTGTCATCGTCAGCTGCTGGCCCATTCTCAAGACTAGCGATGGTTTCATGGCAGGGGCTTAACACCTTATTTGCCGGCGCACATGCGCCATCCACTACAGGGCGCCGGAGCGCCAAACTTAAGCAAATTATATGCCTGAAACTGAAGTGTTTGCCTAGGGGGCGTCTTCAATTAATTGAGAGCGCCCCACGGGTCGTCATCGGAAATTCGGCACCACCCAGGCCTTCGCCTGAGGCTTCGTGGCTTAAAGGCGGAACTCGTGGCCCAGATACACTTCCTTGACCAGCTCGTTGGCCAGGATGGTGGCCGAGTCGCCCTCGGCGATCAACTGGCCGTCGTTGACGATATAGGCGGTCTCGCAGATGTCCAGTGTCTCGCGCACGTTGTGGTCGGTGATCAGCACGCCGATCCCCTTGGCCTTGAGATGATGGATGATCTGCTTGATGTCGCCCACCGAAATCGGGTCTACGCCGGCGAAGGGTTCGTCGAGCAGAATGAATTTCGGCGCGGTGGCCAGGGCGCGGGCAATTTCCACGCGACGACGTTCGCCGCCGGACAGGCTCATGCCCAGGTTGTCGCGAATGTGGCTGATATGGAATTCCTGCAGCAGGCTCTCCAATTCCTGGCGGCGGCCGGCCTTGTCGAGCTCCTTGCGGGTCTCGAGGATGGCCATGATGTTGTCGGCCACCGACAGTTTGCGGAAGATCGACGCTTCTTGCGGCAGATAACCGATACCGGCCTTCGCCCGGCCGTGCATCGGCTGGTGGCTGACATCCAGGTCGTCGATCAGTACGCGGCCCTGGTCGGCCTGAACCAGCCCGACGATCATGTAGAAACAGGTTGTCTTGCCCGCGCCGTTGGGGCCGAGCAAGCCAACGATCTGGCCGCTGTCGATGGACAGGCTGACATCGCGCACAACCTGGCGGCTCTTGTAGCTCTTGGCCAGGTGCTGGGCTTTCAGAGTTGCCATTACTGCGCCTTCTGCTCGTCGGTTTTCTTTTTCGGCTGGATCACCATGTCGATCCGCGGACGCTGTTCGGTCACCTTGCTGCCAGTGGCACGGCCGGCGCTGGCCAGCTTCTTGACCGTGTCGTAGACGATCTTCTCGCCTTGGGTCACGTTGTTGTCCTTGTCGACGACCTTGGCGCGGTCGATCAATACAACGCGGTCCTGGGCGGCGTGATACTGGATGGTGACCCCGTAACCCTGCACAGGCTTGGTGTCGCCTGCGGTCTGCAACTGTTCGAAGTACGCCAGGTTGCCCACGGATGTCACTACGTCGATATCGCCGGACTGGGTGCGGGTGATGGTGACGGTATTGCCGGTCACCTTCATCGAGCCCTGGGTAATGATCACGTCACCCTTATAGGTGGCGACACCGTTCTTGTCGTCCAGTTGCGCGTCGTCGGCCTGGATGCGGATAGGCTGGTCGCGGTCGTTGGGAAGGGCCCAGGCGCTCGCGCTTCCCAGTGCAGCGCCCAGACTGAGCAAAATAGGGAGGGTTTTAGCGAGCTTCATACTGTCCTCTTACTTTCGATAGCAGGTGTATCCTGCTTTCCTTCAAATACGCCTTCATTCCCACGCCGGTCGACACGCCGCCAGCGCCGTCGATTCTAACGGGTTGCTCGGTCTGCGCATATTCTCGCTGCGGGAAGACCGTCATGCGACTGCTGGTGATGATGGTCGTACGGTTCTTTTCATCGGTCCGTGCGATGCGCACCGAGTCGATCAGTTCGACTTCGGTGCCGCCGGGATTGACCTCGGCCCGTTCGCTCTGCACGTGCCATGGAAATTCGGTACCCCGGAACATGTTCAGGTCCGGTTTGGTCACCAGCGTGACGTCGCTGGCCTTTACATGATCGACCTTGTCGGCCGTCATCTCGTACTGCACCTTTCCGTCCGGCAGGTATTGCAGGGTATGCGTATTGGTCGCATACCAGTCGATGTCATTTTCCTCGACCTTGGCCGCGGGTTGGTCAAGGAAGCGTTCCGGGCTGATGTTCCAATAGCCCACCGCAGCGAAAATCGCGGCGATGCAGCTGAACACCAGAATGGTGCGAATCTTCTTGCTTAGCATAAATGGCTCACAAGTATGCGGCGTTGGCCGCTTCGAGGTGGCCCTGGGCACGCAGGATCAGTTCACAGAATTCACGGGCTGCACCTTCGCCGCCCCTTGCCGTGGTGACGCCATGGGCGTGCTCGCGCACGAACGCCGCTGCGTTGGCCACTGCCATGCCCAGGCCGACCCGACGGATGACCGGCAGGTCCGGCAGATCGTCGCCCAGGTAGGCGACCTGTTCATAGCTTAGATTGAGTTGGCCAAGGAGCTCGTCCAGAACCACCAGTTTGTCTTCGCGGCCCTGGTAAAGGTGGGGGATGCCCAGGTTCTTCGCCCGCCGTTCGACCACCGGGGTCTTGCGGCCGCTGATAATGGCCGTTTGCACGCCCGAGGCCATCAGCATCTTGATGCCTTGGCCGTCGAGTGTGTTGAAGGTCTTGAATTCGCTGCCGTCTTCGAGGAAATAAAGGCGGCCGTCGGTGAGTACACCGTCGACGTCGAATACGGCGAGCTTGATGGTCTTGCCCCGTTGCAGCAGGTCGGTCGTCATTACATTACTCCAGCACGCAGCAGGTCGGACAGGTTGAAGGCGCCGATCGGGCGGTCTTCGTCATCCACTACCACCAGTGCGTTTATCCTGTGGTCTTCCATGATTTTAAGGGCTTCGGCAGCCAGCATGTCGGCGCGGGCGGTCTTGCCGTGCAGCGTCATGACTTCGTCGATGGTTGCGTTGCGAATGTCGATCGCGCGGTCGAGGGTGCGGC
The DNA here is from genome assembly GCF_048847255.1 of Pseudomonas algeriensis. Classification (NCBI taxonomy): domain Bacteria; kingdom Pseudomonadati; phylum Pseudomonadota; class Gammaproteobacteria; order Pseudomonadales; family Pseudomonadaceae; genus Pseudomonas; species Pseudomonas algeriensis. The sequence continues at coordinate 127,225 of NZ_JBKKRK010000006.1, read as the reverse complement.
GCAGGTCGCCGTCTGTGAAAATCCCGGCGAGCTTGCCGTCGGCTTCGAGGATCACGGTCATGCCCAGGCCCTTGCGGGTCATTTCCATCAGCGCATCTTTGAGCAGCGTGCCGCGTTGCACCTGCGGCAGCTCTTCTCCGGCGTGCATCACGTTTTCGACTTTCAGCAACAGGCGACGGCCCAGCGCGCCACCGGGATGGGAAAAGGCGAAATCCTCGGCCGTGAAGCCCCGGGCTTCCAGCAGGGCCACGGCCAGGGCATCGCCCATGACCAGTGCCGCGGTGGTGGAGGAGGTCGGGGCCAGGTTCAGCGGGCAGGCTTCGTGCTCGACATGGACATTGAGGTTCACCTCGGCGGCCTTGGCCAACGGGGAGTCCGGGTTGCCGGTGATGCTGATCATCTGGATGCCCAGGCGCTTGATCAGCGGCAGCAACGTGAGGATTTCATTGGTCGAGCCGGAGTTGGACAGGGCCAGGATGACATCGTCCCGGGTAATCATGCCCATGTCGCCATGGCTGGCTTCGGCCGGGTGGACAAAAAAAGCCGTCGTGCCCGTGCTCGCCAGGGTGGCGGCGATCTTGTTGCCGATGTGGCCGGACTTACCCATGCCGACCACGACCACGCGGCCCTTGCTGGCCAGAATCATCTCGCAGGCACGTACGAAATCAGCGTCGATGTGGGCCAGTAAGCCTTGTACGGCTTCGAGCTCGAGGCGGATGGTACGTTGTGCCGATTGAATCAGGTCGCTGGATTGGCTCATGTCAGATCGTATAGCCCGATGAAAAGGCGGCGATTATAGCGGTAATGAACGATTCGCTCACGTTAGTTCGTCACGCTTTGTTCGAACGGTTGCAAGGCTGGACATAAAATGTGGTGTTTTACCTTAAGCCAGGCTTAACGGGCGGGGGGTTGGCCTTGGGCGCCTGACGCTTGCAGTGATATAGTTCGCCGCCGGTTCGTGTGCCCGGCGGTACCGGCATTTGTCGGCTGGCCTGGGCATTCGGATATGAGGCTGCATCGCAAGGAGTTTAGATGAGTGCCGACAACGCCTACGCGGTCGAGCTGAAGGGACTGTCCTTCAAGCGAGGGACGCGCAGCATTTTCAATGACATCGATATTCGCATCCCGCGCGGCAAGGTGACCGGCATCATGGGGCCTTCCGGGTGCGGAAAGACCACGCTGCTGCGGCTGATGGGGGCACAACTGCGCCCTAGCGCCGGCGAAGTCTGGGTCAATGGCCAGAACCTTCCAAAGTTGTCGCGCAGCGATTTGTTCGATGCGCGCAAGCATATGGGGGTGCTGTTCCAGAGCGGCGCGCTGTTTACCGACCTCGATGTGTTCGAGAACGTGGCGTTTCCCCTGCGGGTCCATACCGAACTGCCGGACGAAATGATCCGCGACATCGTTTTGCTCAAGCTGCAGGCCGTCGGGCTGCGCGGGGCCCTGGATTTGATGCCGGATGAACTGTCCGGTGGCATGAAGCGTCGCGTGGCGTTGGCGCGGGCCATCGCCCTCGATCCAAAAATCCTCATGTACGACGAGCCCTTTGTTGGCCAGGACCCCATTGCGATGGGCGTGCTCGTGCGGTTGATCCGCCTGCTCAATGACGCCCTGGGCATCACCAGCATCGTGGTGTCCCACGACCTGGCCGAAACCGCGAGCATCGCCGACTACATCTATGTCGTTGGCGATGGCCAGGTGCTGGGGCAGGGTACGCCCAAGGAATTGAAGGATTCGGACAACCCACGCATTCGCCAATTCATGAAAGGTGACCCGGACGGTCCGGTGGCGTTTCATTTTCCGGCCACGGATTACCGTACCGATCTGCTGGGGAAGCGCTGATGCGCAAGAAATCATTAATAGAAAGAATTCGCCTGTTCGGCCGTTCCGGCATCGACGTGCTGGCCGTGCTGGGGCGTTCCACGCTGTTCCTGATGCACGCACTGCTCGGACGCAATTCGACCGGAGGCGGTTTTGGCCTGCTGGTCAAGCAATTGCATTCGGTGGGGGTGATGTCCCTTGTGATCATCGTCGTCTCGGGCATCTTCATTGGCATGGTACTGGCGCTCCAGGGCTTCAGCATCCTGTCCAGCTATGGATCGGAGCAAGCGGTCGGGCAAATGGTCGCGCTGACCTTGTTGCGCGAGCTCGGGCCCGTGGTGACGGCGCTGCTGTTCGCTGGGCGTGCCGGGTCGGCGTTGACCGCTGAAATCGGCAACATGAAGTCCACCGAGCAGTTGTCCAGCCTGGAAATGATTGGTGTCGATCCACTCAAGTACATCATTGCCCCGCGCCTGTGGGCCGGCTTCATCTCGCTGCCGGTGCTGGCGATGATCTTCAGTGTCGTGGGGATCTGGGGAGGCTCCTGGGTGGCCGTCGATTGGCTGGGGGTCTATGAAGGTTCCTACTGGTCCAACATGCAGAACAGCGTCGACTTCCTCGACGATGTGCTCAACGGTGTGATCAAGAGTGCCGTATTCGCTTTCGTGGTCACCTGGATCGCCGTGTTCCAAGGTTATGACTGTGAGCCCACGTCAGAGGGGATCAGCCGTGCCACAACCAAGACCGTGGTCTATGCCTCGTTGGCCGTCCTGGGCCTTGACTTTATTCTGACCGCCTTGATGTTTGGAGATTTCTGATGCAAAACCGCACCCTGGAAATCGGTGTCGGCCTTTTCTTGCTGGCTGGCATCCTGGCTTTGCTGCTGCTGGCCCTGCGAGTCAGTGGACTGGCGCCGACCGCGAGCACCGATACTTATAAACTTTATGCTTATTTTGACAATATCGCCGGTTTGACGGTCAGAGCCAAGGTAACCATGGCCGGTGTCACCATCGGCAAGGTCACGGCAATCGATCTGGACCGCGACAGTTTCACCGGTCGGGTGACGCTGCAACTGGAAAAGCGGGTGGATAACCTGCCGACTGACTCCACTGCATCGATTCTCACGGCTGGGCTGTTGGGCGAGAAATACATCGGTATCAGCGTGGGTGGGGAAGATGCCTTGCTCAAGGACGGTGGGACCATCCACGATACACAGTCGTCCCTGGTGCTCGAGGACCTGATCGGTAAATTCCTACTCAATACCGTGAACAAAGACGCCAAATGAGGAGCTATTGAATGATCTCTATCCTGCGACGCAGCCTGCTGGTCTTGCTGGCGGCCCTGCCGCTGATGGGCAATGCCGTGGCGGCGCCTTCGGCGCACGACATCATCAAGACCACCACGGATCAACTTCTGGCGGATCTCTCTGCCAATAAGGAAAAGTACAAGCAGGACCCGGGTGCGTTCTATGAATCCCTGAACCGTATCGTCGGGCCGGTCGTGGATGCCGATGGCATTTCCAAGAGCATCATGACCGTCAAATACTCGCGCAAGGCTACGCCCGAGCAGATGACCCGCTTCCAGGAAAACTTCAAGCGCAGCCTGTTCCAGTTCTATGGCAACGCCTTGCTCGAGTACAACAACCAGGGCATCACGGTCGATCCGGCCAAGGATGAGTCAGGTGATCGCACCAGCGTCGGCATGACGGTCAAGGGCAATAACGGCGCCGTATATCCGGTGTCCTACACGCTCGAGAAAATCAGCGGCGAGTGGAAAGTACGCAACGTGATCATCAACGGCATCAACATCGGCAAGTTGTTCCGCGATCAGTTCGCCGATGCGATGCAGCGCAACGGCAACGACCTGAACAAGACCATCGACGGTTGGGCGGGGGAAGTCGCCAAGGCGAAGGAAGTTGCCGAAGATGCCCAAGAGAAGCAGCAACAATGAATGCGTCGGTGAGTGAGTCGGCCATTCGCCTGGGCGAGTCTGGCGAGTTGCTGCTCAGTGGCGTGCTGGATTACCGCACCGGCCCGGGTATGCGCAAGCAGGGCCAGGCGTTGATCCAATCCGCCAAGGCCGCCGAGTTGGTCATTGACTGCTCGGCGGTGGAGAAGTCCAGCAGCGTCGGCCTGTCCCTCCTGCTGTGCTTCATGCGCGACGCCAAGGCCGCCGGCAAGACGTGGAGCATCCGTGGGATGCCTGAGGACATGCGCGAAATAGCCCAGGTCAGCGAATTGACCGAGCTGTTGGAGCACCCCTGATTCACAACTTCGTAAAAGCCCCCCGTCAGAGTCCTGCTTCGCGGGGTTCGCAGGCGCGGGGCTTTTTTGTATGATGTGCGACCCGTGCGCACAGGGCGCCGATTGAGGTTGAGCATGCAGGCTGTAGAAGTGAAGAGCTTCCTTGAAGGAAAGCTGCCTGGTACGCAGGTGGAAGTTGAAGGCGAAGGCTGCAATTTCCAGCTGAACGTGATCAGCGATGAACTGGCGGCGTTGAGCCCGGTGAAGCGTCAGCAGAGCATCTATGCCCATTTGAACCCATGGATCGCCGATGGCAGCATCCACGCGGTCACTATGAAATTTTTCAGCCGCGCGGCCTGGGCCGAGCGCACCTGAGCCCAAGGGCGTCGAGATTCTTATGGATAAATTGATTATTACCGGCGGCGTTCGCCTCGATGGCGAAATCCGTATTTCCGGAGCAAAGAACTCCGCGCTGCCGATCCTGGCCGCGACGCTGCTGTGCGATGGCCCTGTGACCGTGGCCAACCTGCCGCACCTGCACGACATCACCACGATGATCGAGCTGTTCGGCCGCATGGGCATCGAACCTGTGATCGACGAGAAACTCGCCGTCGAAATCGACCCACGTACCATCAAGACCCTGGTCGCGCCGTACGAGCTGGTCAAGACCATGCGTGCCTCGATCCTGGTGCTCGGCCCGATGGTCGCCCGTTTCGGTGAAGCCGAAGTGGCGCTCCCTGGCGGTTGCGCCATCGGTTCGCGTCCAGTGGACCTGCACATCCGTGGCCTGGAGGCCATGGGCGCGGTGATCGATGTCGAGGGCGGCTACATCAAGGCCAAGGCCCCTGAAGGCGGCCTGCGTGGCGCGCATTTCTTCTTCGATACCGTCAGCGTGACCGGGACCGAGAACATCATGATGGCCGCCGCATTGGCCAAGGGCCGCAGCGTGCTGCAAAACGCCGCTCGCGAGCCCGAGGTGGTGGACCTGGCGAACTTCCTGATCGCCATGGGCGCCAAGATCAGCGGCGCTGGCACCGACACCATCACCATCGATGGCGTCGAGCGCCTGCACTCGGCCACTTACAAAGTGATGCCGGACCGTATTGAAACGGGCACCTACCTGGTTGCCGCCGCCGTCACCGGTGGCCGCGTCAAGGTCAAGGACACCGATCCGACCATCCTTGAAGCTGTGCTGGAAAAACTCAAGGAAGCTGGCGCCGAAGTCACCTGCGGCGAAGACTGGATCGAAGTGAACATGCACGGCAAGCGGCCGAAAGCCGTCAACGTGCGGACCGCTCCCTACCCAGCGTTCCCGACCGACATGCAGGCGCAGTTCATCTCCCTCAACGCCATTGCCGAAGGCACGGGCGCGGTGATCGAGACGATCTTCGAAAACCGCTTCATGCACGTCTATGAGCTGCACCGCATGGGCGCCAAGATCCAGGTCGAAGGCAACACCGCCATCGTCACCGGCGCCGAGAAACTCAAGGGCGCGCCGGTCATGGCAACCGACCTGCGGGCCTCGGCCAGCCTGGTGATCTCGGCCCTGATCGCCGAGGGCGATACCTTGATCGACCGCATCTACCACATCGACCGCGGCTACGAGTGCATCGAAGAAAAACTGCAGATGCTCGGCGCCAAGATCCGCCGCGTGCCGGGCTAGTTCCGGCTGCATGGCACAAGGATGTGCCAGGATTTCGTTTCAAATCGAGGGTGGTTGCGCCCTCGATGTATGTCCGGCGCCGCTTGCGACCGGGCATGAGTACCTTGATTAGGACTGACGTTTCCCATGTTGACCATCGCACTGTCCAAGGGCCGCATCCTTGACGACACCCTGCCGCTTCTGGCTGAAGCGGGCATTGTGCCGACCGAGAATCCGGACAAGAGCCGCAAGCTGATCATCCCCACGACCCAGGCCGACGTGCGCTTGTTGATCGTGCGCGCCACCGATGTGCCGACGTACGTGGAGCATGGCGCCGCCGACCTGGGCGTTGCCGGCAAGGACGTACTGATGGAATACGGCGGCCAGGGTTTGTACGAGCCGCTGGACCTGCGCATCGCTCGCTGCAAGCTGATGACCGCTGGCAAGGTCGGCGCGCCCGAGCCCAAAGGGCGCCTGCGGGTCGCGACCAAGTTCGTCAACGTTGCCAAGCGCTACTACGCCGAACAAGGCCGCCAGGTCGACATCATCAAGCTCTACGGCTCGATGGAGCTGGCGCCGTTGATCGGCCTGGCGGACAAGATCATCGACGTGGTCGACACGGGCAACACCCTGCGCGCCAACGGCCTGGAACCCCAGGATTTCATCGCCGACATCACCTCCCGGCTGATCGTCAACAAGGCTTCGATGAAAATGCAGCACGCCCGTATCCAGGCTTTGATCGATACCCTGCGCAAGGCAGTGGAATCGCGACACCGCGGCTGATTCACCTGCGCGACCTTGAGTCGCGCCCGTCTATCCGCGTCATAGCCAATTTTCTCAGGTGCCCCCGCGAATGGACTGGTAGCTTAGGGCGCCTGAGCATTTGCCATTAATGAGGCCCTCGCTATGACCGCTCCCACCTCGATTCGCCGACTCAACGCTGCCGACCCGGATTTCGCACATCATCTGGATCATCTGTTGAGCTGGGAGAGTGTGTCCGACGACTCGGTCAACCAGCGGGTGCTGGACATCATCAAGGCCGTGCGCGAGCGTGGCGACGATGCCTTGGTGGAATTCACACAGAAGTTCGACGGCCTGCAAGTGGCGTCGATGGCCGACCTGATCCTGCCGCGCGAGCGTCTGGAACTGGCTTTGACCCGAATCACCGTGGCCCAGCGCGAAGCCTTGGAAAAAGCCGCGTCCCGGGTACGCAGTTATCACGAGCGGCAGAGACAGGATTCGTGGAGTTACACCGAGGCCGACGGCACGGTGCTGGGCCAGAAGGTCACGCCGCTGGACCGCGCCGGCTTGTACGTGCCGGGTGGCAAAGCGTCCTATCCGTCCTCGGTGCTGATGAACGCGATCCCGGCCAAGGTCGCCGGCGTGACTGAAGTGGTCATGGTTGTCCCGACCCCGCGCGGCGAAATCAACGAACTGGTGCTGGCTGCCGCCTGCATTGCCGGCGTGGACCGGGTGTTCACCATCGGCGGTGCCCAGGCCGTGGCCGCGTTGGCCTATGGCACGCAAAGCGTGCCGCGGGTCGACAAGGTAGTCGGTCCGGGCAACATCTATGTCGCCACTGCCAAGCGCCACGTGTTTGGTCAGGTCGGCATCGACATGATTGCTGGCCCTTCGGAAATCCTCGTGGTGTGCGACGGTCAGACCGATCCGGACTGGATCGCCATGGACCTGTTTTCCCAGGCCGAGCATGACGAAGATGCCCAGGCCATCCTGGTCAGCCCGGACGCCGAATTTCTCGACAAAGTGGCCGCCAGCATCGACAAGTTGCTGCCGACCATGGACCGCGCCGAGATCATCAACACCTCCATCAATGGCCGTGGTGCCCTGATCAAGGTCGATGACATGGAACAGGCCATCGAAGTCGCCAACCGCATCGCGCCGGAGCACTTGGAACTGTCGGTTGCCGATCCCCAGGCTTGGCTGCCGAAGATCCGCCATGCCGGCGCGATCTTCATGGGCCGTCACACCTCCGAGGCGCTGGGCGACTATTGCGCCGGACCGAACCATGTACTGCCGACCTCCGGCACCGCGCGCTTCTCGTCGCCGCTGGGGGTTTACGACTTCCAGAAACGCTCCTCGATCATTTTCTGCTCGGAGCAGGGCGCGTCCGAACTGGGCAAGACCGCGTCGGTGCTGGCCCGTGGCGAATCGCTGAGCGCCCACGCCCGCAGCGCCGAATACCGCATCAAAGACGAACGGAAGGGGAACTGAAATGAGTAGATTCTGGAGCCCGTTCGTCAAGGACCTGGTGCCGTATGTGCCAGGCGAACAGCCGAAGCTGACCCGCCTGGTCAAGCTCAACACCAACGAGAATCCCTATGGCCCATCGCCCAAGGCCCTCGCGGCGATGCAGACCGAACTCAATGACAACCTGCGCCTGTATCCGGACCCCAATAGCGATTTGCTGAAAAGCGCCGTCGCCCGGTATTACGGTGTGCAAACCAACCAAGTGTTCCTGGGCAACGGTTCGGACGAGGTGCTGGCGCACATCTTCCACGGTCTGCTTCAGCACAACCAACCGGTGTTGTTCCCGGACATCAGCTACAGCTTCTACCCGGTCTATTGCGGGCTGTACGGCATCGAGTTCGACGCGGTGCCGCTGGATGAACAGTTCCGGATCGACCCGACGGATTACGCCAAGCCGAACGGCGGGATCATCTTCCCCAACCCGAACGCGCCGACCGGCTGCCTGCTGGCGCTTGACGCGGTCGAGCAGATCCTCAAGGGCAGCCCGGATTCGGTGGTGGTCGTCGACGAGGCTTACATCGACTTTGGTGGCGAAACGGCCATCAGCCTGGTGGATCGGTATCCGAACCTGCTGGTCACGCAGACGCTGTCCAAGTCTCGCTCGTTGGCGGGATTGCGAGTGGGCCTGGCGGTGGGGCATCCGGATCTGATCGAAGCGTTGGAGCGGATCAAGAACAGCTTCAACTCCTATCCGTTGGATCGTCTGGCAAATGTCGGTGGCGCGGCGGCGTTCGACGATCGTGAGTATTTCGACCGAACCTGCCGGTTGGTGATCGAGCACCGCGAGTGGGTGGTGGCCAAACTGGAGGCCAGGGGCTTTGAAGTGCTGCCATCGGCGGCCAACTTCATTTTCGCTCGTCACCCCCGGTACGACGCAGCGGGGTTGGCGGCGAAACTGCGTGAGCAGGGCGTGATCGTGCGGCACTTCAAGCAGGAGCGCATCGCGCAGTTCCTGCGGATCAGCATCGGTACGCCGGAGCAGAACCAGGCGCTGATCGACGGCCTAGGCGAGCTCTAAAGCCCTGCATGGATCCTGTGGGAGCGGGCTTGCTCGCGAAGGCTGTGTGTCAGTTAACGCCTGGATGACTGACCCAACGCCATCGCGAGCAAGCTCGCTCCCACATTGATTTCAGGGCGTCCTAACGATCAGCGACACTGAAATCCTTTGTGGGAGCGAGCTTGCTCGCGATAGTGGCCAGATCAGCTCCCACAATTTCAGCGCTTACTCGTGATGCGGCTCGCCAAGGAACGTCAGCGACGTAAACACCCCGCGCGTCGCGACATCCTTATTGTCCTTGAGCGGGATTTCCATCTGCGCGGCAATGACATTCAACCCTTCATTACGTACCGGTACCTTGGCCCGTCCCTCGGCGTCGGTTTGCGTGGTGACAGTACCTGGCGCGCTGCGATAGTCGCCCACCAGTTTCACGCCAGCGGCAGGTTTGCCATCGATCAGCACTCGTACCGGCAAGGGCTGGCCGGGGCCGACGGTCAGTGGGTCGACTTCCGGTACGATGACGAACTTGATCTGATCCAGTTTCGGCAGCTTCGCTCCCGGCTCATAGATCGCCAGGCTGTACTTGAAGGTCTGGGTCGATTCGATCGCCCCGGGTACCTTGCTGCGGCCTTCGTTGATCCACTTCTTGTCGGCGGTCTGTGACCACATGCCGTTGTCCAGGGCGACGGCCAGCACGGCCGGCGGCTTGAGGGGTTGCAAGCGAGCGTGGTCCGGCAGGCGCTCCACGGTGACGGGGATCATGTTGCCGCCCAGGTCGTAGGCCCAGGCGCCACTGATTTTCTTCGCCTTGAAGGCGTTGTCCTCGGCGCCGTGACCGTAGATCACTTCGATGTTGCCGCGTCGCTGTTCTGTCCACAGGCCATGGGCCGAAGCCTGGGTGGCCAGGAGCAGGCCGAGCAGGGTGAAGGTCTTGGGGTATTTCATGCTGACTTCCTTATAGATCGAGGGTGAGGCTGACAGTGAAGTTGCGTGGATCGCCGGGCGTGACCCAGTAATTGCTGTAGGAGCGTTCGTAGTATTTTTCGTCGAAAATGTTGTTCAGGTTCAGGCCCCGAGGTCGAACATCCCCCGTCCTTCAAGTTGAGTAATGCTGTCGTGCCAATTGTTGTCTCGCTCGCGGTAACGACGGTTCACCGTGTGGCCGTCGGCATTCAACGGGCGCGCTTCGGAAGCGAATCCCCAGAGTTCACCCTGCTTGTAATGGCTGGCCAGGTGCACATTGATGGCGTCCAGTTCCAGGGGCTGGATTTCTTCGGCAAAAGCCGGATCGCCGAGCAACCCCAGGGTGAGGCTGGCAACGGAAATCCGTTTCAGAGATGACATGTTATGTTGTTCCAATTTTTAGCATTGAAACAATATAACACTACTAATGAGAATTTATGCTATCTGTAATTTCAGGTGTGGTTGTGGTCGCTGGATATCGAGAAGATGTGGCGAGGGGATAAATCCCCTCGCCAAGTAATCTCGCCAAAGTGGCGTGCTTACTGTTCTTCCTTAAGCACCACCGGCGCGGGTGGCGGGCGCAGGCCAATCTCAGCCGTGAGCTTGAGTTCCTTGCCGTTGCGCATGACCTGAATCGTGACCTTGTCGGTGGGTTTGATCCGCGCCACCTGGTTCATCGAGCGCCGGCCATCGCCGGCCGGTTCGCCGTCGATGCTCAGGATGACATCACCCAATTGCAGGCCTGCCTTCTGCGCCGGACCGTCGCGGAAGATGCCCGCCACCACGATGCCGGGTCGCCCGGACAAGCCGAACGACTCCGCCAGTTCCTGGGTCAGCGGTTGGACCTCGATGCCCAGCCAGCCACGAATCACCTGGCCGTGTTCGATGATGGACTTCATTACCTCCATGGCCAGCTTCACCGGAATGGCAAAACCGATGCCCTGGCTGCCACCGGATTTGGAAAAGATCGCCGTGTTGATCCCGGTGAGATTGCCGTTGGCATCCACCAGGGCGCCACCGGAGTTGCCAGGGTTGATGGCAGCGTCGGTCTGGATGAAGTCTTCGTAGTTGTTCAGGCCCAGTTGGTTTCGGCCGGTGGCGCTGATGATGCCCATGGTCACGGTCTGGCCAACGCCGAACGGGTTGCCGATTGCCAGGGTCACGTCGCCGATGCGGATGCTGTCGGAACGGCCGATGGTGATCGCGGGGAGGTTCTTCAGATCGATCTTCAGTACCGCGAGGTCGGTTTCCGGATCGCTGCCGATCACCCGGGCCAGGGTTTCACGGCCGTCCTTGAGCGCTACCACGATCTGGTCGGCACCGCTGGTGACGTGGTTGTTGGTCAGGATATAACCTTCCGGGCTCATGATCACACCCGAGCCCAGGCTCGACTCCATGCGCTTCTGCTTGGGCGAGTTGTCGCCGAAAAAACGCCGGAATTGCGGGTCTTCAAACAGCGGGTGGTTGGGCTTGTTGATGACTTTGGTGGTGTACAGGTTCACCACCGCCGGCGCCGCCAGGGTGACCGCGTCGGCATAGGACACCGGCCCCTGCTGCGGCGCCTTGGCTTGGGGCGCTTGTTGCAGGTTGACGTCGAGGCTTGGCAGCCCGACCCATTCCGGGTAGCGCTGGATAATCAATAAAGCGACAAGCACGCCGGCCAACAGCGGCCAGCCGGAAAAACGCAGCGCCTTGAACATTAAGCACGTCCTACAAAGGTTGCAGGCGGGATGGGACCGCCCATAATGTCGCGCATTATACGAGGCCGCGCGCGCCTCTGGACGGGATATTTAGGAGTCTTTTCATGGCCGTCGCCCTGAACACCCTGGTAGAAGAAGCGGACCGTTACCTGGCAAGCAGCCGGATCGCCGATTATTGCCCCAACGGCTTGCAGGTCGAAGGCGCCCCGCAGGTGATGCGTATCGTCAGCGGCGTGACGGCCAGCCAGGCGTTGCTCAATGCTGCCGTGGAGGCCGAGGCCGACCTGGTCCTGGTGCATCACGGCTATTTCTGGAAGGGCGAGAATCCCTGCATCACCGGGATGAAGCAGCGGCGCCTGAGAACCTTGCTCAAGCACGATATCAGCCTGCTGGCCTATCACTTGCCCCTGGACTTGCATGCCGAAGTCGGCAACAACGTACAACTTGCCCGACAACTGGACATCACCGTCGAAGGGCCGCTGGATCCGGATAATCCAAAGATCGTCGGCCTCGTGGGTTCTCTGTCCGAACCGATGACGCCTCGGGATTTCGCCCGCAAGGTCCAGGAAGTCATGGGCCGCGAGCCGTTGCTGATAGAAGGTGAGCAGATGATCCGCCGAGTCGGCTGGTGTACCGGTGGCGGCCAGGGTTACATCGACCAGGCGGTACTGGCCGGCGTCGATCTGTACCTCAGTGGCGAGGCGTCCGAGCAGACCTTCCACAGCGCGCGGGAAAACGGCATCAGCTTCATCGCCGCCGGGCATCATGCGACCGAGCGCTACGGCGTCCAGGCGCTGGGCGACTACCTGGCGCGGCGTTTTGCGCTGGAACATATCTTCATCGACTGCCCGAATCCGATCTGACTGCCTATAAACGCTGTGGGCACTTATCCCTGTGGGAGCGAGCTTGCTCGCCCCTACAGAAAAGCAAATGCGAGGCCCGAACCACCGGGCATATCCATATGCTGTTTCGATCTAGTTGGCGCCCTGATTAGAAGAGGTCGCTGTGCTAGGATTCCCCGCTCGAACACGGCCCGCTGGCCGTTCATAAGAAAGCTTTCGTGAGTAGCCATGGTCGACAAACTGACGCATCTGAAACAGCTGGAGGCGGAAAGCATCCACATCATCCGCGAGGTGGCCGCCGAGTTCGATAACCCGGTGATGCTGTACTCCATCGGTAAAGACTCCGCCGTGATGCTGCACCTGGCACGCAAGGCGTTCTTCCCCGGCAAGCTGCCGTTTCCGGTGATGCACGTCGACACCCGGTGGAAATTCCAGGAAATGTACAAGTTCCGCGACCGCATGGTCGAAGAACTCGGCTTGGACCTGATCACCCATATCAACCCGGACGGCGTGGCGCAGAACATCAACCCGTTTACCCACGGCAGCGCCAAGCACACCGACATCATGAAGACCGAGGGCCTGAAACAGGCGCTCGACAAGCATGGTTTCGACGCAGCCTTCGGTGGCGCCCGTCGTGATGAAGAGAAGTCCCGCGCCAAGGAGCGCGTCTACTCGTTCCGCGACAGCAAGCACCGCTGGGACCCGAAGAACCAGCGCCCGGAGCTGTGGAACGTCTACAACGGCAAGGTCAACAAAGGCGAGTCGATCCGCGTCTTCCCATTGTCGAACTGGACCGAGCTGGACATCTGGCAGTACATCTACCTCGAAGGCATCCCGATCGTGCCGCTGTACTTCGCCGCCGAGCGTGAAGTGATCGAGAAGAACGGCACGCTGATCATGATCGATGACGAGCGCATCCTCGAGCACCTGTCCGACGAAGACAAAGCCCGAATCGTCAAGAAGAAAGTACGTTTCCGTACCCTTGGCTGCTACCCGTTGACGGGCGCGGTGGAGTCCGAGGCCGAGAGCCTGACGGACATCATCCAGGAAATGCTCCTGACGCGAACTTCCGAGCGCCAGGGCCGGGTCATCGACCACGATGGCGCAGGCTCGATGGAAGATAAAAAACGTCAGGGTTATTTCTAAGGGGTTGTCATGTCGCACGCATCTGATTTGATCAGCGAGGACATCCTCGCCTACCTGGGCCAGCACGAGCGTAAAGAGCTGCTGCGCTTTTTGACCTGCGGTAACGTCGATGACGGCAAGAGCACCCTGATCGGGCGCCTGCTGCACGACTCCAAGATGATCTATGAAGATCACCTGGAAGCCATTACCCGTGATTCGAAGAAAGTCGGCACCACCGGTGACGATATCGACCTGGCGTTGCTGGTCGATGGTCTGCAGGCCGAGCGCGAGCAAGGCATCACCATTGATGTCGCCTACCGCTATTTCTCCACCGCCAAGCGCAAATTCATCATCGCCGACACCCCCGGCCATGAGCAGTACACCCGCAACATGGCCACCGGTGCTTCCACCTGCGACCTGGCGATCATCCTGGTGGATGCCCGCTACGGCGTGCAGACCCAGACCCGTCGCCACAGCTTCATCGCCTCGTTGCTAGGCATCAAGCACATCGTCGTGGCCATCAACAAGATGGACCTCAAGGACTTCGACCAGGGCGTGTTCGAGTCGATCAAGGCCGACTACCTCAAGTTCGCCGAAGGCTTGAAGATGAAGCCCACCAGCATGCACTTCGTGCCGATGTCCGCTCTCAAGGGCGACAACGTGGTGAACAAGTCCGAGCGCTCGCCGTGGTACACCGGCCAGTCGCTGATGGAAATCCTCGAGACCGTGGAAGTGGCGGGCGATCGCAACTTCACCGACCTGCGTTTCCCGGTGCAGTACGTCAACCGTCCGAACCTGAACTTCCGCGGTTTCGCCGGCACCCTCGCCAGCGGCATCGTGCACAAGGGCGACGAAGTGGTGGTGCTGCCTTCCGGCAAGAGCAGCCGCGTGAAATCCATCGTCACCTTCGAAGGCGAGCTGGAGCACGCCGGCCCGGGTCAGGCTGTCACGCTGACCATGGAAGACGAGATTGATATCTCCCGTGGCGACCTGCTGGTGCACGCCGACAATGTCCCGCCGGTCACCGACAGCTTCGAAGCGATGCTGGTGTGGATGGCCGAGGAGCCGATGCTCCCGGGCAAGAAATACGACATCAAGCGCGCCACGAGCTACGTGCCCGGTTCGATTGCCAGCATCGTCAACAAAGTCGATGTGAACACCCTCGAGGAAGGTCCGGCCAGCGCGTTGCAACTCAACGAAATCGGCAAGGTGAAGATCGCCCTTGATGCGCCGATCGCCTTGGACGGTTACGAGAGCAACCGCACCACTGGCGCGTTCATCGTCATCGACCGTCTGACCAACGGCACCGTGGGCGCGGGCATGATCGTGGCCCAGCCGCTGGCCCACGGCAGCAGCACGCACCACGGCAAACTGGCCCATGTGTCGGTGGAAGAACGTACCCAGCGCTTCGGCCAGCAGCCGGCCACGGTGCTGTTCAGCGGCCTGTCGGGCGCGGGCAAGAGCACGTTGGCCTATGCGGTGGAACGCAAGCTGTTCGACATGGGCCGTGCGGTGTTTGTACTCGATGGCCAGAACCTGCGCCACGACCTGAACAAGGGGCTGCCGCAAGACCGTGCCGGACGTACCGAGAACTGGCGTCGTGCGGCTCACGTCGCCCGTCAGTTCAATGAAGCCGGCCTGCTGACCCTGGCTGCGTTCGTCGCGCCGAGTGCCGAAGGCCGTGAACAGGCCAAGGACTTGATCGGCCGCGAGCGCCTGGTGACCGTCTACGTCCAGGCCTCGCCAACGGTATGTGCCCAGCGTGATCCACAAGGGCTGTACGCGGCTGCCGGCGATAACATTCCGGGCGAGTCGTTCCCATACGACGTGCCGCTGGATGCCGACCTGGTGATCGACACCCAGTCGCTGACGTTGGAAGAAAGCGTCAAGCAAGTGCTGGATCTGCTGCGCAAGCGTGGCGCGATCTAAGGGAAACAGCTGCAAGCGGCAAGTAAAAGCCCGCCGATGAGTGATCATCGGCGGGCTTTTTTGTTGTCTGGAGGGACGCCATCGCGAGCAAGCTCGCTCCCACAGGTATTTGCCTCAGCAGTGACCATTGTGGGAGCGAGCTTGCTCCGGGCGGCGATCCGACGATGAGGCCGGTGCAGCCACCTCAAGACTTGTCGGGATATTCGCGATGCATCTGCTCAAGCAGCGCATCCTTGTCCTGCCACAGCTGGTTGATCCAACCCTGGAACTCCAGGCGATATTCCCCGTCGTGGTCGTAGCTTTTGCCAATGAACTGCGGCGGTATCTTCAGCTCCTGGAAGTGCACCACCACCTCGCCAACGTTGCCGCAGAGCAAATCCCAATACCCCGGGCGGCCGCCCGGATAATGAATCGTCACGTTGATGATCGACTCCAATTGTTCGCCCATCGCATCGAGCACAAACGCGATGCCGCCGGCCTTGGGCTTGAGCAGGTAGCGAAACGGTGATTGCTGCTGGACATGCTTGCTTTCGGTGAAGCGCGTGCCCTCAACGAAATTGAAAATACCCACCGGGTTGTTGCGGAATTTCGCACAGGTCCTGCGGGTGGTTTCCAGGTCCTTGCCTTTCTTTTCCGGATGTTTTTCCAGGTAAGCCTTGGAGTAACGCTTCATGAACGGGAAGCCCAGTGCCCACCAGGCCAGGCCAATCACCGGCACCCAGATCAGCTCTTGCTTGAGGAAAAACTTCAACGGTCGGATGCGTCGGTTCAGGACGTACTGCAACACCATGATGTCGACCCAGCTTTGATGATTGCTGGTGACCAGATATGAGTGTTGGTAGTCCAGGCCTTCCAGCCCGCTGATATGCCAGCGGGTACGGCGCAACAGGTTCATCCAGGCCTTGTTGTTGCTGATCCAGGCTTCGTGGATATGGCTCATCAGCCAGTCGGTAAAACGCTGGGCAGCGGGGAAGGGCAGCAACAGTTTGAAGATCGCCACGATGAACAGCGGCGTGCAGCAGGCGATGGTGTTCAACGCCAACAGCAGCGAGGCGATCACGCCCCGTACAGGGGGAGGCAGGAAATCCAGCATTTAAATATCCAGAGGTCGGTTGGCGGCTTGAATCGCGGTCAAGGCGATGGTGTAGACGATGTCATCGACCTGGGCGCCACGCGGCAAGTCATTCACGGGCTTGCGCAGACCTTGCAGCATTGGCCCGAGGCTGACGCAATCGGCGCTGCGCTGCACGGCCTTGTGGGTGGTATTGCCGGTATTGAGGTCCGGGAAAATGAACACGGTGGCCCGACCTGCGACCTGGCTGTTGGGCGCCAGTTGCCGTGCCACGGCTTCGTTGGCGGCGGCATCGTATTGCAGCGGGCCGTCGATCAACAGCCCCTGTTGCGCCTCATGGGCCAGCAGCGTTGCTTCGCGGACCTTTTCCACTTCTTCGCCGCTGGCCGACTCACCGCTGGAATAGCTGAGCATCGCGACCCGTGGCGTGATGCCGAACGCCGCGGCGGAGTCGGCGCTTTGCAAGGCGATCTCGGCCAGTTCCGCAGCGCTTGGGTGCGGGTTCATCACGCAATCGCCATACACCAGCACTTCCTCGGGAAACAGCATGAAGAATACCGACGACACGAGCGAACAGCCCGGCGCGGTCTTGATCAATTGCAACGCCGGGCGGATGGTGTTGGCGGTGGAGTGGATGACGCCGGAGACGAGCCCGTCCACTTCATCCAGCGCCAGCATCATGGTGCCGATCACCACGGTGTCTTCCAGTTGCTGCTCGGCCATGGGGGCGTTCAGGCTTTTGCTCTTGCGCAGCCGCACCATGGGCTCGACGTAACGCTCGCGAATCACATCCGGGTCGAGAATCTCCAGCCCCGGCGGCAGTTCGATACCCTGGGCACGGGCCACGGCCTCGACGTCGGCCGGTTTTGCCAGCAACACGCAGCGGGCGATGCCCCTCGCCTGGCAAATGGCGGCGGCTTGCACTGTCAGCGGTTCGCTGCCTTCCGGCAATACGATGCGTTTGTTGGCAGCCTGGGCGCGCTGGATCAGTTGATAGCGGAACACCGCCGGTGACAGGCGCATCTCCCGTGGCGTGCCGCAGCGCTGGTGCAGCCATCGGGCGTCCAGGTGGCTGGCGACAAAATCGGTGATTATTTCCGCGCGTTCGCGGTCATCGATGGGGATTTCCTTGTTCAAGCCGTTGAGCAGATTGGCGGTGTCGTACGAGCCGGTGCTCACCGACAGCACTGGCAACCCGGCCTGCAACGCACCGCGGCAAAGGTCCATGATGCGTGGATCGGGCAGGGTGTCGCTGGTCAGCAGCAGGCCGGCCAGCGGTACGCCATTGATCGCCGCCAGGCTCACGGCGAGGATGATGTCGTCGCGATCGCCAGGGGTCACCACCAGTACGCCGGGCTTGAGCAGTTCCACGGTGTTGCGCATGGTGCGGGCGCAAATGATGATGTTGCTCATGCGCCGCGTCTCGTAGTCGCCGGCATTGAGCACCTGCGCGCCCATCAGGTCGGCCACATCGCGGGTACGCGGGGCGTTGAGCTCGGGGCGAAACGGGATGCAGCCGAGCAGGCGGAAGTCGCCGCTGCGCAGCAACGGCGAATGTTCCTTCAGGCGCGCGGTGAACGCCTCCATGCTTTCGTCGGTGCGAACCTTGTTCAAGATCACGCCGAGGACTTTGGGGTCCTTGGGGCCGCCAAACAGTTGTGCCTGCAACTCGACGCGACCGGAAAGCTCCGTCAGCACTTCGTTTTCCGGCGCCGACACCAGGATCACTTCGGCGTCCAGGCTCTTGGCCAGGTGCAGGTTGACCCGGGCGGCGTAGCTCGCGCTGCGGGTCGGGACCATGCCCTCGACGACCAGTACGTCCTTGCCGACGGCGGCCTGCTGGTAGAGGGTGATGATTTCTTCCAGCAGCTCATCGAGCTGGCCATCGCCGAGCATGCGCTCCACGTGAGCCAGGCCCAGCGGTTGCGGCGGTTTGAGGCCGTGGGTGCGGGCCACCAGTTCGGTGGAGCGTTCCGGGCCGGTATCGCCAGGATGAGGCTGGGCAATGGGTTTGAAAAAGCCGACTTTGAGCCCGGCCCGTTCCAGGGTACGCACCAGCCCGAGGCTGATGGAGGTCAGGCCCACGCCAAAATCGGTGGGTGCGATAAAAAAAGTTTGCATGCGGATTCTCTAAGGGTGCATGGCCAGTGCCCTGTATTTGCGAAACAGGGCACCAGGGCGCGACCTATGACTGGTCATCTACCCACAATTCAGTCGCCAAGGTTATCGCTAACCGGGCCTTGAGCGCACCAGCCGCAAGCAAAGGGCTGGCCGATTTTTTCAATACGTTGCGCCGGGTCCAGTACCCAGGCCCGGGATTGCCACGGTGGCTGGTGGCGCAGGTGCTGAGTGTGGCCGCAAGACAGCTCGACGACCCAGTGTCCGTCCTCATCCTGGCGGAAACCCGTGACCGTTGGTCTGTTCGAGCTAGCCCGTTTGTCCGGGTTCCGTTCGCTTTCGGGCAAATCCTTGTTTAGACTTGTCCGTTCTTCATTCTTATGCAAAAGGTCTCGCCCCATGCTGATCGCCGCCAATAAGGCTGTCTCCATCGACTATACCCTGACCAACGACGCTGGTGAGGTCATCGACAGCTCTGCCGGCGGCGCTCCGCTGGTCTACCTGCATGGTGCAGGCAACATTATCCAGGGGCTGGAAAAAGCCCTCGAAGGCAAAACCACCGGCGACGAGCTGAACGTGACCGTCGAGCCGGAAGACGCCTACGGCGAGTACTCCGCCGAACTGGTCAGCACCCTGAGCCGCAGCATGTTCGAAGGTGTGGATGAGCTGGAAGTCGGCATGCAGTTCCACGCTTCGGCGCCGGATGGCCAGATGCAGATCGTCACCATTCGCGACCTGGACGGCGATGACGTCACCGTTGACGGCAACCACCCGTTGGCCGGCCAGCGCTTGAACTTCCAAGTCAAGATCGTCGATATCCGTGACGCCAGCCAGGAAGAAGTTGCCCATGGCCACGTCCATGGCGAAGGCGGCCATCACCACTGATTCCTGCGCTACGTTCAAGGAACCAGTGAACTGGAAAGGCGCCATACGGCGCCTTTTTAGTCGCTTGCTGTTAGCATCACCCATGGCTGTATCGAAAAGATCTGCAAACCCTGGAGTTTCGTCATGAGTGCTTTCCACGACCTTAAACTGACAACCCTGGATGGTCAGGAGCTTCCTCTGGCACCGTTCAAAGGGCAAGTCGTGCTGGTGGTCAACGTTGCCTCCAAATGTGGCCTGACGCCTCAATACGCGGCGCTGGAAAATCTCTACCAGCAGTACAAGGACAAGGGCTTCAGTGTGCTGGGCCTGCCCTGCAACCAGTTCGCCGCACAGGAGCCTGGAACCGAGCAGCAAATCCAGGAATTCTGCAGCCTCAACTATGGCGTGACGTTCCCGCTGTCCAGCAAGCTGGAAGTGAACGGTCACGAACGTCATCAGCTCTATCGTCTGCTGGCGGGCGAGGGCGCCGAGTTCCCTGGAGACATCACCTGGAACTTCGAAAAATTCCTGCTCGGCAAGGACGGCCGGGTGCTGGCGCGTTTCTCGCCACGCACGCCGCCCGATGATCCTGCGGTGATCCAGGCGATCGAAAAAGCCCTGAGCTAAACCGTCAGGCGAACCTTTGTGGCGAGGGGATAAATTCCCTCGCCACGTATTGCGGACCTCAAAACAAAAGCGTTCTCTCGGCTCCCTTCTGATCCTTAATCACTCCAATCAATAGTGCTACCCATCACTGCTTCGGCTCCATATTATCGTCGTCATATATGAACCGTGACCGATCCCGTGGAGTGCCCCATGCCTGTACAAGCCCTGTTCAAACCCTTTCAGCTCGGCACGTTCCAGCTGCCGACCCGGGTCGTGATGGCGCCGATGACCCGTTCCTTTTCGCCGGGCGGCGTACCGAACAGCAAGGTGATCGAGTACTACCGTCGTCGCGCGGCGGCCGGGGTTGGCCTGATCATCACCGAGGGCACGACGGTCGGTCACAAGGCGTCCAATGGCTACCCGAACGTACCGCATTTCTACGGTGACGCCGCGCTGGCGGGTTGGAAGAAAGTAGTCGATGCGGTGCACGCCGAAGGCGGCAAGATCGTTCCGCAACTGTGGCACGTAGGCAATGTCCGACGCCTCGGTACCGAGCCGGACGGCGCCGTACCAGGCTATGGCCCGACTGCAAAGCTCAAGGATGGCCAGGTCGTGGTTCACGGCATGACCCAGGCAGACATCGACGAAGTCATCGCCGCCTTCGCCCAAGCGGCAAAAGATGCCAAGGGTATCGGCATGGACGGCGTCGAGATCCACGGCGCCCACGGCTATCTGGTGGATCAGTTTTTCTGGGAAGGCAGCAACCAGCGCACGGACGGTTACGGCGGCGACCTGGCCAACCGTTCGCGCTTCGCCATCGAGCTGATCCGCGCCGTGCGCGCTGCGGTGGGCGAAGATTTTCCGATCATTTTCCGATTTTCTCAATGGAAGCAGCAGGACTACACCGCGCGCCTGGTGCAGACGCCTGAGGCGCTGGAAGCGTTCCTCAAGCCGTTGGCCGATGCCGGCGTGGATATTTTCCATTGCTCCACGCGTCGGTTCTGGGAGCCTGAGTTCGACGGTTCGGACCTGAACCTGGCCGGCTGGACCCGCAAGCTCACCGGCAAGCCAACGATTACCGTCGGCAGCGTCGGCCTGGACGGCGAGTTCCTGCAGTTCATGGTCAATACCGACAAGGTTGCCCAACCGGCCAGCCTGGAAAACCTGCTGGAGCGCCTGAACAAGGAAGAGTTCGACCTGGTGGCGGTGGGCCGTGCTCTGCTGGTGGATCCCGACTGGGCGCAGAAAGTGCGTGACGGGCGTGAGCAGGACATCCTGCCGTTCAGTCGCGAGGCGTTGATGACCTTGGTGTAAGCGGCGTCTGCCTTCGCGAGCAGGCTCGCGATGGCTGCCTCGGCATCATCGGATAATCAACGCACAGTCGGCGCAGCAGGCAGCACCTGCTCGCCGACACAAGCGCTTCGCAATAACGCCTCGAACTGCTCGATCACCGCCCCCCAGCCCTGGCGGCTGGCATGCTGGCGCGCGTTGAGCCTCACGCAACGCAAGGCCTCTGGCTCTTCCAGCAGCCAACGGGCCGCGTCGCAAAATGCCTCTTCATCCCCAGGCATCGCCAATACGCCGTTATAGCCATGACGGATGTGCTGCGCCGCCGCGGCCTGGTCGTAGGCCACCACGCCCAGCCCGGATGCCAGTGCTTCCAGCACAACGTTGCCGAAGGTTTCGGTCAGGCTCGGAAAGACAAACACATCCCCGGACGCGTAATGGGCGGCCAGCGCTTCGCCACGTTGCGCCCCGCAGAATATCGCCTCGGGCAGTTGTTGCTCGAGAGCGAGCCGCTGTGGGCCGTCTCCAACGATCACCAGTTTGATTTGCCGTGTCGCAAAAGCACTGCGCAGGGTGTCGAAACTGCGTTTGAGCAGCGCCAGGTTTTTTTCCGGCGCCAGGCGTCCCACATGAAGCACCGCGATAGCGTCATCATCCAGGCCCCAGCTCTTGCGCAAGGCGGCTGAGCGTTTGGCCGGATGAAACAAATGGCTATCCACGCCACGGGACAACAATGCCACGCGTTCGAAATGCCGGCGTTCCAGTTCCAGGCGCTGGCTGACGCTGGGCACCAGCGTCAGGCTTGAGCGGTTATGGAACCAGCGCAAGTAATGCGTGAGCCCACGGCTCAGCAGGCCGAGGCCGTATTGCTGGGTGTATTGCTGGAAGTTGGTATGGAAGCCACTGACCACCGAAATACCCAGGCGCCGCGCGGCGCGCAACGCAGACAAGCCCAGCGGCCCTTCGGTGGCGATATACAACACGTCCGGGCGATGACGCTTCCAGCGCCGCAACAGCTTGTGCATCGAAGCCTGTCCCCACTGCAAACCCGGATACCCCGGCAATGGCCAGCCCCGGCACAGCAGCAATTGGTCATCACTGGTCAGACCCTGGTCTCCCGCCTGGCGAGGGCGAATCAGTTCTACCCGATGCCCGCGGGCGCGCAAACCGTCATGGAGACGACCCAGGGTATTGGCTACGCCATTGATTTCCGGCGCAAAGGTTTCGGTGACGAGCGTAACGTGCAGGAGTGTGGTCATGGCCCCAGTGTCGACCGGGGCCGTTTCGCCAGTGTGACGTCAGGATGACGGATTCGTGACCGGGTCAGCCCTGTCGCGCCAGCGCCGTCTCGGCGCCTTGCTCCCGCACCCAGAACAACGTCGCCCCGGCCACCGCCGCCGGCATCATCAGAATGTTCACGAAGGGAATCAGCAGCACCAGGTACACGCTGCCGCCAAAACCCAGGCTCTGCCAGCGCTTTTCCCGCAGCCAGGCGAGCATTTCGTTCCAGCCCAGCTTGTGGTTGTCCGCCGGGTAGTCGATGTACTGGATCGCCATCATCCAGATCCCGAACAGCAACCACAGTGGCGCGGCCACCAGATTGACCACCGGGATGAACGAAAGCACGAACAGCCCCAGGGCCCGGGGCAGAAAATAACCGAGCTTGCGCGCCTCTCGAGCCAGGGTGCGCGGGACCATGGCGACCAACTCGCCCCAACTGAACGCTGGGAAATCATCCGTGCCGCGCACTACCACTTCGACCTTCTCGGCGAGAAAACCGTTGAAAGGCGCCGCGATGATGTTGGCAAGCATTGTGAAAGTGAAAAATACCATCAGCACCACAAGGACGACGAACAGAGGCCACAGGACATAGCTCAGGAAACTCAGCCAATCCGGCAGCGACGGCATCAGCGTGTCGACCCACAAGCTGAACTGGTGGCCGGCGAGGTAGATCAGCCCGACGAACAGCACCAGGTTGACAACCAGCGGCAGCAGAACAAAAAGGCGCAGGCTGGGGCTCAGGACCAATTTGAGCCCTTCGCGCAAATATTGCGGGCCGGACAGGACGGGGGCGGGCATAAGTGGCTCCAAGGGTAGTGGACGCGCCCGACCTTACCGACTTTGCCTTGTGCGGGAAAGTCGCGACACGGCGTGTAACAAAGGTTTAGCGCAGGTTTGTCGCTATCGGCGACGTCGCGGCGGATAGAGCTCACCTATGAGCTGGATTGTTAAACCGTATTTCCTTAATCTTCGGTCCCTCGATACGCTGCACCCATTCTTTTTACAGGACTGTCGAACCCAAGCCTTCCCCAAGTGCATCAACAGTCTTTTTTTATTCCCGCCGCTCAGCCGGCGTTCCGGGCCGCAGGGTCCGGTCAACAGGAGCAGGTCATGTCTGAAGTCCGTCATTCGCGTGTGATTATTCTCGGTTCCGGCCCTGCCGGTTACAGCGCCGCGGTTTATGCGGCACGTGCCAACCTCAAGCCGTTGTTGATCACCGGCATGCAAGCCGGCGGTCAATTGACCACCACCACCGAAGTCGACAACTGGCCAGGCGACGTCCACGGCCTGACCGGCCCGGCCTTGATGGAGCGCATGAAAGAACACGCCGAGCGCTTCGAGACCGAGATCGTCTTCGACCACATCAATGCCGTGGATTTCGCCGCCAAGCCATACACCTTGACCGGCGACAGCGCGACCTACACTTGCGATGCCCTGATCATCGCCACCGGCGCCAGCGCTCGTTACCTGGGCCTGCCGTCGGAAGAAACGTTCATGGGCAAAGGCGTTTCGGCCTGCGCTACCTGCGACGGTTTCTTCTACCGCAACAAACCCGTGGCGGTGGTCGGCGGCGGCAACACCGCGGTCGAGGAAGCGCTGTACCTGGCCAACATCGCCAGCACGGTCACCCTGGTTCACCGTCGCGAAACCTTCCGCGCCGAGAAGATTTTGATCGACAAGCTCAACGCCCGCGTCGCCGAAGGCAAGATCATCCTCAAGCTTAACGCGACCCTGGACGAAGTGTTGGGTGACAACATGGGCGTGACCGGCGCGCGCTTGAAGAACAACGATGGCAGCTTCGAAGAAATCAAGGTTGACGGCGTATTCATCGCCATCGGCCACACGCCGAATACTTCGTTGTTCGAAGGCCAGCTGGAGCTCAAGGACGGCTACCTGGTCGTCAAGGGTGGCCGCGACGGCAACGCTACCGCCACCAGCGTCGAAGGTATCTTCGCCGCCGGCGACGTGGCCGACCACGTCTACCGCCAGGCCATCACCTCGGCTGGCGCTGGTTGCATGGCGGCCCTGGACACCGAACGTTACCTGGACGGCCTGCAGAACGTTTCGTTCTGATTCATCGGGCATTAAAAAAAACCGGCTTCGGCCGGTTTTTTTGTGCTTGGTATTTAACGCAACTTCATGGGCGGTTTCTGTGGGAGCGAGCTTGCTCGCGATGGCGTCAGACCAGTCAATGTCGATGTTGGCTGATATACCGCGATCGCGAGCAGGCTCGCTCCCACAAGGTTATGTGTGGTCAGGAACACCTTGATCAGGCCAGTTCCGCCAGGCACGCCTCCAGGATGTCCAAGCCCTCTTCCAGCACCGCCGCTTCGGTCGTCAACGGCGCCAGCAGCCGGATGATGTGCCGCGATTTACCACTGGGCATCAGCAGCAGGCCCGACTCACGTGCCAGGGCCAGCAGTTGTGTCAGTTGTGCCGGGGCCGGGGTGCCATCGGCGTGGGCCAGTTCGATCCCGCGCATGGCGCCGACGCCGGTCAGGCGGCCCAGGTACGGCGACAGCCCACGGCGGCGCCACGACTCGTAGCGGCTGACGATCGCTTCTTCCTGTTGTGCGCCCCACGCGTGGAGATTGGCGTCAGTCATTTCATCCAGCGTTGCCAGCGCGGCGGCGCAGGCGATGGGGTTGCCGGAATAGGTGCCACCGAGCCCACCCTTTGGCAGGTTATCCATCAGCGACTTGCGCCCTACCACCGCCCCCAGAGGGACACCGCCAGCGATGCTTTTGCCCAGCAGGATCAGGTCCGGGTCGATCCCCAGTCGCGAGAACGCGAAGCGCTGGCCGGTGCGGCCGAAACCGGACTGGATCTCATCGACGATCAGCACGATGCCCTTGTCGTCGCAGAACTGCCGCAACGCCTGGGCGAACGCCACGTCCATCGCCAGGAAACCGGCTTCGCCCTGCACCGGCTCGACGATGAAACAGGCCACGTCGTTTACATCGATCTCGACGCTGAACAGCCTGTCCATGGCTTTCAGCGCTTCGGCGCACGTCACGCCATTGTCGTGGCTGGGGTAGGGCAGGTGATAGACCGGTCCGGGCAGTACGCCGACTTTCTGTTTGTACGGCGCGACCTTGCCGTTGAGATTGAGGGTGGCGAGGGTTCGCCCATGGAAGCCGCCGTCGAAAGCAATCACGGCAGTGCGTCCCGTGGCGCCGCGCACGATCTTCAAGGCGTTTTCAGCCGCTTCGGCGCCGCTGTTGGTCAGCATGCCGCTCACCGGATAACCGACCGGGATGAATGCGGCCAGGCGCTCCATCAATTGGAGGTAAGGCGCGTGGGGCGCGGCATTGAAGGCGTAGTGCGTCAGGCGGGTGGCTTGCTCGCGGATCGCCTCGACGATGCGAGGATGACAATGCCCCAGATTCAACACGCCGATGCCACCCACGAAATCAATATAGCGCTTGGCGTCGCAATCCCAGACCTCGGCATTTTTCCCGTGGCTGAGACTGACGGGGTGAACGAAGGAAATCGATTGGCTGATGCTGTCGCGGCTCATGGATGACGGCTCGGAAGAAGAAAGGATTTGCCTTATCTAAGCCGCGAGAAGCAGTGCCCGGCAAACGAAATAAAGTCGCCGGGTCAATCATAAAAGTCGGGATGTGGTGAGGTGCCACTTAACTTGAGACGTATTCCCCGTAGCGAGGGAACAAGCTCCCTCGCTACGGCAGCGGGTGAATCAGCGGCGTTGCAATGGCTGGGCTTCGAACTTCACGCCCGCCAACCCATGGGCTATCAACGCGCGGATATTGCCGTGGTCGCTTCCTTCGGGCGTGTTCAGTACCGAACGGTAATGCTCGCCGAATGCCAGGAGCGCCTCTTTGTCGCTCAAGCCCTCAAGCAGTGCCAGGCCCAACGTCTTGCAGGAGCCTTCGTTCTGCCCGGCCGCGTTCTTCACGCCACCGTTGTCGAAGGCCTGGGGCTGGTAGTCGTAGCCTTCGGCAATGAACGCCAGGGTGTCGGCAAAGACATGCTCA
Organism: Pseudomonas algeriensis; assembly: GCF_048847255.1. Lineage (NCBI taxonomy): Bacteria > Pseudomonadati > Pseudomonadota > Gammaproteobacteria > Pseudomonadales > Pseudomonadaceae > Pseudomonas > Pseudomonas algeriensis. The sequence goes on along the minus strand of NZ_JBKKRK010000006.1, from coordinate 100,469 downwards.
CCGCTCTCGAGGCTGGCGCGGAAAGTGTTCAGGTCAAGCATCGGGGTTTCCTTTGGCAAACGCCGCTTGCTGCTCGGCATTGGCTTCTTTCTGGTATTGGGCTTTCCATTCGGCATAGGGCATGCCGTAGACAACTTCGCGCGCATCATCGAGGCTGACCTCGACCTGACGCTCATCGGCGGCGGCCTTGTACCACTTGGACAGGCAGTTGCGGCAGAAACCGGCGAGGTTCATCAGGTCGATGTTCTGCACATCCTTGCGGCTGTCGAGGTGGGCAACCAGCCGGCGGAAAGCGGCGGCTTCAAGTTCGAGGCGTTGTTGGTCGTTCATGAGGGTCTCTGCGAGACAGCTTCAAGCGGCGAGCTTCAAGCTGCAAGTTGGTTTGCGGTGTTCAGGCTTGAAGGTTACAGCTTGAGACTGTTGGCGGCTACGGAGTAGCCCTGCTTGCTGCGAGCGTGATCGATACGGACTCGGCGAAGCGCAGCGCGTGTGGCTTGTCGACTTCGACCTCGGCGTACAGCACCGACTCGTTCGCCATGACCAGGTCCAGCAACTCCTGGGTGAGGCGTTCGAGCAGGGCGAAGCGATTGCCTTCCACATGGGCAATGACTGCCTTGGTAATGGTGCGGTAGTTCAGGGCGTGGTCGATGTCGTTGTCGCGCACGGCCTCTTGAGCCGCGTAGAGGATGGTCAGGTTGATCAGCACATCCTGCTTGTTGAGGATTTCATCCTCATTGATGCCGATGAACGTACGCAGGCGCAGGTCCTTGACCTTGATACGCGCCATGGCGGGTTGAAGTTGAGGCATTTATTGGCTCCGTCGAATCAATTGCAGAAACTCCTGACGCGTGGTGCTGGATTCGCGAAAGGCACCGAGCATCACCGAGGTGTTCATGGTCGAGTTCTGTTTTTCCACACCGCGCATCATCATGCACATGTGTTGGGCTTCGATCACCACCGCAACGCCGGCAGCCTGGGTGACCTCCTGCACGGCGTCGGCAATTTGCCGGGTGAGATTCTCCTGGATTTGCAGGCGGCGGGCGAACATGTCCACCAGCCGGGCGACCTTCGACAGCCCCAGGACCTTGCCCGTTGGAATATAAGCCACATGGGCCTTGCCGATGAAGGGCAGCAGGTGATGTTCGCACAGTGAATAAAGCTCGATGTCGGCGACGATCACCATTTCATCGCTGTCGGAAGCAAACAGAGCGCCGTTGACGATCTGCTGGACGCTTTGCTCGTAGCCATGACACAGGTACTGCATGGCCTTGGCCGCGCGCACCGGAGTATCCAGCAGGCCTTCGCGCTCCGGGTCTTCGCCCAGGCCGATCAGGATCTCACGGTAATGCTGGGGCGAAAGCGCCATGGATACTTCCTCGAACCGTGACTACTTGATGTGCCGCCCGCCATTTACCGTCAGGGTCGTGCCGGTGACATATGAGTTATCCAGCAGATAACGCAAACTCTGGTACATGACTTCGCTGCCGGGCTCGATACCCAGCGCGGACTTGGCCAGGGCCTTGGCACGATAGGTTGGGTCGTCGCCGGGATTGAACAGTAGCAGGGCCGGGGCGATACCGTTGACTTTGATGGCCGGTGCATACTTCGCCGCAAATGACAGTGTCAGACTTTCGAGGCCGGCCTTGGTGGCGCAATAGGCGATGTGCTTGCTGCTGCCTTTGCGTGTCACGTCATCGCTGATGTGCACGATATCCGCTGGGACCGAACGGCGCAGAAGCTCGGCGCAATGCAGGTTGATCAGGTAAGGCGCGAGCATATGGACGCCAAACATGGCGTTGAACGCGGTGGCTTCGCTATCCGGCGTCTCTGCCAGCCAGGCCGAGGCGTTGTGCACGATGGCTCGCAACTGGTCGGTGTGCTGCTTGAGCAGATCGATGAACGCCAGGATTCCCGGTTCGCTGGCAAGATCGGCAAACAGCACCGTGGCCCCCAGGTCCCGCAGCGTCTGCACGCCCGGGCGTTCGGTGCGGTAAGTGGCTATGACCGGCTGCCCGTCCTCCAATAAACGTCGGGCGCAGTGCAGGCCGACGCGTTGGGCTGCGCCGGTGATCAGGATCGGGGCGGTGGACATGGGACGGTTCGGCTCGGTTCGCGGCACAAGCAAAAACTATAACAGCGACGGCCGGCGCCTCCTATGCGTAAAGACGAGTACAGCGCTGGGGCGCTGTCAGGGGTTAACGATTTCGAGACCGGTTCCCTTGACCGGGGACCCAGACATTTTGTTTCGCTTTGTAACGAGCGCTATGGGAAAAACGCCCCGTGGGCGTTGGGCTGCGCCTGGTAGCAGGGTGCGCGAGCATTGTTCCTTTCGAGCAATAAACAACGAATCCGCAGGGCGGACGTGTTTGTCCTTGTCAGCCCATGGCAGGAAAGGGGTAAACTGGGATCCAATTTTCCAGCTGGGAAATCCAGGCAAATGAGCGCGATAGTCGAGGAAAACCACCCTTCTCAGGCATCTGTCGCTTCGACCCGCGAGGATTTGCTTCCGATTCGGGAAGTCGCCCGGTTGACGGGGGTCAACCCGGTGACCTTGCGTGCATGGGAGCGTCGCTACGGCCTGATCCAGCCCACACGCACCGAAAGCGGGCATCGCTTGTATTCTTTGATCGATATCGAAAAGGTGCGGAGCATTCTCGCCTGGATCGAGCGCGGGGTCGCCGTGAGCAAGGTGGGTAGGATCCTTGCGAAAACCGAATCGGTACGGCCAGTCTCCAGGTTTATTTCACCCGATCTGGTTCGTGCCGATTACAGCGATTGGCAGCAGCAGGTGTCGGATGCGGTCGGCAATTTTGACGACATTGAACTGGATCGTGTCTACGGAAAGATTTTCTCGAGTTACGCCGAGCCCGTGGTATTCCAGGACATTCTGATGCCGCTCTGGCGAGACCTGCTGCATCGCCAGCATGAGTTCGGGCATACCAGCGAATGGCTGTTCTTCGACGGTTTCTTGCGTTCGCGGGTCATGCACCGTCTCTTGCTCAAGCGTGAGGCAACCTCGCGGCGAGTGCTGGTCAGTGCCATTGCTGGTCAATGCCGGGAGTTGGAGTTGCTGGTAACAGCGCTGTTCGTTTCCAAGGCAGAGGTGGGCGTGCGGGTCATGACCGTCGGGCAGCCCTTTGATGAACTGACGCTGGTTTGCCAGAAGATCCGGCCGTTGGCGTTGGTGTTGGTCTCCAATCATGCACCGGCCACCGAATTGCCCAGACGGCTGACCAAGTTGGCGATGGGCCTGGATTGTCCCCTGTTGCTGGCCGGCGATGCATCCGACCTGGCGCAGGAAAGCCTGGCGGGATCGCCGATCGCTTGTCTGGGAAATGAGGGTTCGGTGATGGGGCAGCGCTTGCATCAGTTCCTGGCGGGTAACCTGGATACGTGAACCGCGTTTAGAAGTGCATCGCCGGATGAGTCAGGCGGTGCTGTTGCAGGATGTATTGGCGCAGGCGCTCGGTTTCGTCCTGGTCATGCTGGGCCAGGTGATAGGCATACATGCCTTGCTCTGTTTCCCGTTCGAAAGTCCCGCGAAGAGAAATCCTTTCATAGCCAGACGGGCTGAACCACAGGGCGAATTGCTTGGGCGGCTTGGTGCGATTGCGTATTTCCAGCAATACGCCTTTGCAAGAGACCTCGTGCACCCATAAGGGCCCCGGCTGGCCCTTGGCGTTCTCCAGGGCGACTGGCTCATCGAGCGTCAGGCGCCACGGGCGCACCTTCGGCCCCTCTTCATAGATGCTCGGCACACCCAGGCGAAGGTGCATCGCGTGGAATTCATCTTCGACGAGTTGTAACGGAAAGGTCATCTGTTGGTTTTCGAAATTGGCCTGCAGCGTGACCTGTTCGTTCGCCGCCAGGCGTGTCAGCAGATCACGGATCTGCGAACCACCGTTTACCAGCAAGCTCGACGTGACATCCCGCTCGTTCAACTGCGGGTTGTGCTGCATGGTCCGGATGAAATCCAGCTCATCCTGGGTGAGAAGGGCGTCGCGCTGCATAAGGTGCTCGAAAAAGATTACTTTCACCGGTGATTGTAGTGACTGACCGCTAATTCGGGGTTTTGTTTTCGCCATTCGTCGCATGGAGGCGCGCGACGGTTTCCCGTGCTTCAGCCAACTCCGCTTCCAGTTGGGTAATGCGCTGTTGAGCCTTCACTTGGGCCGTTACGTCTTTTTGCACACCGACGAAATAGGTGTGGCCGTCAGCCTCGTTTTTCACCGTGGACAGCGACAACTCGTTCCAGAACGGTGTGCCGTCCTTACGGTAGTTGCGCAGGATCTGCCGGCAGGAGCCGCCTTGCTTCAACGTTGTGCGAATGAACTCGAGGGAAGGCTGGTCGCGATCACCCGACTGCAAAAAACGGCAGTCCTGGTAGAGGATTTCGTCACTGCTATAGCCAGTCAGCCGCTCGAATGCAGGGTTCACGTAGATCAGTATGTTGTCTTCGCCTTCCTTCTCGGCGATGACGATCCCGTCGTTCGAAGCGTTGATCACCAATTGCATCAGATGAGCGTTGATCATGAAACCTTCCCTGTTGAGCAGCCGAATAAACGCTTTATAAAAAGGAACGTCGATCGATGTCTATTTGCCCTTATCTGGTGTTGAGAGTCAATCGCAGCTTTTACCCGCAGCCTGTTACTATTGCGGTCTTCTATTCAGCTTCAGGATCAGATTGATGAAAGTCGCGATTCTTTCCGGCTCCGTATACGGCACGGCCGAAGAAGTTGCCCGCCACGCCGAAACAATGTTGCGTGATGCCGATTTCGAAACCTTCCTTAATCCGCGGGCAACCTTGGCGGATATCCTGTCCTTCGGACCACAAGCGTTGCTGGCCGTAACGTCGACAACGGGCATGGGTGAGCTGCCGGACAACCTGATGCCGCTGTACTCAATGATTCGCGACCAGTTGCCCGCATCGTTCCGCGGCTTGCCTGGCGCTGTCATCGGCCTGGGTGATGCCAGTTATGGCGACACGTTCTGCGGCGGCGGCGAGCAGATGTGTGAATTGTTCGCCGAGCTGGGCGTGCAGCAAGTACTGCCTATGTTGCGCTTGGATGCCAGTGAAAGCGTTACGCCTGAGTCGGATGCCGAACCCTGGCTGAAGGAGTTGATCGGCAAATTGAAGCCGGCCTGATGTGACCCGCTCGGCCAGTAAGCTGGCTGCCAATGCAACTACCGCCCTCGCTGGAGCTGACTAGACTGGTTTTCTTGTTCACGAAGAAGTGGACGTTTTCTTATAACAAGAAGCCAGAGAGAGGTCATAGCCGTGAGCGTAGCGTCCCTTCAATCGGCAGCCGGCATCAGGGATCAGGTCAGTGCAGCCGAATGGCAAACCCGAGTCGATCTGGCGGCCTGTTATCGGCTGATCGCGCTGCATGGCTGGGACGACCTGATCTTCACCCATATCTCTGCGAAGGTGCCTGGCACGGAAGAGTTTCTGATCAATCCGTACGGCTTGATGTTCCAGGAAATCACCGCCTCGAACCTGGTCAAGATCGATCAGGCTGGCAACAAGCTGATGGACAGCCCCTACGAGATCAACCCCGCGGGCTATACCATCCACAGCGCGATTCACGAGGTGCGGCACGACGTGGCGTGTGTGCTGCACACCCACACCGCCGCCGGCGTCGCGGTGTCGGCGCAGAAGCAAGGAGTGCTCCCGATCAGCCAGCAGTCGTTGTTCGTACTGTCGAGCCTGGCGTACCACCCTTATGAAGGGGTGGCTTTGAATCCTGAGGAAAAAGTCCGCCTGCAAGCTGACCTCGGTGAGAACAACTTCCTGATGTTGCACAACCATGGCCTGCTGACCTGCGGCGGGACGATTGCCGATACGTTCCTGATGATGTTCATTTTCCAGCGAGCCTGCGAAATCCAGGTCCTTGCCCAGACCGGCGGCGCCGAGCTGATTGCCATCGAGCCGCAGGTGTTGGCCGGTGCCCGTGCGATGGTGGCCGGCGTGACCAAGAGCGCCCAGGGCATGGGAGGCGCGTTGGCCTGGCCGGCGCTCCTGCGCAAACTCGACCTGCAAGATCCGAGTTATAAGAGCTGATGCCCATGGTCCAGATCCCCTTGCGTATCTGGCGCCAGCGCGGCCAGACGTTCATGTTTCGTGGCCACGCTATCCGTTACTGGACTGCGGGGCACGGCGAGCCATTGCTGCTAATCCACGGGTTCCCTACCGCAAGCTGGGATTGGCACTACCTTTGGCAGCCGCTGGCACAACGTTATCGGGTGATTGCCTGCGACATGCTCGGTTTTGGTGACTCCGCCAAGCCAGTGGACCATGTCTACAGCCTGCTCGAACAGGCCGATCTGCAACAGGCACTGCTGGCCCACCTGAATGTGACGCAAGCGATCCATATACTGGCCCATGACTACGGCGACAGTGTGGCGCAGGAGCTCATCGCCCGGCATGGCGAGGCACGCGCCAATGTCGCCAGTTGCACCTTTCTCAATGGCGGTTTATTCCCGGAAACCCATCGTCCGGTGCTGATGCAAAAACTGTTGCTCAGCCCTCTGGGTTGGCTGATCGGCCGGGCGTTTTCCAGGGATGGCCTGGTCAAGAGTTTCCGACGGATCTTCGGCCCTTGGACTGCTCCCACCGAGAGTGAACTGGATGATTACTGGAGCCTGGTCGAAACCCATCGCGGGCCTCGGATCATGCACAAACTCATTGCCTATATCCCGGAGCGGCGCGTGCAGCGTGATCGCTGGGTCAAGGCGATGCAGCGCGGCGAGGTGCCCATGCGGGTGATCGATGGGGCGTTCGATCCCATTTCCGGCGCGCATATGGTGGCGCGCTACCAAGCCCTGGTTCCCAACGCCGACACAGTGTTGTTGCCCGATATTGGTCACTACCCCCACACCGAGGCGCCTGTACAGGTGCTCAAGCATTACCTCGCGTTTCGTGAAGCCATCGCTGCGCCTTCCCGGCAACTGGCGTGTTCCTGACGCTTGCCTTCAGGGCGACGTAGCGCAACCGGGGCATCATCCCTGCACCTTATCGGCTGCTATTCACTTTCTCCCTTGTTGATTGTGACTGGTCGGCTTGTACAGGAGACTCGTGGCAATGTCCTATCGGCCTGTTGGAGTTCTGCCCATGAATGATTCTGTGCGCTTCGAAGATAAAGTCGTGATCGTCACCGGAGCCGGTGGCGGCCTGGGTCGCGCCCATGCGCTGTTGTTCGCCAGGCATGGCGCAAAAGTGCTGGTCAACGATCTTGGCGGTTCGGCGCAGGGGGAGGGAGCCAACGCTTCGGCGGCGGATCGGGTGGTCAGTGAAATTCGTGAAGCCGGCGGCGTTGCCGAAGCCAATCACGATTCGGTTACCGATGGCGACAAGCTAGTACAGAACGCCCTCGACGTGTTCGGCAGGGTTGATGTTGTCGTCAACAACGCCGGTATCCTGCGAGACAAGACTTTTCACAAAATGGACGATGCCGATTGGGACCTGGTGTATCGCGTTCATGTCGAAGGCGCTTACAAAGTCACTCGTGCGGCCTGGCCGCATTTGCGCGAGCAGAATTATGGCCGGGTAATCTTCACGGCTTCCACGTCCGGCATCTACGGCAACTTTGGCCAGTCCAATTACGGCATGGCCAAGCTTGGTCTCTATGGCCTGACTCGCACCCTGGCCATCGAAGGTCGCAAGAACAACATCCTGGTCAATGCCATCGCTCCCACCGGCGGCACCCGCATGACCGAAGGCCTGATCCCGCCTCAAGTGTTCGAGCAACTCAAGCCTGAACTGGTCAGCCCACTGGTGGTGTACCTGGCCAGTGAAGCCTGCCAGGAAACCTCCGGATTGTTCGAAGTGGGCGGCGGCTGGATGGGCAAGGTGCGCTGGGAGCGCAGCCTCGGCGCGGGGTTCGACCCGCGCGAAGGTTTCTCGCCGCAAGACGTCGCCGCCCACTGGCAGCAGATCTGCGACTTCCAGGATGCTGTTCACCCGAATGACAACCTCGAAGCCTTGAAAGAGATGATGGCTAACCTGCAGCGTTACGCCGTTTAAACCCATCGCCCGGACCGGTTGCCGTCAGCAGCGGTGACCGGTTCAGGGGAAGTATTTCTTCACCAGGGCAGCCAGGTTCGCGGCGGTCTCGATGTCCATCACACCGTCATACTTGGCCGGGCGGAAGTGCAGTTGGAAGGCGCGTACGAGTCGTTGAAAGCCTACGGTTGTGGTGGCCGCCGACGTGTCATAGCCATACCTCCTGAATAATCCCAGCAATTGTTCGCGAAGCGGGATTCCCTGGGTTTGGTATGCCTGCATGTAAGTTTTCTGGGTGCAATCGTCAAACCAAGCCCCAATTCCCTTGAGATACAGCGCGCGCCAAGGAAACATCGGGCCCGGGTCGCTTTTTCGCCCCGCAGCGATGTCCGAATGCGCCACCACGTTGACCGGGCTGATGTCCGGATATCGCTTGAGAATGTCGGATGCCAAATACTCGATGGCCTCGATTTGCTGGGCCTTATAGGGCGGAAAGGTAAATTGGCCTTGGTTGTCGGTGGCCAGGTTGACAATTTCAACGCCAATCGAAGTGTCATTCAAATTGCTGCGGTTGCCCCAACTGCTCACACCGGCATGCCAGGCCCGCTGGTTTTCGTCTACAAGGTTGAAGATCTGTGGCTCTTTGAAGCCAGCCTTCAAGTAAGTGGGGTCGGCAAAGTCGGGGATAAGGTAATGAGCACTGACCGAAGGACCGGTCAGTGCGGTGATGGAAGAGGCAAAGTTGCCGGCTGTGTAATGGAAGACCAGAAAACGAATGCGGCTATTAAAACTTTTTTTTGAGCGATAACTTGTATTGTTTATCTGCATATCAATAATCCACTGATGAAAATCGAAGCGAAGTGCTGCGATTGACTTCAGCGTAACAGTGAAATTTTTATGTGCGCGTAGTTGGGTTCTCGGTTTGTTGTAGGAACTGGCGCTAGGTGCTTGAGGATTTTTTAATGGCAGTGAGAGTTAGATAGGTAGGAAGAATTTGAATGGCCGAAATAGCTATTCCTGGCGGTCCCGTCGCGAAATTGATAATGGCTAATTAAATAAACTCGGCAGCTGAGGGATTACCTAGGTGTTGTAGGAATCGAGAAGTTTTTATCGAGAAAAATAACCTACAAATAAAAAAGGCCGCTGCAAAAGCAGCGGCCTAAGCATGACGTTGGAAAGGAGCTACAAATCAACGTCAGTTGTACACGGGGACGATGGATTGATGCGCAATCCATCCGAATGACGGTGCGTCAGGCGCGGGGGACGCCAGGCGACTTGTGCTTGCGGGCCCGTTGTCCTGCAAGCCCGGCCAGCATAGTAGGCGCAGGCTGTAGGAAACAGTCCGGTTACGGACATGCACTGTTGCAGTGCGCGCAACAGTTGAGGGCACCATGTTGGTCATGCGCGGCATTGATGACCCCTCATCCAGTCCGTTCATGCTTGCCGCATAAGCCGTTCCCGCACGGGCAGTAATCCTTTTGGGGTACAGCGCGAATACCCCCTTGGTGCGCTTATCGCCCAATGCCGGCGGCAGTAGGGTGAAGGCTCTGTCACTCACCGGGGAAGACGCATGACAACAATAACAATGCGCGCCATCTTCAAGCCGCAGGCGCTGGCCGTCGCGGTGGCCTTGGGTTGCTGTGCCCAGGCGCAGGCCGTTTCTTTCAACATTGGCGAGATCGAGGGGCAGTTCGACTCCTCTCTGTCCGTCGGCGCGAGCTGGGGCATGCGCGATGCCGACAAGGATCTGGTCGGTACGGTCAACGGGGGGAGGGGGCAATCCTCCACCGGTGACGATGGGCGACTTAACTTCAAGAAAGGCGAGACCTTCTCGAAAATCTTCAAGGGCTTGCACGACCTGGAACTCAAGTACGGCGACACCGGTGTGTTCGTGCGCGGCAAGTACTGGTACGACTTCGAACTCAAGGACGAAAACCGGGAGTTCAAGGACATCAGCGACAGCAATCGCAAAGAAGGCGCCAAGTCATCGGGCGCGCAGATTCTCGATGCCTTTGTCTATCACAACTATTCCATCGCCGATTTGCCCGGCACCGTGCGCGCCGGCAGGCAGGTGGTCAGTTGGGGTGAAAGTACCTTCATCGGTAACTCCATCAACAGCATCAACCCGGTGGACGTGTCTGCGTTCCGTCGTCCGGGCGCGGAGATCAAGGAAGGCTTGATCCCGGTGAACATGCTGTTTGCTTCCCAGGGCTTGACGGACAAGCTCACTGTCGAAGGTTTCTACCAGATAGAGTGGGACCAGACGGTCGTCGATAACTGCGGTACGTTCTTCGGCAACGATGTGGTGGCGGATGGATGCACCACTGGTTACACCGTAGGCAGCCCGGCGATTGCGCCGTTCGTGCCGCTGACCGAGGCATTTGGCCAGGGCATCCAGGTGACCAGCGAAGGGGTTGTGATTCCTCGCGGCGGTGACCGCGATGCGCGGGATTCCGGCCAGTGGGGGACGGCGTTGCGCTGGCTCGGCGATGATACCGAGTACGGCCTGTATTTCATGAATTACCACAGTCGTACGCCTACCGTGGGCACCACTACGGCCGGACTGTCCACGTTGTCCGCGCTGCCCGGCATGATTGCGATAGCCGAGGGGATTGCTCCGGGCAGCGGCGCGGGACTGGCACAAAGCGTAATGCTGGGTCGCGGTGGGTATTATCTTGAATACCCTGAAGACATCCGCCTGTACGGGGCGAGCTTCTCCACCACGCTGCCGACAGGCACTGCGTGGACCGGCGAGATCAGCTATCGCCCCAATGCACCGGTGCAGGTCAACACCAATGACCTGACGCTCGCCTTGGTCAACCCGATCGCCGGTGGCGCCGCATCCCCCATCGCCACCTCGCCGGGCGCCGACAATACCGGCTACCGGCGTAAGGAAGTCACCCAGCTCCAGAGCACCCTGACCCACTTCTTCGACCAGGTATTGGGCGCCGATCGCCTGACCGTGGTAGGCGAGGCGGCGGTCGTGCATGTCGGTGGTCTCGAGTCGAAAGACGAGCTGCGTTACGGCCGCGACTCGGTCTATGGCCAGTACGGCTTCAACGGTGACACCGATGGATTCGTCACGTCGACGTCCTGGGGCTACCGCGCTCGGGCGATTCTCGACTACTCCAACGTCATCGGCGGGGTCAACTTCAAGCCCAACGTGTCCTGGTCCCACGATGTGGCCGGCTATGGGCCCAACGGCCTGTTCAACGAAGGCGCCAAGGCCGTCAGCGTCGGCGTCGATGCCGATTACCGCAATACCTACACCGCCAGTCTGAGCTACACCGACTTCTTCGGCGGCGATTACAACGTTCTCGAAGACCGCGACTTCCTCGCGCTGAGCTTCGGCGTGAACTTCTGATCTGGCTGACAAGGAAAACCCAATGCGCAAGACGATCCTGCAATGCGGTGCCCTGGCCCTGAGCCTGCTGGCCGTGAACGTGATGGCGGCGGTCTCGCCGGAGGAAGCGAACAAGCTGGGCACCAGCCTTACGCCTCTGGGCGCGGAAAAGGCCGGCAACGCTGACGGCTCGATCCCGGCCTGGACCGGCGGCATTCCGAAAAACGCTGGCGCCGTGGACAGCAAAGGCTTCCTGGCCGATCCGTTCGCCAATGAAAAACCACTGTTCACCATCACCGCCGCGACCGTGGACAAATACAAGGACAAGCTGTCCGACGGCCAGGTCGCGATGTTCAAGCGCTACCCGGAAACCTACAAGATCCCGGTCTACCCGACACATCGCAGTGTCGGCCTGCCGCCGGAGATCTATGAGGCGGCCAAGCGCAGCGCGCTCAATGTGAACGCCATCAACGACGGCAACGGCCTGGCCAACTTCACCGGCAACCGGTATTACGCGTTTCCGATCCCGAAAAACGGCGTGGAAGTGCTGTGGAACCACATCACCCGGTACCACGGCGGTAACCTGCGGCGCGTCATCACCCAGGCCACGCCACAGACCAACGGTAGCTTCACGCCGATCCGCTTCGAAGAAGAGATCGCCGTGCCGTTCCTGATCAAGGACGCCGACCCGGAAAAAGCCAGCAACGTGTTGACCTACTTCAAGCAGGAGGTCACGGCGCCGGCGCGCCTGGCCGGTAACGTGCTGCTGGTACACGAGACGCTCGACCAGGTGAAGGAACCGCGCCTGGCGTGGATATACAACGCCGGCCAGCGCCGGGTACGACGTGCCCCGCAGGTGGCCTATGACGGCCCGGGGACGGCCGCCGACGGCTTGCGCACCTCCGATAACTTCGACCTGTTCTCCGGCGCGCCGGACCGCTACGACTGGAAGCTGATCGGCAAGAAGGAAATGTACATCCCGTACAACAGCTACAAGCTCGATTCGCCAAGCCTCAAGTACGATGACGTGATCAAGGCCGGCCACATCAACCAGGACCTGACCCGCTACGAATTGCACCGGGTGTGGGAAGTGGTCGGGACGGTCAAGCCGAGCGAGCGGCATATCTACGCCAAGCGTCACATGTACATCGACGAGGACAGCTGGCAAGCGGCGCTGGTGGACCATTACGACGGTCGCGGCCAGTTGTGGCGCGTGGCAGAGGGGCATGCCCAGTTCTACTACGACCATCAGAACCCGGGCTACACCCTCGAGGCGCTCTACGACATCATCGCCGGCCGCTACATCGCGCTGGGCATGAAGAACGAAGAGAAACACGCCTACGTATATGGGTTCGAGGCTCGGGCGGCTGACTATACCCCGGCGGCGTTGCGTTCGAGTGGGGTCCGGTAAGCCCACTGGCGGGACAGCGAAAGGAAGACCGGCAACCGAGTTGCCGGTCTTTTTTTTATGGCCGCCAATCAGCGCGCTGAATACTTCTCCTAAGGTGGTCGACACCGGTCTAGGGTGAAGGAACAACAATAAAAGGGACCTCGCAATGACCGCCATGACCCCGTGTCCGGACCGTCCAGGGCTGCTGCCTCGCCTGTCTTCGACACACGTGCCGCGCAGGTCGTTGAGCGAGCCCCTGTTGGTTTCCGAGGCGCGGGTAAAACTGCTTTGCGCACCGGCGGGAAGTGGCAAGAGCGCATTGTTCGCCGAGTGTTTCCTGCAAGCGCCCGCGGGGTGCCGCTTGCATTGGCTACCCTTGGCGGGCGCGGTGATGGACGCCGCGCAACTGTGCGAATGCCTGGCGCAAGCCCTCGGGCTGCCGGTGACGGATGAGACGAGCCTGTTGGCTCATCTGGCGCGTTTACAAATCCCGACGTGGCTGTTCCTGGACGATTATTGCCGCACGCCCAATCCTGAGCTGGACCTGTTGCTTGACCGTTTGTTGAGCACCAGCAGCCCGGCATTGCACCTGTGGTTGAATGGACGCCGTCGTCCCCATTGCAACTGGCCACGCTTGTTGCTCGATGACGAATTATATGAAGTCGACGCCCCGGCCCTCGCGTTTTCTTGCGACGATGTCCAGCAACTGCTGGTGCATCTGCCCGGCCCGCTGGCAGCGCGCACAGCCCGGGAAGTGATACAGCGTAGCGGCGGCTGGTGTGCCGGCGTGCGCATCACTTTGCTCGAACGCTGTGAATGGGCACGCCGGCACGCAACGCCGGGGCGGCCCGGCACTTTGCTGGATTACCTTGAATACGAACTGTTCGGTACGTTGACCCCGGAGTTGGCCCAGGCCTGGCGCGTGCTGGCGCACCTGCCGCGCTTCAACGGGCAGCTTTGCACCCATCTTTTCGGCGATACGGTGGGCGCCGAATGCCTTCCGTTGCTGCTGGACCTGGGATGCTTTATCGAACCCTCGGAGCAGTCATCGGACTGGCTGCGGATTTTCCCGCCCCTGGCGCGATTGGTGCGTGAGGAGCCCTGGCCACAAGGCCGCTCCTGGCATCGACGAGCCTGCCAGTGGTTTGCGGCCGAGCAGGACTGGCCGATGGCATTCGAACAGGCCATGCAAGCCGGGGAATTCGAGACCGCCGTCAGTCTCCTGCAACACTTTCATTTCGAACATGTCCTGCAAGGCAGCAATGCCCAATTGCTGCTAGCCCTCCATGACCAGCAGGGCGAAGCGCTGTCGCTCGGAACCGCGCAATCGGTCGGGGTGATCACGACCGCCTTGCTCTTCGCCGGACGCTTCGACCAGGCTGAAGGCTGTATCGAACAGCTGACCAGGCTCCTGCCCCAACCCCTGGCTTGTCAGCAGCGAGAGCTGATTGCCCGCTGGCAGGTCTTGCGTGGCTGGTTGTTGCACTTGCGCGGAGACGGCGAACAGGCGCGCGAACATTTTTTCCAGGCCCAGGCCGGCCTGGACCCGGAGGCTTGGGCCCTCAAGGTGCTGTGCCTGATTGGCCAGACACAACAGGCGCTGCTTCAAGGTGAATTGGCGCTGGCGCAGGCGATCAATCGCCAGGCGCTATGTGTCGCGCGCGCCGGGGGCTCGCTGGTGTTCGAAGGGCTATTGGAGTTGGACCACGCGCAAATCCTGGAGCAGCGCGGCGCGCCTCACCGGGCCGACCACTTGTTGGGCGCTGTTCAGGCGTTGCTCGATAAACCAGGGCAGGATTTCTCTGCGTTGCTGGGACGTATCGCCTTGCGGCGGGGACGCCTGGCGTTGCGCATGGGGCTTGAGGAGCAGGCTGGCGAGCATTTTCAGGCAGGGCTCGAAGCCGGCTTGCGCAGCCAGGACAAGCAAGTGCTCTATGGCTTTCTCGGCAAGGCAAGCCTGGCCGCCAACCAGGGCGACTATGGCGAAGCCTTCATGCAGCTTCGCGACGCCGAACGGATCATGCAACAGCGGCACATCCCCGAGACGGTATACCGTGGTGTACTGCTGCAAGTCAGCTGTCAATTCTGGCTGCAGCAGGGGCGCCCGGAACTGGCCCATGAAGTCTTGACCCGAGTGTTGCGGCATTTTCGCGGACCGCAGGCCAAGCACGCGCCGCCAGCGACCCTGGAGTTGATTCCGCGCCTCGAATACTTGCTGGTGCTGACCGAAGTCTATCTGCACCGGGCGCAGGAACCACAGGCCCGGCTCCGGGAAATGATCGCCCAGGCGCAACGTTGCGAAATGCATGGGTTGGAGACCGAACTGGTACTGGTATTGGCGGAAGTCGTCTGGCTGTCGGCCGATCGCTCCCAGGCGCGTGCTCTCATGCAAGAAGGGCTTGAGCGGGTTGCCTGCTGGCGGGCGCAACAAGCCTTGCGCGAGCTGTGCCTGCGTCAACCGGATCTGGTGCGCGCCGCCCAATCCGGTGAACAACTCGAACCGCCACCCACGGTGCCCGAGGAAACCGTGCTCAGCCACCGTGAGTTGGAAGTGCTCGAGTTAATTGCACAGGGTTATTCTAACCAACAGATCGCCGAACAACTGTTCATCTCATTGCACACAGTAAAAACCCATTCGCGTCGCATCCACAGCAAGCTGGGCGTGCAACGACGTACACAAGCTGTCGCCAAAGCCAAGGTCTTGGGCGTGATGAATTAAATAAAGAACTTACGCCCGCTTACATATCATCGGGGAAAGGTCGAAGCGTGTTGGTGTATAAGTTCCGGGCTGAAGTTGGTTCGACTGAAGTTCAGCTGCCCCGGCACCGTAACGAGTGTCGTCAATTCAAGAATCGAACAGGAAGTTTGATTCGATACAGAACAAGGAAGTTTTATGTACGCTCCATTGTTTGCTTCACATTCGCAAAGGCTCGTCGCCCTCAAGAAAACGCGAGTGGACTTCGCTGTGCAGGTGTTATTGGGAGAGGCCCTGGAAGGGCTGGAAGTCAATCCCCACAAAAATTATTTGAACACGCTGACTGATGTTTCTGGCGCCGAGGTGGTTTCTTCCGTCACCTTGTTTGATGAAGCGCTGGCTTGCGTTGAAAAACAACTTGCCCCTCACTACACCCAAGGTGTTAGTGAAGTCTTCAGCAAGCGTTATTCTTTCGCCGCTGAGGATCGGATCAAGGGATTGGACGTGATCGGCTTTGAGAGGATCGTCATCGATATCGTCTCCAGCCTGACTGACGGTCCCTCGATGGATCTATCCCGGCCTGGCCTGAAGTCACTCGCCGTTGCGGACCTTGAGTCGATCCTGAAGGACCACCTGCCAGGCATCGACCTGAATGAAACCTATGTCACCGGTTTTGCGCCCGACGGTCTTGGCGGCCGGGTGATAACCTCATCGCAGAAGTTGGCGGACTATCTCTTGGCTCACTTCGATGATGACAATATTCCCTTTCATGCCAAGGGCGACCATCAGGCCGTGTACACGGTGGCCTTCAGCGGGGAAGCCGGGCACGCTCATCCGCAGCTGACCACTGGCCACCTCAACGACCTACTGATCCGGATCGTGCCGCACTTGCTGGGCTGATCCCGGGGCGCCCTCGTAGCCCATTCGCCAGCTTACGGCCCGGGTCGCCGCCAACAGGCGCTGCGCCGCCGGGCCGTTATCATCGGCGTGGAACAGCGATGTCGGGCCGACAATCGTGATCACCGCCGCGACGTCGCCCATGGCGTTGAACACGGGTGCGGACAACGCATCCACTCCGGGCATCAGCAAACCATGCACATGATGCAGGCCACGATTGCGGATGTGTTCGCACAGCGTTGCATAGGCCTGCTCGTCGGCCAGGACATGGCCGTGGGTGGCGCGTACTTCCTGGTCGCGCAACTCGATGGTCTCGCGCTCCGGCAGATAGGCGCTGAAAACCAGCCCGGTGGATGAGCTGAGCAAAGGGAGTACCGAGCCCAGTTGCGTCACCACGGTCACGGCCCGCACGGCGGGCTCGATCCGCACCACCGTTGCACCGTGGTTACCCCATACCGCCAGGAAACAGGTTTCGTTCAAGTCATCGCGCAACTCGGCCAAGGGCAGGGCTGCCACCTGCAATACATCCATGCCATTCAACGCCGCCAAGCCCACGCGCAAGGCCTCGCGACCCAGGCCGTAGTGATTGGTGGCTGTGTTCTGTTCGGCAAATCCGCTGGCGATCAACGCCTGAAGATAACGATGGACCTTGCTGGCGGGCATTTGCACGTGTTCGGCCAGGCGCGACAGCGACGTGGACGGCGACAGCTCGGCCAAGGCCTTGAGGATATCGGTGCCGACCTCAGCGGAGCGGACTTTCTGTTTACCGTTGCCGGGCGGGTTTTCCATGGAGGTTCGGGTCCGTAGGGCGAATGGGCGTCTTTATAGCTTGACGGTCGTCGCCGAGCAAATTACGTTGTGCGTAATTGGATTACGATAAAAACAACCCGGTACGCCTCAAGTTTTTCATTGAGTGACGGGCCGCATCTCAGGAGGCTCCATGAACCTCGATTCCACGCCGTCGGACGTGCTTTATCAGTCTGGCTTCGGTAACGAATTTTCCAGCGAAGCGCTGCCTGGCGCCTTGCCGGTTGGCCAGAACTCGCCGCAAAAAGCGCCGTACGGGCTGTATGCCGAACTGTTTTCCGGTACCGCCTTCACCATGGCCCGCAGCGAAGCGCGGCGAACCTGGATGTACCGCATCCGGCCATCGGCCAACCATCCGGCCTTTACCAGGCTGGAACATCAGCTGGCCGGCGGCCCGCTGGGCGAGGTCACGCCGAATCGCCTGCGCTGGAGCCCCCTCGAAATTCCCGGCGAACCGACCGATTTCATCGACGGCCTGGTGCGCATGGCCGCCAACGCTGGCGCGGACAAACCGGCTGGCATCAGTATTTATCACTACCGGGCCAACCGTTCCATGGAGCGGGTTTTCTTCAATGCCGACGGCGAATGGCTGGTCGTGCCGCAATCAGGGCGGTTGCGGATTGCCACCGAGTTGGGCGTGCTGGAACTGGCGCCCTTGGAAATCGCCGTGTTGCCCCGTGGCTTGAAATTCCGCATCGAATTGCTCGACGCCCAGGCTCGCGGTTATATCGCCGAAAACCATGGTGCGCCGTTGCGCCTGCCGGACCTGGGGCCCATCGGCAGCAATGGCCTGGCTAACCCGAGGGATTTCCTGTCGCCGGTCGCTCAATACGAAAATCTCGCCCAACCCACTACGTTGATCCAGAAATTTCTCGGGGAGCTGTGGACCTGCGAACTGGACCATTCGCCGTTGGACGTGGTGGCCTGGCATGGCAACAACGTGCCATATAAATATGACCTGCGCCGTTTCAACACTATCGGCACGGTCAGCTTCGACCATCCGGACCCGTCGATTTTCACCGTGCTGACGTCGCCCACCAGCGTCCATGGCTTGGCAAATCTCGATTTCGTGATTTTCCCGCCGCGCTGGATGGTGGCCGAGAATACCTTCCGTCCTCCTTGGTTCCACCGCAATCTCATGAATGAATTCATGGGGCTGATCCAGGGCGCCTACGATGCCAAGGCTGAAGGTTTCCTGCCGGGAGGCGCGTCGCTGCACAGCTGCATGAGCGCCCATGGTCCCGACGGCGAAACTTGCACCAAGGCCATCAATGCCGAACTCAAACCGGCAAAAATCGACAACACCATGGCGTTCATGTTCGAGACCAGCCAAGTGCTGCGCCCGAGCCGTTTCGCCTTGGACTGCCCACAATTGCAAACGGACTACGATGCCTGCTGGGCCTCGTTGCCGGTCACCTTTGACCCGACCCGGAGATAATCCATGACTCAAGTTTCATCCACCCGTAGCTGGGTCGACTCCGCCAACGGCCATGCCGACTTTCCCTTGCAGAACTTGCCGCTGGGTATTTTCAGTCCGGCTGGCGAATCCCCGCGCAGCGGCGTTGCCATCGGCGATCGGATTTTCGACTTGCAGGCGGCGCTGCAAGCAGGCCTGTTCGACGGCGCTGCGGGCGAAGCCATCCGGGCGATGGAAGACGGCCAGTTGAATGCGTTCTTCGACCTCGGCCGTGGCGCCCGCGTTGCCTTGCGTGAACAGTTGCTGGAGTTGCTGCGTGAGGGCAGCCCTCGGCGGGACGAGATCGTGGCCCAGGGTGAAAAGCTGCTGCCACTGGCAGCGAACTGCCAGATGCACCTGCCGGCGAAAATCAACGACTACACGGATTTCTACGTCGGCATTGAGCATGCGCAAAATGTCGGCAAGCTATTCCGGCCGGACAATCCGCTGCTGCCTAACTACAAATACGTTCCCATCGGTTACCACGGACGTGCCTCGACGGTCCGGCCGTCGGGCACCGATGTACGCCGCCCGAAGGGCCAGACCTTGCCGGCTGGGCAGGCCGAGCCAACGTTCGGCCCCTGCGCGCGGTTGGACTACGAGCTGGAACTGGGGATCTGGATCGGCAAAGGCAACGCCCTTGGCGAGCCGATCGCCATCGGCGACGCGGCCGAGCACATTGCCGGTTTCTGCCTGCTCAACGATTGGTCGGCCAGGGATATCCAGGCCTGGGAATACCAGCCGCTGGGGCCGTTCCTGTCGAAGAGCTTCCTGACCAGTGTCTCGCCATGGGTCGTGACCGCCGAAGCCCTCGAACCGTTCCGCCGTCCGCAGCCAACGCGTCCCGAGGGCGATCCGCAACCGTTGCCGTACTTGCTGGACAAACGTGACCAGGCTGAAGGGGCATTCGACATCGAGTTGGAAGTGCTGCTGCTGACCGAAGCCATGCGTGAGCAGAACCTGCCGGCTCATCGACTGACCCTGAGCAATACCCAATACATGTACTGGACGGTCGCGCAAATGGTTGCGCACCACAGCGTCAACGGCTGCCAGTTGAAAGCGGGCGATCTGTTTGGCTCGGGTACGCTGTCGGGACCGCAAAGCGGTCAGTTTGGCAGCCTGCTGGAAATCACCGAGGGCGGGAAGAAGCCGATCGAACTGGCATCTGGCGAAGTCCGCAAGTTCCTGGAAGATGGCGATGAAATCATCCTGCGCGCCCGTTGCAGCCGCGAGGGCGTCGCGTCCATCGGCTTCGGCGAGTGCCGCGGCAAGATCCTGTCGGCACGGTGAGGCATGGGAATGGAACTCTATACGTATTACCGTTCCACTTCGTCCTACCGAGTGCGTATTGCCTTGGCGCTCAAGGGCCTGGATTACCAGGCCCTGCCCGTCAACCTGATCGCCGCGCCGGGGGGCGAGCATCGCCAGCCGGCGTACCTGGCAATCAATCCACAGGGGCGGGTACCGGCGCTGCGCACCGATGAGGGGGCGCTGCTGGTGCAATCGCCGGCCATCATCGAATACCTGGAGGAACGTTATCCACAGGTGCCGCTGTTCAGCGGCGACCTTGCGACCCGCGCCCATGAACGTGGCGTCGCGGCGCTGATCGGTTGCGATATCCATCCCCTGCACAACGTCAGTGTGCTCAACAAGCTGCGCAAATGGGGACACGATGAAACGCAGGTGACTGAGTGGATCGCGGACTGGATCAGCCAGGGGCTGACGGCGGTGGAGCAATTGATTGGTGACAACGGCTACTGTTTCGGCGAATTGCCTGGCGTGGCGGATGTGTACCTGATTCCGCAGCTGTACGCCGCCGAGCGGTTCAATGTTTCATTGCAAGCCTACCCGCGAATCCGCCGTGTCGCGGCGTTGGCGGCTGGGCATGAGGCCTTTAAGCGGGCGCATCCGGCGAACCAGTCCGATGCCCCTGCCTGATTTGGCATAAGTCGGCCTATCGCCGTCGCGAGCAAGCTCTTCAATGCACAATCGAATTGGGCGGCAGATGCCCCAGTCGCTCGGTCAAGCGCAGCCGTTGAATTGGATCTTCACTGAGCATCAAGGCATGCTCAAGGTCAAAACGTTCGGCGTTGGGGCAGTCGAGCCGTTGATAGAGGCTGGCGCGCGCCAGGTAGTCGGCGGCGTTGGCGTTGCCCATTTCCAAGACGCGTTCGGCGTCGATCAGTGCCGCAATGTAATCATCATTGGCCAGATGCAATTGCCGCAGGTTGCGCGACAACCGTTGCAGCATTTGCATCGGCTCGGCATTGATCAGATGTTCAGCCTTGAGTTGCAGGTTCGGGCCATATTGGCGTTGCAGTAATTCCCGGCAATCGTTGGGGTACAACCGACGGCCACCGCATGGGTCGAGCAGATGATCGGCGCCGGGCACCCGCAACAGGAAGTGGCCGGGAAAGTTGACGCCCGCCAGCGGGATTTCCAAGCCGCGAGCCAGTTCCAAGGCTATCAGGCCCAGGGCTAGCGGCTGGCCGTGCTTGCGCGCCAGGACCTTGTCCAGCAACGCCGCGCGAGGGCGTAGCGGGGCGGAATCGTCCTGTGCGAAACCCAGATCATTGAGGCGTCGAAGCAACGGTTGGCCCAGTTCGCTGGCCGGCAGCGTGGGCAGGCCATGGCTGACGTGCCGTTGCAGCTCCTGAAACACCTGCAGCAACGCCGGTACGTCCACCTCTCGATCGTGTTCGGCGGCAATCCATAGCGCGGCTTCGAACAACGCCGGTGGGGAACGGTGCAGACAGTCAAAAAAGGCTTGGCGCGGCTTCATCACAGTCTCCGGACTATGCCTCGTTTTAGCTCTGCCGTGGCTTTTCGTCCAGTCTCGCAAATACGCAGTAACAGGTTATGCCTAAAAAGCTGCGCGACACTTGGGCTTATTCCGGCGTGCTCCAGCAAATTTCGACCGCGCGCCTATACTGGCGAAACAGACAAAAGTGATTCGGGAGCCTGTCGATGTTTGCTCTCATGCAAAGCTCCCGCCTTGAATCGCTGCACTTGAGCGTAGACCCGGCAACCGGGTTGAAGGCGGTGATTGCCATTCATTGCAGCCGTCCGGGGCCTGCCCTGGGTGGCTGTCGTTATCTTTCCTACCCCGACGACGAAAGTGCCGTGGCGGATGCGGTGCGCCTGGCCCAAGGCATGAGCTATAAAGCCGCCTTGGCTGGTTTGCCCGTGGGTGGGGGAGTGGCGGTCATCATGCGTCCGGCGCATGTCGACAGCCGGGCCGCATTGTTCGAAGCCTTCGGGCGCTGCATCGAGCAGTTGGACGGACGCTACATCACCGCCATCGACAGCGGCACGTCCGTGGCCGACATGGATTGTATTGCCCAGCAGACCCGTCATGTCACCAGCACCACCGCCGCGGGAGACCCGGCGCCCCACGCGGCGATGGGCGTTTTCGCCGGCATCCGTGCCACGGCCATGGCCCGCCTGGGCAGCGATAACCTGGAGAGCCTGCGGGTTGCCATCCAGGGCCTGGGCAATGTCGGTTATGCCCTGGCCGAACAACTGCACGCAGCGGGCGCGGAATTGCTGGTCAGCGACATCGATCCCGGCAAGGTCCAATTGGCAATGGAACAATTGGGCGCTCATCCCATCGCCAACGATGCCTTGCTCAGTACCCCTTGCGACATCCTGGCGCCCTGCGGTCTCGGCGGCGTGTTGAACAGCCACAGCGTGGCGCAACTGCGCTGCTCGGCGGTGGCGGGCTCGGCTCATAATCAATTGAGCAATCTGCAAGTCGCTGATCAGCTGGAAAGGCGCGGGATCCTTTATGCCCCGGACTACGTCATCAACTCAGGCGGCCTGATCTACGTCGCCCTGAAGCACCGCGGTGAAGAATTGTCAACCATCACCGCGCACCTGTCGAAGATCGGTGCGCGGCTCACGGAAGTCTACGCCCACGCCCAGGCGGAAAAACGCTCGCCGGCCCGAGTGGCCGACGAATTGGCGGAGCGTTTGTTGTACCGATAAAAAAAGATCGCAGCCTTCGACAGCGTGTGCATGGAATATCTAATGCACGCGCTGCCGAAGGCTGCGATCTGTTGGTTCATTCGTCCGACGGATTGAGCAATTCGGACAGGGCGTCCGGCTGGCTCTTGAATGCCTTGGCGAATACATCGCGATTCTTCGCCATGTAGATTCCCGCTTCCTCCACCTGTTGCTCGCTCAGCGATGGAACGGCTTTTTGCAACACCTCGGCCAGCAATTCGGCGAGCTCCAGCATTTTGTCATGACGGTCAGCTTCGGCTTTATCCATGAACAAGCGCTCCAGATCTCGGCTGCTGCGGTATACCACTTCGACGGCCATTCACCACCTCACATGCCTTCACATTGGTTTGTCTGTGTGACTACTGTATTTATATACAGGGCAAAGAATAAGCGAATCCTTTCCCTTTGGGTAGTGGCTTTTTAATGTAGACCGGTTTCCAGACTTGTCGCGCACGCCATGTTGGTGCTCGGCGTGGCCGATTCAGGTCAGCACGTGTCGAATACCAGCCCATCGCCATCTCATCTCTGACAATGGCCTTTTTTCTGCATGCAGAAAACCGTCACGTCCATCCCGCATCATCCGGTCGAGTCGACCTAAGGAAAACTACATCGTGAAAATCAACTGGGCCGAGAACCTGCGCCAGAACGTGCATCAACTGGCCGAATCCCTGGGCAACCTGTTCGTCGAGACGTTCCATTACCTGGCGTTGTTCGCCATCGGTGCGGTGACCGCCTGGGCGGCGGTGATGGAGTTTATGCAGATGATCGAGGTGGGGCACATCAAGATCGACGATATCTTGCTGTTGTTCATCTATCTGGAACTGGGGGCAATGGTCGGGATTTACTTCAAGACCAACCACATGCCGGTGCGTTTCCTGATCTACGTGGCAATCACCGCGCTGACGCGGCTGTTGATTTCCAACGTCTCCCACCACAGCCCGCCGGACCTGGGAATCATCTACCTGTGCGGCGGCATTTTGTTGCTGGCGTTTGCGATTCTGGTGGTGCGCTACGCCTCGTCGCAGTTTCCGTCGGTAAAGATCGAACATCCGCACCGCAGGATCGGTGCGGGTTCCAGCGAGCATTCGGAGGTTGAGAAAGGCGAGATCTAAACGCCGACAGCGGAGGGTGCCGGGCCTTGTGATTGCGGTGGTGGCACCTTGATGTTGTCGCCGCCGGTCATGGCCTCGAGAATCGCTACGGCGCTATGGCCCTGTTCGATGGCAATGCCGAACTGGATGCTTTGCACCAGGCGTCGAAGCCGTTCCGGATCGTTGCGTTGCTGGGCGCTGATCATGCGCTTGGCGACGATGCGCCCGCCCTTGGACAGGGTCAGCATGATGCTGCCATCCAGGCCCTGGATGCTCAGGTTGATTTGGTATTGCGGCGCGAAGGCGTCCGTAATGATCTGAAAAGGATTGTCCATGATGCGTCACCGCCTGATTGAACGTGCAGTTGTTGACCGGCCTTGATCGGGATTAGTTCGCAACACCGGACCGTCGGCCATTCCATGTTCGTGTTCATCCAGCAATCGAGGGGCCGGGCGGGCGATGGATCGGTAGATCCCTGCCTGCGGCAGCTCCGCCATGAAGTTTGCAAGGCGCATGCCGGAATAACTTCGGACCAATGAGCCGGGGGGCGGGCTGGCGAATGCTCTGCGATGCAGGTCTGGGCGTAGCCCTTTTCAGGGCAGCGAGGGGCGGATGTTCCCTTGCGGTGCAGGCTAAAGAGAGGATTGTCGGGAGGGATGCGGGGCGAGGCAACTCCCGACATTAACAGCGCTTCTGGCGATTGTCCGGCTTTATTTGCAAATGAATATTTATCTTTTTTTGGGGCTTGAATTGTTCCGCTGCCAGCCCGACTCTGTATTCAAGGGGCCGTTGCGCTAACGTCGATGGGCCCCTGGCGAGCTAGCCGAAATAAGGGATGAACTATGCAAATCCAAGTCAACAGCGATAACCATATTCAAAGCAGCATCCGACTGGAGGAGTGGGTACGTACTACCATTGAAAGCACGCTCGAACGTTACGAAGAAGACCTGACACGGGTCGAGGTTCATTTGGGGGATGAGAACGGCGACAAGCCTGGTCCCCACGATTTGCGATGCCAGCTTGAGGCCCGGCCAAAAGGCCATCAGCCAATTTCGGTGACACACAAGGCTGAATCGCTGGAACTTGCCATCGAAGGTGCTGCCACCAAGCTGGAACATAAGCTGGAGCATCTGTTCGGAAAATTGCGCGGCAAGCGTGGCGCCAGCAATGGCCAGACAGAATCGATTGCCCTGGCCGATGCAATGCTGGAGGAAGAATTCCTGGAAAACGAACGAGCCGCGCTCAACGGCTGATCCTTCCGTCTATCGAGACGTCTGACTGAAAACGGGCCTGCAATCGCAGGCCCGTTTACGTTCAGCGCAAAAATGCCTGCCGATATTCTCCGGGCGTCGCGCCCAGGGACTGGCGAAAGCGATTGGCGAAATGACTCGCGCTGGCGAATCCGCAGGCCAGCGCCACGTCGCCCAACGGCTGTGGGGTGGTGCGCAGCAGGTGTCGTGCCCGTGAAAGGCGCCGCGCCAGCAGATACTGATGGGGCGGGAGCCCGAAGCTCTCGCGAAACATCCTGGCGAAATGGTATTCGGACAAGGCACACAGGGCTGCCAGTTGCCCAAGGCTGACGGCCTCGCCCAGATGACTGTCGATGTAGTCCACCAGCAGACGCCGTTGATGAGGCGCCAACCCTCCCTTCAAGCGCAGCCCCTGGCGCGGGCTGACCTGGCTGAGCAGCAGATGACCGAGCAGGTCGTGGGCCAGGCTGGTGCAGAGCAGGCGTTCGGCGGGCTCTTCCCAGTTCAGGCTGATCAACTGATGAAAGCGCCGCGCTTGCTGTGGGTCGTCAAGGAAGGTCGCCTCGTGCAACTGCACCTGCCGGGGTTCGCGGTCGAGCAAAGTGACGCAACCGACGGCAAATTGTTCGGAACTGAAATACAGATGGGCAAGACGGATATCGCCATTGATGACCCACGCCGACTCATGCCCGGCCGGCAAGACGCAGAGCTTGCCCGGCGCCCCGGTGGTATCGGGCCGCTCGCGACGAAACGTACCGGTGCCACCGGCGATGTAGCATGACAGGGTATGGTGAGTCGGCGCCTCGTAATCCCGGGCGTCGTGATGATTGCTCCACAAGGCAGCCGCCATGCCGTCACCGAGCTCGGCGCTGTGCTCGAGGCGAGCATTGGGCGAGCTGTTGAGGGCTTGGAAGACTTGTAGGGTTTGCAGCGTGGCCATGATCGGTTCTCCAACGCTTGCATCCTACTCTGTCGAATGCCCGGTGCCAGCCCGTCATCGGTAAAAACCGCAAGTTTGCGCAAGCGCGGAGCAGGTGTCGGCATGACACTGGAGGCCAATGCCAGGAGTTACCGTCATGAACCTTTCGTTGTATCTGCTCACCGTGCTCATATGGGGCACTACCTGGATCGCCCTGAAGTTGCAGCTAGGCGTCGTTGCCATCCCTGTGTCGATTGTCTACCGCTTCGGTCTTGCAGCGCTGATCCTGTTTGTAATGCTGTTGCTCAGCCGGCGCCTGCAAGTGATGAACCGGCGCGGCCACCTGATTTGCGTTGCGCAGGGGCTGTGCCTGTTCTGCGTCAACTTCATGTGTTTCCTCACCGCGAGCCAGTGGATTCCCAGTGGGCTGATCGCCGTGGTGTTCTCCACCGCAACCCTATGGAACGCTCTGAATGCCCGGGTGTTCTTCGGCCAGCGGATCGCCCGTAATGTCTTGCTGGGCGGAGCCTTGGGATTGTTGGGGTTGGGGCTGCTGTTCTGGCCGGAACTGGCTGGCCACAGCGCAAGCCCGCAGACGTTGCTAGGGTTGGGGTTGGCGCTGCTGGGCACCTTGTGTTTCTCGGCGGGCAACATGCTTTCGAGCCTGCAACAGAAGGCCGGCCTCAAGCCGTTGACCACCAATGCATGGGGCATGGCGTATGGGGCGACGATGCTGGCGGTATGGTGCCTGTTCAACGGCATACCATTCGACATGGAATGGAACGTGCGATATGTCGGCTCGCTGCTGTACCTGGTGATCCCGGGCTCGGTCATCGGTTTTACCGCCTACCTGACCTTGGTCGGCCGCATGGGGCCAGAGCGAGCAGCGTATTGCACGGTCCTGTTCCCGGTGGTGGCGCTGAACGTCTCGGCATTCGCCGAAGGCTATCAATGGACGGCGCCAGCGCTGGTTGGGCTGCTGTTCGTGATGCTGGGCAATGTGCTGGTGTTTCGCAAAGTGCGCCCGGTCGCTATGAAGGTTGCCTTGGGTGCCCGCTGAGCGGGCAAGGATGCAGGCCCGCTGGGGCGGGCCTGGAGTGTGTTTATTTCCAGACTTGCGGGTTGACCAGGTTCGCCGGTCGATCGCCCATCAAGGCGCTGCGCAAGTTTTCCACAGCGAGATTGGCCATGGCCTCGCGGGTTTCGTGAGTGGCCGAGCCGATATGGGGCAAAGTCACCGCATTCTTCAACTGGAACAGCGGCGAAGCGGCCAGTGGCTCTTTTTCATAGACATCCAGCCCGGCGCCGCGAATGCGGTTGTTCTGCAAGGCTTCGATCAACGCCGGCTCGTCCACCACGGGGCCCCGGGAGATGTTGACCAGGATAGCGCTCGGTTTCATCAGGGCCAGCTCGCGTTGGCCTATCAGGTGGCGGGTCTTCTCGCTCAAGGGCACCACGAGGCAGACGAAGTCCGCTTCGGCCAGCAACTGGTCCAGGGAGCGGAATTGCGCGCCCAGCTGATTTTCCAGATCAACCTTGCGGCTGTTCCCGCTGTACAGGATTGGCATGTTGAAGCCCAGTCGACCACGCCGGGCGATGGCCGCGCCAATGTTGCCCATGCCGACGATGCCCAGAGTCTTGCCGTGCACGTCGCTGCCGAACAGCTGCGGCCCGACTGACGCCTGCCACTGTCCGGCCTTGGTCCAGGCGTCCAGTTCAGCGACGCGGCGGGCGCTGCTCATCAGCAGGGCGAAGGCCAGGTCGGCCGTGCTTTCAGTGAGCACGTCGGGGGTATTGGTGAGCATGATCCCGCGTTCGTTGAAATACGCCAGGTCATAATTGTCGTAACCCACCGACACGCTGGAAACCACTTCCAGTTTCGTCGCGTTCTGCAGTTGCTCGCGGCCAAGCTTGCGACCGACACCGATCAGTCCGTGGACGTGGGGCAGGGCTTCGTTGAACTGCGCGTTGATGTCGCCGTTCGATGGGTTGGGCACGATCACGTCGAAGTCCTGTCGCAGGCGCTCGATCATGGGAGGCGTGATACGGCTGAAGGCAAGTACGGTTTTTTTCATCGTGCAAGGCTCTCTGCATGGGATACCAAGCACGCTAACATTCTTGGCGCGGGTTAGGCGAGAGGCGGGGAGTAATCGCAGCAGCGCAAGTCCTTTATGGGGGCGAGCTTGCTCGCGATAGCGGTGCATCAGGCACCGGGAGCTTGGCAAAGATATCGCCATCGCGAGCAAGCTCGCTCCCACTGGTAGTCTCTACGAAATCAGGCGGCCCGCAGGGAAATGAAGGCGTAATTGACCGGTGCCTCGGTGACCACGCTTGCGCCACTGGCCGTGACCTGGCTGGCGATATCATCTCCCGACAAGTGGAACTGCCACTCGGCTTGCTGCTCCAGTGGCTGCAAACGGGCCTGGTCGATAGCCGCGGCAAAGGCCGCCATGTCCGGCAGATACGCGGTAAACCCGTCGCCTTTCAGCGCAGTGGTGTGGATGCCCAGGGACGCGCATATGCGCGCCTTGGTGCCGATTTCGTCACGATCGGCCTGGCGTGAACGAGCGATCAGCCCGGCCAGTTCCTGGTCAACCAGCTCCCCACCGATGATTAACTTCGGGCCCGTTTCCCACGACTCCGGCGGGCAATCCTTGGCGGCGGGATTGAGCGGGATATGCGGGTTGATTTCCATGGGATAGATACGACACACCAGGGGGCGGCGTTCGTAGATACGGCAAAGATTGTCGGCGTCCAGGTTATGGCAGGGGCCAGCGTTATAAGCGGCGAAGGTGATCGCCACCAGGGCTTCGCTCGTGCCACTGCGCACGACGGTGGAACGGCGTTCGGCATGTTCGCGTTGAGCCACCGGCAAGCCGAGGCCATTGGGCAGGAAGGCCTCGGCCAGGACGATCACCTGGCCGCCATCATTGGCCCACATCCGCGCCTCGTCGAGGGTCAGGGGGACGTGGTGACCGGTGCAGCATTTACCACACCCCACACAGGAAAACGTTGTGTTCATTGACTGACCGAATGGGAAAGGCTGGAAGGCGTCGGAAAAACGCCGGCTGAGCCCTGCGTAGCAAATTATGCGCCAGTCACCGGGCAGGACCGGCCGGACGGATCGAGTCCCATTCGGTCACGACGGCGGTCTTGGTTTTCTTGCGGTAAAGGCACAGCTCGGTGCCGGTGGCGCCGTTCATGTGTTTCTGAGGGTACTGGCCTTGCAGCAACAGCGCGGTGTAGCCGACCCGGTCGTCGAATTGAGCGGCGGTGCCGACCGGTTCGGCGTTCTTCAATCCACTGGCCTTGACGCAGCTGGCGAGCACTTTTTTGTCGTAGGCGGCCCAGGCATCGGAGCTCGATGCATGAACCTGCGAAGACACCGCGGCCAGGGCGAGAAGAATCAGGGTAGGGGCTTTCATCAGGAAAATCCTTGTTCTGGGATGCCAAAACAAGAGTATGCCTGAGGTTGCAGGAGAGGGCTGTTATCGAGGCTGATCGCGGTCTCGTTGTGCCTAAAAGCGACAACGAAACCTGCGATCGGCGCCGGTGAAATCAACGACCTTGTTCGGCAACGGCCTTGGCCGCTGTGATCAGGCATTTGGTCAGTTCGGGCGAAGAGAACTTGGTGAGTACGCCGTTGGCGCCGGCCAGCCGGGCTTTTTCGCTGTTCATCGCGCTGTCGAGAGACGTGTGCAGCAGCACGTAGATATGCGCGAAATCGGGCGTTTCGCGCAGGGTCCGGGTGAGGGCGTAGCCGTCCATCTCCGACATCTCGATGTCCGAAACGATCAGGTTGATCTCCTGCGCGGTGCCTTGCAGTTCCAGCAGGCAGTCAATGGCTTCCTTGGCGCTGCGTGCGGTGTGGCATTGCAGGCCCAGGTTGCGCAGGGTATGCACCGATTGTTGCAACGCGACCTGGCTGTCGTCGACCACCAGAATTCGAGCATCGCCGAGCACTTCGGCGTCTTCCATGCTCAGTTCGGTCGGCGCTGTCTCGATTTGCGCCGGTGCGATGCCGTGGATGACTTTTTCGATATCCAACACCTGCACCAAGGTGCCATCCACCGAGGTGACGCCGGTAATGAACGCCCGTACGCCGCCAGAGCCGTAGGGCGGTGGCTTGATGTCTGTCGTCAGGCAATGGACGATCTTGCTCACCGCCTGTACGTGCAGCCCTTGTTTGGAGCGGCTGACGTCCGTCACGATCAGGCAGCCGCCGTCCGGGTCTTCGAGCGGCCGCTCGCCGATGGCACGGCTCAGGTCGATCACCGACAACGATGCCCCGCGCAGCGTGGCGATGCCTTTGACGTGCGGATGCGACTCCGGCAGCTTGGTCAGGGGCGGGCAGGGAATGATTTCACTGACCTTGAGCAGGTTGATCGCCATCAGCTTGCCGCTGCGCAAGGTAAAGAGCAGAAGCGAAAGAGAATCTGCGCGGGCTTTGTTGGAGGACATAAAAACCTTCTGTTGAAAAGGTGGGGCGAGCGCGAACATCGCCAAGACAGCTTTTGATAACGGGTTATCGACGTGTTGGAGGCTGGCTTTAGGTTCTGTTCGAAAACTAATGCGGCGATGGCCGGGCCCTTCTGTCCGAACTGGTATTTCTTACAGGTTCCGATTCGCAGCGTCCGACTCATGCTGCCCCTTCCTTAGCCAGGATGGGAGCAAGCAAATGAATCGGAACAAAGGCATGTTCAAAAGGGCGGTGTGGTGGGTTGTCTCGCTCATCGGCGGGCTTGGGGTCGCAATGACGACATTCGTCCAAGGGGCGGACCTTCAGGGCAAAAGCCCCCAAGGCGTGCGCTATGGCGGTGGCGATGAAATTTTGCTCCAGGGCTTCCATTGGAATTCCACTCGACTGCCTGCGGGCAACTGGTACACGACGCTCATATCTCTTGCTCCCAAGGTTGGCGCCGATGGGTTTACCGGGATCTGGATGCCGCCACCGTGGCGCGATGTCTCCAGTTGGTCGAAGCCGGATGCCGGAACCAGCGGTGGTGGAGAAGGTTATTACTGGAGCGACTTCGACAAGAACGGCGGGTACGGCACTGAGACCCAATTGAAGGCTGTCGTGGCGGCATTACAGGCTGCGAAAGTCAAAGTTATCTTCGATGTGGTGCCCAATCACATGAATCGCCCGAATATCGGGCCGACATTGCAAGCGCTGCTCAATGACAAGACGGCCTGGCGTGACGGTTGCGCGCAATGCGATACCGGGGAGCCCTTCGAAGGAAGTTCTGACCTGAACATTGGCAACAGCAAGATCTTTTCGATGTTCAGGAGCGAATTTGAAAACCTGCGTGACAACTATGGCGCGGCCGGGCTGCGCTTCGATTTTGTTAAAGGTTATGGGGCTGATTCCGTCAACGACTGGATGAACAATTTTGGCAGCACCCATTTTTGCGTGGGCGAATTATGGAAGGGGCCCGGCGAATACCCCGTCGATGACTGGCGCCATAACGCCGGCTGGCAGGACGCGCTCAAGGATTGGTCCGATCGCGCCCACTGCACCGTATTCGATTTCGCGCTCAAGGAGCGCCTGCAGAATGGGACGATCGCCGAATGGCGCAATGGACTCAATGGCAATCCGGATCCTGCCTGGCGCTCCATTGCCGTGACTTTTGTCGACAACCATGACACCGGTTATTCGCCTGGCTTCCTGGGTGGGCAGCATCACTGGGCCCTGCCGGAGCACCTGCGCGACAAGGCCTATGCCTATATCCTCAGCAGCCCGGGTACGCCCATGGTCTATTGGCCGGATATGTACGATTGGCCGAGGGGCGCCTTGATCCGGCAGCTTGTTGCCCTACGTCGAGACGCGGGAGTTCGGGCTGATTCGCCTATTGTGTTTCTTGGAAATTATTCAGGCCTGGTGGCGAAGACCACGGGTGGCAAGCAAACGCTGCTGGTCGCCCTCGGGTCTGATCTTGACAGCGCCAAGGTGCCGGCTGCCTTTACCCCGGCTCTGGACAGCAACAGCGGGGACATCCGTATCTGGCGTTCCGCCCCGCAAGCCAGCAGCGTCAATGTCCAGTTGAAGTGCGACCAAGGCAAGACTCAGCCCGGGGAAAGCGTTTATGCCGTCGGTTCGAGCCTTGAGCTGGGAGACTGGTCGCCGGCTCGGGCCGTGCGCTTGACGGACGTGAGTCAATATCCGCTGTGGCAGGGTCGAATCGACTTGCCTGGGGGCGAGCAATATGAGTGGAAATGCATCGTCCGGCGTGACCAGGACGCGCAGGTGATTCGCTGGCAGGCCGGCGCCAATACGGCATTCGTCGCCAAACAGGACGGGATCAGCGCCGGCAGCTTCTAGAGGATTGCGTACGGCCGGTTACTTGAGTCCCAGCCGTTTCGCCATTCGTCCCAGATTGGCCCGGTCCAGGCCCAGCTCACGGGCCGCGCTGGCCCAGTTATGCTGATGGCGTTCCAGGCAGGCATTGATCATCTGCCGCTGGTAGTTCTCCGTGGCCTGGCGTAAATCCCCCGTCACCGGCACCGTGCAAGTGGATGCTGGGCGGGCGGTAGGAAGGTCTTTCGGCGCGGCATGGGGCAAGTCAAGGTCATTGGCGCTCAAGCTGAGGATTCTCGGTCGTACCGGATGGTTGCCTAATGCTTTCAACGCGCTGCGACCGATCAGGTGTTCCAGCTCGCGCACGTTGCCAGGCCAATCGTAGGCCAGGAGTGCGGCTTGGGCATCGCTGGTCAAGCGCAGGCTGCCCAGGCCCATGCGCGAACGGTTCTGCTCGAGGAAAAAACCGGCAAGAAGCAGCACGTCGCGTCCGCGGTCGCGCAGCGCGGGCACCTGTAGCGGGTACACACTCAGTCGATGATAGAAATCGGCCCGGTAACGGCCGTTGCGCACTTCTTCGGCGAGGTCGCGATTGGTGGCCGCGATCAGACGCACGTCGACGCGGTGTTCCTTGTCCGAGCCCAGGCGCTGCAACTGCCCACTTTGCAGGACGCGCAACAATTTGGCCTGGACAGTCAAGGACAGCTCGCCCACCTCATCGAGGAACAACGTGCCGCCATCGGCCAGTTCGAACTTGCCCCGGCGGTCGTTGGTGGCACCGGTGAAAGCACCGCGTACATGGCCAAACAGCTCGCTCTCCACCAAGGTATCCGGAAGGGCGGCACAATTGAGGCTGATCATCGGCTGGTCGGCACGGTTGGAGGCGGCGTGAATGGCTTGGGCGACCAATTCCTTGCCGACCCCGGTTTCGCCGGTGATCAGCACCGTCAGGTCGCTGCCACCCACGAGCTTGATTTCCTCCACCAGGCGTTTGTGGGCCTTGCTTTGGCCGACCATATCGCGATGCTGCTGGCCGCTCGCCTGACGATAGACCTCGGCGCGGTGATGCTCGTCTTCAGCCTTCAAGGCCAGCCGCTCGATACGTTCGGCAGCGCTGACCGTGGCCGCGGCGAGGCTGGCGAAGGCTTGCAAGGCGCTCAGGTCGATAGGCTCAAAGCGTTCCGGGTCCAGCGAGTCCAGCGTCAGCAAGCCCCACGGCTGCTCATCGACGAACAGCGGGCAACCCATGCAGTCATGCACTTCCAGATGCTCGTCCAAGCCTTCGACCAGCCCATCGTAAGGGTCGGGCAGGTCGCTGTCGGTGGCAAAGCGAGTGGGTAGCGGATTGCCTAGCAATGCCTCGAAGCGGGGGTGTTCGCTGATGCGGAACCGGCGCCCCAGTGTATCGGTACTCAAGCCATCCACCGCCAGCGGCACGAGGCAATCCCCATCCAGGCGCAACAGCGCGGCGGCATCGCACGGCAGCAGGGCGCGCAGGGCGCCGAGCAAGCGGCGGTAGCGCTCGCCCTCCGGCAGCTCGCGGGAGAGGTCTGCCACCAGTGGCAGCAGTGACGTTAGCAGGGAGGTCGCGGTCATAATGACTCCATCTGGTCGTAATGACTATAAACGCTGCCGTGTCTTTATGACTATGTTGTTTTCAACTTACTGAAAAACAAGCATAAATTTTCTGGCATGGAATGTGATAAGCAAGATATCAGTTATCTATGTCACGTGAGGGGTTTACCCATGCTGAGTCAAGAACAGCGCGCCATCATTCGTTCCACCGTCCCGTTGCTCGAGAGCGGCGGGGAAGCGCTCATCACTCATTTCTATCGCATGATGTTGTCCGAATATCCACAAGTGCGCCCACTGTTCAATCAGGCTCACCAAGCCAGCGGCGACCAGCCTCGGGCGCTGGCCAATGGCGTGCTGATGTACGCCCGGCATATCGATCAGCTCGACCAACTGGGCGACCTGGTGGCGAAAATCGTCAATAAGCATGTCGCCTTGCAGATTCAACCCGAGCATTACCCGATTGTCGGCGCCTGCCTGCTGCGGGCGATTGCCGAGGTGCTGGGCGAAGAAATCGCCACGCCTGAAGTGATTTCGGCATGGGGCGCCGCTTATAACCAATTGGCCGATATCCTGATCGGTGCCGAAGCCGGCCTGTATGACCAGAAGGCCGCGGCACCGGGTGGCTGGCGCGGTGAGCGGGCGTTTATCCTGGTCGACAAGGTACAGGAGAGCGCGGAAATCACTTCGTTCTACTTCGAGCCGGCAGACAAGGGCGCCATCCTGCAAGCGGAGCCAGGCCAGTACATCGGCATGAAGCTGCTCCTGGATGGCGAGGAAGTACGCCGCAACTATTCCTTGTCGGCGCTTGCTGACAATGGTCGGTACCGCATCAGCGTCAAGCGCGAGGCGGGTGGTCGGGTGTCCAACTACCTGCACGACCATTTCCCGGTCGGCAGCGGCATTCAGCTGTTTCCGCCGTCCGGAGACTTCTACCTCACCGACAGCGACAAGCCTTTGGTGCTGATCAGCGGGGGCGTTGGCATCACTCCGACCCTGGCGATGTTGCAGGCGGCATTGCAAACCGAACGCCCGGTGCATTTCATCCACTGCGCGCGCAACGGCCGCGTACATGCCTTCCGCGACTGGATCGACGACCTGGCCGGGCGGCATCCGCAACTCAAGCGCTTCTATTGCTACGACGAGCATGACGGCACGAGCCCTGCGGCTGACAAGGTGGGGCTGTTGAGCCAGGATCAACTGGCGCAATGGCTGCCGGAACAGCGTGACCTGGACGTCTATTTCCTTGGACCGAAAGGTTTCATGGCGGCGATCAAGCGCCATCTCAAGGCCTTGGGCGTGCCGGCGGAGCAAAGCCGCTACGAGTTCTTCGGGCCGGCGGCGGCTTTGGAATAGCCTTTATCGCGAGCAAGCTCGCTCCCATAGGGAATCTGTGGCGCGCACAAAATTGTGTCGCCGCGATGAACATTGTGGGAGCGAGCCTGCTCGCGATAGCGGTAGCTCTGCCGACGCGCCATTGGAATTAATCCGCGCTTAACCCCCTTCCTGTTTATTCCCTCGATGCTGCCGGCTGCCGCTCGTTCACTATCTGCGTGTAGACTTCGGCCATCCGACAACGCGCCGAGCACAGTCATGCGGCGCGTCGATCCATGCAGATGAAGGGAAACGCAATGAGTGAACAAATGATGCGCCTGGGCCGTGAGCGGCGCTACCTGGTGTTGCTGGGGGTGATCTGCCTCGCACTGATCGGCGGCGCGCTGTATATGCAGGTCGTGCTGGGTGAGGCGCCATGCCCACTGTGCATCCTGCAACGCTATGCGTTGTTGCTGATCGCCCTCTTTGCCTTCATCGGTGCGGCCATGCGCACCCGCCGCAGCCTGACGATTTTCGAAGGGTTGGTCGTGCTGTGTGCGTTGGCCGGCGCGGGCGTGGCGGGGCATCACGTCTACACGCAGTTTTTTCCGGCGGTCAGTTGTGGCGTCGACGTCTTGCAGCCGATTGTCGATGACCTGCCACTGGCGAAGATCTTCCCGCTGGGCTTTCAGGTTGATGGTTTCTGCTCCACGCCGTATCCCCCTGTCCTGGGATTGTCGCTGGCGCAGTGGGCGTTGGTGGCATTCGTGTTGACCGCCGTGCTGGTGCCCTTGCTGGTGTCCCGTAATCGCAAAGCCCTGCGCTAGAGTCGATCTGCACAGACGCCCCGGTTTTTTACCAAGACCCGGGGCGTTTTTCATTTCGGCGCCGTCTGGGGCCCGCCTTGATCCGAAGCAAGAATGCCCTGCGACGATGTGCGACACGTTGTCACACATCGTGCCTCTGCGTTCCTTTCAAGCGGTGAATTGACGCTGCAACCTGTAACAAATAAACGGCCTGTTATCCTCCCCGACCGCAATATTGTCATCTTCCAAGCAGGCATTTTTAACAGCGAAGCGCCGTGACGCCTAGGCCCCGTAAAACGGGCGCTGACGGGTCATGCAAGCCCGGCGAAAACGTACGCAGCTGTCTAAATCGGGCGTAGTAGCCTTACGTTTTTTGGGGTTCTTGTTGAGAATGTATTTCGATAACATGCTGGCCCGTTGCAATATCGGCGATAGATTGTTGCCGGATCGGATAAAAATTATTTCGGGTTAAGACATGGTCTCCAACGCCGCAGCTCACTACAATCGCCCGCACCGATTTTCCGACCCGGCTCAGGCTTGAGCACGAGAGTGGTCGAAGGGCGCCAGCGCCCCATGCGACCCCAGGTGTCGGTGCCTCCAACTACCCGCACCAAATGGAATTGGGCTTGAGAACTAGGCCTTTGACCAACGAATAAGAACTCACTGCTGGCCCGGGATGTGTCGAACAGCCGCTGACGTTCGACGGGCAGCCCTTATTCAATCCAAGAAAATGCCAACCCTTGGCAGGGTGAAGTGTTGGCGATCAAAACCCAACTGCATTGCGCAAGCTGCTTTAGAGGTCGTGAGATGAGTAAAAACAGGTACCCCCGATTACTAGGCTTGTTGCCGCTGCTCGGCACGTTGCTGCTGGGAGGCTGCAACATGACCCTGCTCGATCCCAAGGGCCAGGTCGGCCTGGATGAACGAAACCTGATCATCACCGCCACGCTGCTGATGTTGCTGGTCGTTGTGCCGGTTATCGTCATGACGTTCTTGTTCGCCTGGAAATACCGCGCGTCCAACACCAGTGCCACCTACACCCCGAAATGGTCCCACTCGACCAAGATCGAAGTCGCGGTGTGGACCATTCCGGTATTGATCATCATTGCCCTGGGTTACATCACCTACAAGTCGACCCACGCACTGGACCCGTACCGTCCGCTGGATTCCGACGTCAAGCCAATCACCATTGAAGTGGTCTCGATGGACTGGAAGTGGCTGTTCATCTATCCGGAACAAGGTATCGCCACGGTCAACAAGATCGTGTTCCCGGCCCACACGCCGATCAACTTCAAGGTCACCTCCGACACCGTGATGAACTCGTTCTTCATCCCGGGCCTGGGCGGCCAGATCTACGCGATGGCCGGCATGCAGACCAAGCTGCACCTGATCGCCAACCAGAACACCGAACTTGAAGGTATCTCCGCCAACTACAGCGGCGCGGGTTTCACCGGCATGAAGTTCAAGGCGACCGCCACCACCCAGGAAGAATTCGACGCCTGGGTAAACGAAGTGAAGAAGGCACCTAAACAGCTTGAAAAAGCTGAATACGAAGCCCTTTCCAAGCCGAGCCAGAACAACCCAGTCGAACTCTACTCGTCGGTCACGCCGAACCTGTTCCAGACCATCATCGATAAGTATGAAGGGATGAATCCGGGCAAGCCGATGCATCACGAGAAGAAAGAGAAGGAAGTGGCCCACAACATGGAAGGGATGGACATGAGCTCGCATTCAGCTGCCGGGGCAGAGGAGTAAACGATGTTTGGTAAATTAAGTTGGGAAGCGATCCCGTTCCACGAGCCGATTGTCATGGTGACCCTCGCCATCATCGGGCTCGGTGGCCTGGCGCTGTTTGCGGGTATCACTTATTTCAAGAAGTGGACGTACCTGTGGACTGAATGGTTGACCTCGGTCGACCACAAGAAGATCGGCGTGATGTACATCATCGTCGCCATGGTCATGTTGCTGCGCGGTTTTGCCGACGCGATCATGATGCGTACCCAGTTGGCCATGGCCACCGAGGGCTCGCCCGGCTACCTGCCGCCTGAACACTATGACCAGATCTTCACCGCCCACGGTGTGATCATGATCATTTTCATGGCGATGCCATTCTTCACCGGCCTGATGAACCTCGCAGTGCCGCTGCAGATCGGCGCCCGTGACGTTGCCTATCCGTTCCTGAACTCCTTGAGCTTCTGGCTGCTGGTTTCCGGCGTCGTGCTGATCAACGTTTCCCTGGGTGTCGGCGAATTCGCCAAGACCGGTTGGGTTGCCTATCCGCCGTTGTCGGGGCTGCAATACAGTCCGGGCGTGGGGGTGGACTACTACATCTGGGCGCTACAGCTATCCGGGTTGGGGACAACGCTGACAGGGGTCAACTTCCTGGCCACCGTGCTGAAGATGCGTACCCCTGGCATGAAGCTGATGGACATGCCGATCTTCACCTGGACCTGCACCTGGGCCAACGTGCTGATCGTCGCTTCGTTCCCGATCCTCACCGCTACACTGGCTCTGCTGACGCTTGACCGCTACATGGATTTCCACATTTTCACCAATGAACTGGGTGGAAATCCGATGATGTACGTCAACCTGTTCTGGGCTTGGGGTCACCCTGAGGTGTACATCCTGATCCTGCCGGCGTTCGGTATCTTCTCCGAAGTCATCTCGACCTTCTCCGGCAAGAAACTGTTTGGCCACCACTCGATGATCTACGCTTCGGGCGCGATCTCGGTACTGGGCTTCATGGTCTGGCTGCACCACTTCTTCACCATGGGTTCGGGTGCAAGCGTCAACGCCTTCTTCGGCTTGGCGACCATGCTGATCTCGATCCCGACGGGTGTGAAGCTGTTCAACTGGCTGTTCACCATCTACCAGGGCCGCCTGCGTTTCACCAGCCATGTGCTGTGGACTCTGGGCTTCATGGTGACCTTCGCCATCGGCGGTATGACCGGCGTACTGCTGGCCATTCCGGGTGCTGACTTTGTGCTGCACAACAGCCTGTTCGTGATCGCGCACTTCCATAACGTGATCATCGGCGGCGCCGTGTTCGGCTACATCGCGGGCTTTGCGTTCTATTTCCCGAAAGCGTTCGGCTTCAAGCTGCACGAAGGCTGGGGCAAGGCAGCGTTCTGGTTCTGGATCTCGGGCTTCTTCGTCGCGTTCATGCCGCTCTATGCATTGGGCTTCATGGGCATGACCCGTCGCCTGAACGCCACCACCAACCCTGAGTGGGTGCCGTACCTGTACGTCGCCATGTTCGGCGCGGTGATGATTGCCGTGGGTATCGCCTGCCAGCTGATCCAGTTGTACGTCAGCGTGCGTGACCGCAAGAAGCCGGAAAACATGTGCGAACACGGTGACCCGTGGAATGCCCATACCCTGGAATGGTCGACTTCTTCGCCACCGCCGTTCTACAACTTTGCCGTGCTGCCGAAAGCGGACGTCATCGACCCGTTCACCGAAGCCAAGGAAAACGGCACCGCGTACCAGGCTCCGGCCAAGTACTCGCCGATCCACATGCCCAACAACACCGCCACCGGTGTGGTCATGGGCGGGCTGTTGACCGTGTTCGGTTTCGCGATGATCTGGCACATCTGGTGGCTGGCCATCGCCAGCCTGGTCGGCACCGTGGTGTATTTCGCCATCCATGCCGCCCGTGACGATCAGGGCTACATGGTGCCGGTGGATGTCATCGAACGCATCGAAGCCGAGCAGCACAAGCGTCTGGTCGCGGCCGGGAAAGTCCCTGCCACCGCCACCCGTGTTGAAACCTCGTTGGAACAGGCTTAAACCATGTCGAACTTAGTGACCAATGTTGGACACGCCCATGGTCATGACCATGGGCACGATGACCATCACCACGACTCGGGCGAGATGACCGTATTCGGTTTCTGGCTCTACCTGATGACCGACTGCATTCTGTTTGCGTCGATCTTCGCGGTGTACGCGGTGCTGGTTAACAACGTCGCCGGTGGCCCGTCGGGCCACGACATCTTCGAACTGCCTTATGTACTGGGCGAAACCGCGCTGCTGCTGTTCAGTTCGATCACCTACGGCTTCGCCATGCTGGCGTTGTACAAGGGCAAGAAAACCCAGGTCCTGGGCTGGTTGGCGATGACCTTCCTGCTGGGCGCCGGCTTTATCGCCATGGAGATCAATGAGTTCCATATCCTGATCGCCGAAGGCTACGGCCCGAGCCGCAGCGGTTTCCTGTCCGGGTTCTTCACCCTGGTCGGCACCCACGGTCTGCACGTGACCAGCGGTCTGATCTGGATGGCGATCATGATGTACCAGGTCCAGAAAAACGGCCTGACCGCCACCAACAAGACGCGCCTGAGCTGCCTGAGCCTGTTCTGGCACTTCCTGGACGTGGTGTGGATCTGCGTATTCACCGTTGTTTATCTGATGGGGACCCTGTAAATGGCTAACGCTCATTCCCATGATGGCCACGACGCCGGCCACGGCAGCGTCAAGTCCTACGCCATCGGTTTCATCCTGTCGGTGATCCTGACCGTCATTCCGTTCGGCCTGGTGATGTACCCATCGCTGCCCAAGAGCCTGACGCTTTGGATCATTCTGATCTTCGCCGTGGTCCAAGTATTGGTCCACCTGGTGTACTTCCTGCACCTGGACCGTTCGGCCGCCCAGCGTAACAACGTGATTGCGTTTGTCTTCGCTGCGCTGGTGATCGTACTGCTGGTCGGCTTGTCGCTGTGGATCATGTTCAGCATCCACACCAACATGATGGCGCACTGAGGAAAGTCCGGATGTCACTGAAGCACTTTATCCAAATCACCAAGCCGGGGATCATTTTCGGTAACGTGCTTTCTGTGGCGGGCGGGTTTTTCCTGGCCTCGAAAGGGCATGTCGATCTGGCCATCTTCCTGGCGGCGATGATCGGCACTTCCCTGGTGGTGGCGTCCGGTTGCGTGTTCAACAACTGCATCGACCGTGATATCGACATCAAGATGGAACGCACCAAGAACCGGGCGCTGGTCCAAGGCCTGATTCCGGTGCAACTGGCCCTGGTGTTTGCCACGGTGCTGGGTGTGGCCGGCGTGGCGCTGCTGTACTGGGTCGCCAACCCGCTGGCGGCGTTGTTCGCGGTGATCGGCTTTGTCATCTACGTCGGCCTCTACAGCCTGTACCTCAAGCGCAAGTCGGTTCACGGCACGCTGGTGGGCAGTCTGTCGGGGGCGATGCCGCCGGTGATCGGTTATGTCGCGGTCAGCAACAGCTTCGACATGGCGGCGGTGACGCTGCTGGTGATGTTCAGCCTGTGGCAGATGCCGCATTCCTATGCCATCGCGATCTTCCGCTTCAATGATTACCTGGCGGCCTCGATTCCGGTATTGCCGGTCAAGCGCGGTATCCAGGTGGCCAAGAAACACATCCTGCTCTACATCCTGGCCTTCCTCGTGGCGACCTTGATGCTGACCTTCAGCGGCTACGCCGGCATGAGCTACCTCGCCGTCGCCGCTGCCATGGGCATGTACTGGCTGTACATGGCGTGGACCGGCTACAAGGCGGTGGATGACACGGTCTGGGCACGCAAGCTGTTCGTGTTCTCGATCTTCACCATCACTGCCCTGAGCGTGATGATGTCCCTGGATTTCAAGGTGCCGAGTGAGTTGTTGCTGACTTACGCGCCTTAAGCGACAGAGGCAGTAAAAAAGCCCCGCCTTCGAGAGAAGCGCGGGGCTTTTTCATGATCGTTGTTACGAAAATTATCGACTTTCCTGTGGTAGCGAGCTTGCTCGCGAAGGCGGTGGGTCAGTTGAGGTGATGTCGGCTGACCGGGTGCCATCGCGAGCAAGCTCGCTCCCACAGGATTTCGCCAGGCTTTATTGCTGGGCGATGCTGTAGCCGTCGAACGCTTTCTGCTGTTGCAGGGCAGTGACGATGCTTTTACGGGTAACTGGTTGTTCGGTGCCGTCATTGTCCAGGAAGGTCTCGCTTTCCAGTTCGGCTTCGTCGCCTTCACCAACAAAGTTGAAACCCAGGAACTCGAAGGCCTCGCGGTCGACGTTCGGCTTGGAGCGCGGGGTGCGCAGGGGCAGGGTGACGCTGATGCCGTCCTTGCTGATGACGAACACCTCGGCTTCCTTCTTGGGCCGCGAGGCCTTGCCTTTGCTACCGCTTGGGTTGCTGATCGCCTGGTGGGTCTGGTTCAGCACTTTCAAGGCCAGGCCGTAGACCAGTTCCTGGAAATCCGCATCATCCTTGTAGCTGGAGAGAATGCGGCTGATGGGGAAGCGGCTGCTCAGGTCTTCCAAAGCAGCAAAATCCGCAGCTTCGGCGTCCTTGAGTTGCTTGAGCTGGCCCATCAGTTCGTAGGCCTTGTCGTCATCGAACGCGTCGTGAGCCTGGCGGATGGCGGTGCGCAGTTCGCGGATCTGGTCGCTTTCGCGGTTCGACTGGAACGCATCCAGGACCATCTCGCTGATGGTCTTGGCCTGGGGCAGATGCTGTGAAAGATTGATGGAGTTTTCGTATTCCGCTTTGGACGACAGGGTGATTACGGATTCAGCGGTATTGGAATCGGACATTGAAATTTCACTACTTCTGTTAGCGGGATATGGCGAGAAAGGGGTTGAGCTTTTTTCCGGCCGCCTAATCTATTGGACGCAGGCGGTGTTGTCACGGTCGGACCGGTCGCCGGTACGCATTTCATCCGCGCAACAGCGCCATCAACCGCAACGCGTCCGGGGTCGCTGCGCCGCTGGCCGTGTTATCGAATATGCACCAGGTCGGTGTGTCCGGGGCGGCTTTCAAGGCTTGGGCGATTTGCTTGAGCCGGACATCATCGTAAGGGGTGTAATAAATCTTCGGCGAACCGTGCATACGGTAATAACGAATGCCGGGCCACCCCGCCGGTTGGTCGCCCCCCGGCAGCGGCGAGGGATCGGCGGCCACGCGACCGATTCGCTGGGTCTGCAGCATCGCCATGGCGGGTGGTGCGAGCCAGCTCGGGTGTCGAGGTTCAAGCACCGCATCGCCTTGGTAACGATCACGCAAAACCTTGAAGAAGGTCTCGGCCTGGGCGTCGTCAAAGGCCAGCGAAGGTGGCAGTTGAATCAGCAGGCAGCCGAGTTTTTCCCCCAGTTGCGAGCACTGCCCGAGGAATTCTTCCACAAGCCCCTCGCAATCGACCAAGCGTCGTTCGTGAGTGATCTGCTTTGGCATTTTCACCGAGAAGCGAAATTCTGCGGCCACGCTGTCCGCCCATTTTGCATACGTGGCGGGGCGGTGCGGGCGATAGAACGAACTGTTGATCTCCACGGCTGGAAAGCGTGCGCTGTAGCGCTGCAGATGGGTGCCTTCATCGGGAAAGGACGGCCATTGCGCCCTGGGCAATGACCAGCCCGCGCAGCCCAGGAAAAGGATTGAAGAGCGTGAGAGTCGAGTTGCCAATGTGGGAGGCCTGATTGCGGGGACAAAGCTATGACCGCAACAAACGCCTCATGGATTCATTCTTCGCAAGCAAAGGTCAGTCGCATATCACGTTCTTGCCGGCCATCTTCGAGCGATACAGCGCCTGGTCCGCCCGATCCATCAATACCTCTTGGGTTTCGTCTTCGATCCGCTGCACCACACCAAAACTCATGGTGATCTGGAAATCCCCTACCGGGAGCAGGTCGGACAGGCTGCGGCGTATGGTTTCGGCCATCAGGACCGCATCGGCCAAGGATGTATTTGGCAAAATCATAATGAATTCATCGCCACCCCAACGCACCAACAGGTCGCTGTCGCGCTCACAACGCTTGACCGCCTGCACCACTTGCACCAGCGCCGCATCACCGAATGCATGGCCGTATCGATCGTTGATGTCCTTGAAATCGTCGATGTCCATGGCGATCAGCGACAACGGTTCGCGAAAGCGCTGGGCGCGTTCGCAAGCCTGAGGCAGCGTCTGCTCCAGGCGATACCGATTAGCGACCAGGGTCAATGCGTCGGTTTCGGCGAGCCTGCGGTTTTCGTCGAGTTGGATCTGCAATTGATGGTTGACCCGCGACAACTCACGGGTGCGCTCTTCGATGACCGCTTCCAGGGATTTGTTGCGCCGTTCAAGTTGCTCGAACAGACGCTTCTTGTCGTCGATGCTGCGATGGGCGCCGATCATTCGGGCCACGCTGCCGTCGGGGTTGCGAGCGATGACGTAGCCGCGGTCTTCGATCCAGATATACGAGCCGTCATGCGTGCGACAGCGGTATTCGGCTTGGTATTTTGCCGAGCGTTGTTGAAGGTAGTCATCGAACAGTGACATCACCTGAGGATAATCCTGCGGATGGATCACGCTCTCCCAAGTCAACACGGTGTTGCTCAGCGAATGAGGCGAGTAGCCGAGCATGGTGTACCAACCGGGGTTGCGATAAACGAACCCAGTATTGGCGTTCCAGTCCCAGATGCCATCGCTGACCAGTTCCATGATGGTGTGCAGCACGCTTTCGTCCAGATCGGACAAATCGAACCGCAGCAAATCGATCTTCGAGGCGTCGTCCATCATTGTTCCCTCAATCAGCCCTGATATCAAAATGCTCTCCGAGGGTGAAGAGTAGCCGATGGGCTTAGGGGTCACTAGGGGTGACATGGTGTATCTGAAGTAGCGCCTTAAGGCTACAAATCAAGAAGTA
Organism: Pseudomonas algeriensis; assembly: GCF_048847255.1. NCBI lineage: Bacteria > Pseudomonadati > Pseudomonadota > Gammaproteobacteria > Pseudomonadales > Pseudomonadaceae > Pseudomonas > Pseudomonas algeriensis. The sequence goes on along the minus strand of NZ_JBKKRK010000006.1, from coordinate 55,994 downwards.
GCCTTTTCAGGCTACTGGGCGGCGATCAACTTTAATGCATTCATGACGAGCAGCCCTGTTCCTATGCTCAAGGTAAAGCTGAGTAGGGTGCCTAATAATACGTATTCGCTGATGGACCGTACTTTGGCATTCTGGATTTCATTGAAGCGAAGGATGCTTTTTGCGGTGAGAAGAAGGGAAAAAACTGCGAAATAGATACCTAGCATGATCAGGTTGCAGGCGATTTGTCGGGTACGGCTGGCGGAGGTTTTTGATGTGAAATAACCGGATATCCAGAAGTCCAGAAGCACATGCGCGAATAACAGGATTACCAGCAATCTTGACGCTTCAATCACTGCCCAGCTCCTTGATCCACCGGCTGGTGCTTGCCAGGTATTTGTCCAGTAAACGCGCTTGGGCGCGCTGCAGAGCTTTGTTGATGGTGACCCGGGACTTGCCTAGGCTGTGGGCGATGGTTTGTTGGTTGGTTTCCTCTATCAGGTGCAGCGCATAGGTCTGGGCTTCGACCACTGTCCATTCCTCCAGTACGGCTGCAACGAACTCTGTTACCAATCCTGCGCGCTCTTGGAATTCCTGGTGATTGCAGAACACGGCCAGCGTATTTTTTTTCATGCTATCGAGCCCTTGGCCGGAAAGGACGAAAGCTTCACCATAGGTTTGCGATTTGCGTGCCGAGCCAATGCCCACGGCGATGCGCGCATCCCAACGCTCGCCTTCGGGGCTGGCCTCGATCAAGGCGGCTCGCAAGGCGATGGCACAGTGGAAAGCTTGTTCGGGCTGGCTCATCAAAAGTTGAAAACCGTCACCTCTAAAAATGTCCGCTTTCGCTTGGTAGCGTTTTTCCTGCTGTCCCAACACCTTTTCCAGGCGTGCGATGTACGCAAGGGTATTCCCTGCGCTCTGCGAGTGAATCAGGTCACCGGTCAATACCGCTTCTGGCTTCATTGATTGAATGTGCTCAGTCGTTAGAATCTAAAAAGTAGCCTTTAAAAGCTACTTCTACAATAGTAGCCTTAAAAGGCAAATTTCTCTATCCGACGGGCCTCGCCCAGTACTCCAGGGCAAACTCGACAAAACTGCGCAGCTTCGGCAAACGGTAGCGATCCTGGGCGTACATCAGGCTCATCGGGCGATGAGGCAGTTGATAGTCCTGGAGCAGCGCCACCAGATGCCCTTCCTGCAGATCCTTTGCCACCAGCGCGTCGGGCAGCATTACCACACCCATGCCGGCGAGCGCGGCACGGTGCAGGCCCGAAGAGCTATTGATCAGCATCGGGCCGGTCACCGGGATTTTGACTTCGCCTTCCGGGCCGTTGATTGGCCAGTGCTCCTGGGCGAAGCGCCATTCATCGCCGGCGGAATAGGCAAACGACAGGCAATCATGGTGTCGCAAATCGTCGGGCTTGCGCGGTGTGCCTCGCCGAGCGAGGTAAACGGGAGACGCGCAGATGGTCAGGGTGTAGTCCACCAAGGGGCGGGCGATCAGCTTCGGATCGGGGAGCCCCAGTCGGATGGCGACATCGAAGCCATGGTCGAGCAGGTCGAGGCGCTGGTTGGTCAGTACCACATCGAGCTTGACCTGTGGGTAGCGCTGGCTGAACTCGGCCAGTGCTGGCGCCAGGCGCTCCGTGCCGAAGGTCAGCGGCGCGGTGATGCGCAAGGTGCCGGTGGGGTCGCCTTGGGTCTGTTCCGCCAGGCGCTCTGAGTCGGCGACCAGCCCGAGCACCTCCAGGCAACGTTGGTAATAGGCTGAGCCGAATTCCGTCAAGCGTTGACGACGAGTCGTACGATTGATCAGGCGCACGCCGAGGCGTTGTTCCAGCGCACGAAGATGATTGCCTACCATGGTGGTGGACATTTCGCACGCCAGGGCTGCCGCTGTCAGGCTGCCCGTCTCCACGACTTTTACGTAAACAGTCATTGCCTGGAACAAGTCCATTATCAAGCTCGGCTTATAAATGATTGAAGTGAAGCAGCGTTTATCCATCGAGGGTGGCTAACCATACTGGAAAAAACCACCCGATGGAGCTAGATGTCATGACCGCCGCTTGCCTGATGAGCACTTACCAACCTCTGGCACTGAGTTTCACCCATGGCCTGGGGACCCGCCTGTGGGACCAGGACGGCCGCGAGTACCTCGATGCGGTGGCGGGTGTGGCGGTGACCAACGTCGGGCACTCCCATCCCCGGCTGGTGGCGGCCATCAGTGAGCAGGCCGGCCTGTTGCTGCACACCTCCAACCTGTACAGCATCGACTGGCAACAACGGTTGGCCGGCAAACTCACGCAGTTGTCGGGAATGGACCGGGCATTTTTCAACAACTCCGGAGCCGAGGCCAACGAAACCGCACTGAAACTGGCGCGTCTGCACGGCTGGCACAAAGGCGTCGAGCAGCCGCTGGTGGTGGTCATGGACAACGCCTTCCATGGGCGCACGCTGGGCACGCTGTCCGCCAGCGACGGCCCATCGGTGCGGCTGGGATTCAATCGGTTGCCGGGGGATTTCATCAAGGTGCCGTTTGGCGATCTCGCGGCGTTGGAAAAAATCCAGCAGACCCATGGCGAGCGTATCGTCGCGATTCTGGTGGAGCCGATCCAAGGGGAAAGTGGCGTGCAAGTCGCGCCGCCGGGTTACCTGCGGGCGCTGCGGGACCTGTGCAGCCGGCGCGCCTGGTTGCTGATGCTCGACGAGATCCAGACCGGCATCGGCCGCACCGGCCAATGGTTTGCGTTCCAGCACGAAGGCATCGTGCCGGACGTCATGACTCTTGCCAAAGGCTTGGGCAATGGCGTCCCCATCGGTGCCTGCCTGGCCCGGGGCAAAGCCGCCGAGCTGTTCACCCCCGGCAGTCATGGGAGTACGTTTGGCGGCAATCCCCTGGCCTGCCGTGTGGGTTGCACGGTGCTGGACATCATCGAGGAGCAAGGCCTGGTGGTGAACGCCGGGCGTCAGGGCGCCCAGTTGCTCAGCCGGCTGCGGGCTGAGTTGGCGGATAACCCGAACGTGTTGGAGGTCCGAGGCCAAGGGTTGATGATCGGCATCGAACTCAAGCAACCGGTCCGTGACCTGACCCTTCGTGCTGCCCGGGACCATGGCCTGCTGATCAACGTCACCCGGGGCAAGACCATCCGCCTGTTGCCGCCGCTGACGATTGACGGGCGGGAAGTGGAGATGATCGCCAGGGGTGTGAGCCGCAGCCTTGCGCAGGAGTGAATGCCCAAGGTCTGGCGATGGCGGGTGTTGTTCAGTCAGGGCGAAACGCAGCGCAACGGGACGGAATTTTTAACGATTGCCGCGTTCCAACGCCCGCCAGAGTCGATTGCCTACACTTTGGCAACCAGACTGAAAATCCCAGGAGCATCTTCATGTTCACCTCGCGTCGCTTGATCGTTGTCGCTACCGCCGTGGCCCTGTTGTCCGGCTGTGCGTCGCCCAACCCCTATGACAATCAGGGCCAGGCCTCTACCGACTCGTCGGGCATGAGCAAAACCGCCAAGTACGGTGGCCTCGGTGCGCTGGCCGGGGCACTGGCCGGTGCGGCCATCGGTCACGATAACCGGGGCAAGGGTGCGTTGATCGGCGCTGCGGTGGTTGGCGCCTCGGCGGCCGGCTACGGCTACTACGCCGACCAGCAGGAAAAGAAGCTGCGTGCGAGCATGGCCAATACCGGCGTTGAGGTGCAGCGCCAGGGCGACCAGATCAAGCTGATCATGCCGGGCAACATCACCTTCGCCACCGACTCGGCGAACATCGCCTCCAGTTTCTACCAGCCGCTGAACAACCTGGCCAACTCCCTCAAGGAATTCAACCAGAACCAGATCGAAATCGTCGGCTACACCGACAGTACTGGCAGCCGTCAGCACAACATGGACCTGTCCCAGCGCCGTGCCCAGAGCGTGGCGACCTACCTGACGTCCCAGGGCGTGAGCGGTGCCAACCTCTCGGCCCGTGGCGCCGGCCCGGACAACCCGGTGGCGAGCAACAGCGACGTCAACGGCCGTGCGCAGAACCGTCGCGTCGAGGTCAACCTCAAGGCCATTCCGGGGCAGCAGTACCAGGCGCCGGAGCAGCAGGGGCAGACTTACCAGCAGTATCCTTGATCGCTGGGCTGTAAACGAAAGGGGGACCCCGAAAATGGGGTCCCTCTTTTTTTGCGACTGGCGTTTGGGCTTTTGTGGCGAGGGAGCTTGCTCCCTCGCCACGGAGGTGTTCACTTGAGTAATTAGGGGTCAGTTCGCCTCTTTCACCGCACTCAAGAACGCACACGTACGCTCCTGCTGCGGGTTTTCGAAAATCTGCGCCGGGGTGCCCTGTTCGTGAATCTGGCCCTTGTAGAAGAAGCACACCCGGTCTGCGAACTCCCGGGCAAAGCCCATCTGGTGAGTCACCATCAGCATCGTCAGGTTGTGTTCGGCGCCGAGTTTGCGGATAACGTTCAAGACTTCGCCGCACAGCTCCGGATCCAGCGCAGAGGTCACTTCGTCAAACAGCATCACCTTGGGCCGCATCGCCAGCGCCCGGGCAATCGCTACCCGCTGTTGCTGGCCGCCAGACAGCTGCGACGGGTAATGGTCTAGCTTGTTGCCCAGGCCCACCAGCTCCAGCAGGTCGGCGGCACGCTCGCGGGCTTCTTTCGGGTTCATGCCCAGCACTTGCACGGGCGCCTCGATGACGTTCTGCAGCGCGGTCATGTGGGGAAACAGGTTGAAGCTCTGGAATACCATGCCGATCTTGCCGCGCACCCGGCGGATGTGTCGGTCGTTAGCGGGCACCAGCACACCGTTGCGGTTGGGCATGTGGGTCAGCGAATCATCCTCGATGCGGATCTGGCCCTGGTCGATACCCTCCAGGGTCATCAACACCCGCAACAGCGTCGATTTGCCGGAACCACTGGGGCCGATGATCGCGACTTTTTCACCGGGCGCGACATCCAGGTTCAAATGGTCGAGCACTGTGAAGCTGCCGTAGCTTTTGGTCACGTCCTGGAAACTCACAATTGGCCGGGACGGTGTCGGGACGTTCATGGCCGGGGCCTCCTGCTGCGATGCCAGCGTGCTGCGCCGGGACAGATCGGTGGGCGTGGACAGAGGTAAAGTCATTAGCGTAGCTCCATGCGCGTTTCAAGGCGCCGTACCAGATAAGCCAAGGCGAGGCTCAGGGCGAGGAAGAACAGGCCGACCAGGGTGATCGGTTCCAGGTAGCGGAAGTGCTCGGAGCCGATATTCTTGGCCTGCTGCATGATTTCCACCACGGTGATCGCCGACAGCACCGGCGTGTCCTTGAGCATTGCCACCAGGTAGTTGCCCAGCGGCGGCACGATGGGGCGCAATGCCTGGGGCAGGATGATGTTGCGGTACGCGTCGTATGGCGCGATGTTCAATGCTGTCACCGCTTCCCATTGCGCCCGAGGCACCGCGTCGAGGCCGCTGCGATAGACCTCGGCAATGTAGCAGGCGTAGTGCAGGCCGATGCCCACGATGCCAACCTGCATGGCCGTCAGGCTCAGGCCGTAGTTGGGCAGCACGTAGTAGAGGAAGTACACCTGGATCAGCAACGGCGTGCTGCGGATGAATTCGATCACCGCCGTGGCCGGCCACGACAGCCAGAATCGGCGGCTGCGCCGGCCAATCGCAAGGAACAGCCCCAGCACGATTGCAATCACAAAGCCGATCAAGGTGATGCCCACTGTGTTGAGGGAGGCGCGCAGCAGGTCCGGGAGGATTTGCGCGGCGTAAGACCAGTCGAACAGTGTCATGACAGACCTCCACGCATCCGGCCCCGGCTCAGCCGCCGCTCGATGTTGCGCATGCCGAAGTTGATGGCCTGGGCGAGGATGAAATACATCACCAGCGCCAGGCTGAAGATCTCCAGGGTCTGGAACGTTGCCTGATCCAACTGGCGCGCCCGGAAACTCAGGTCCGACAAGGTGATCAGCGATACCAGCGACGTGTTCTTCAGCAACTCGATCAACAAATTGGTGCCGGGTGGAATGGCCGCCAGCAACGCCTGGGGCAGGATGATTCGCTTGAAGCGCGTGAAACCGCTGAAGTTCAGCGCCGTGCAGGCCTCGTATTGGCCCTTGGCGACTGAGCTGATGGCGCCGCGCATCACCTCGGCCCCGTACGCGCCAATGTGCAGGCCCAGGCCGACAATCGCCACGGCGTAGGGGCTCAGCTCGATGTTGAACGGCGGCAGCGGCAGCACGAAGAACAGCCAGAACAATTGCACCAGCAGCGACGTGCCTCGGAACACTTCGATGTAGGTGATGGAAAACCAGCGCAACGCGCGCCACGGCGACAGCCGTCCGAGGGCTGCGAGTACCGCCGCGACAATCGCCAGCAGCGAGCCGAAGAAAGTCACCTGGAGTGTGACCCAGGCCCCTTGAATCAATAACGGAAGTAATTCGCCCATGGTTCAACCCGATGTCCGATGAAGCAGGGAACAGGCATCACGCACCGCGCGTCATGCCCGTTTCGGCGTGCCATTAGGGCTGAGCGCAGAGCTCGGCCGCGGTCTTGCTGGTGACGTTGGATTTGTCGAAACCGAACGGCGCGACGGCCTTGAGGTGTTCTTCCGACCCGAGCCATTTTTTCAGCTCGGCGTTGACCGCGTCGCGCAGGTCCTTGTCTTCGGGACGGAAGGCCAGGGCGCCATAGCCGATGTGGGACGGGTCGTCCTTGAATTCAGTCATCGCCTCGACCTTGTCACCGCCCTTGGCGGCCAGGCCTTTCATGGTCAGTTGGGTGCCGACAGCGGCGTCGGCGCGACCGGCGCGCACGGCTTGCAATTGCGCGGTGGTGTCGGGCACCTGGAGAATCTGTTCATCCTTGACCCCGGAATCACGAGCGTACGCCAGGTTCACCGTGCCGGCCATGATTGCCAGCTTCACATCCGGTTGCTTGGCGATGTCTTCATAACTGTGAAGTTTTTTCGGGTTGCCCTTGGCCACCAGCAAGGCATCGGGCAGCTGGTATTGCGGATCGGTGAACAACACTTGCTTGCAGCGTGCCGGGGTGATGTACATGCCGGCGGCAATCACATCGAAGCGACCCGCGCGCAGCCCAGGGATCAGTGAGCCCCATTCGGTGAGCACGCCGTTGACCTGTTTGATGCCCATTTTGGCGAAGATGATCTTGGCAATCTCCGGCGATTCACCCGTGACGGTGCCGTCGGTTTCGGTGAAGGCAAACGGGGTTTCGTTGGCGTAGCCGATGCGGATGCTGCTGTCGCTTTTGATGGTGTCCAGCGTGGCGGCCTGGACGCTGCCGGCCAGGCCCAGTGCGGCACAGGTCAACAACATCCGACGCAAGGGGGCGCAGGTGCCGGGAAGAAAATTGCTCATCGATAAAATCTCCTGTTTCTTGTGGATCCGTCAGCGGACGGTTCTGTGTTAGGAGGCAGTGTGACAAGAGCAAAGCGTACGGCGGCGGATCCGGGCGAGGCCTGGAATCGGTAGCGGCGCCGGTACAGGTCGATCCGGCTTTTTGTCGGGGTAATGAACCCGCCTGGACGATGACCTTGGACCGAGCATACAAAAGCCCCGGCGCGGATTGTATTGCACTAGGACAATTGCTTTGGCGCGATGGCCGCGCAATGCTGTGCGCACCCGTCCTCACGCCGGTTGCAGCCGTTATGGATAAATGGAAGTCAGCCCTGGACCTCGCCCGCAGTGGTGAATCCAAATACAAGATCCTGGTGCAGGCGATCGCCGATGACATCGAACAGGGCGCCTTGGCCAACGACCAGCGCCTGCCGCCGCAACGGCAGGTAGCCGACGCCATGGGCATCAGCGTGCAGACCGTCACCAATGCCTACAAAGAATTGGAGCGCCAAGGGCTGGTACGTTGCGAAGTAGGGCGCGGCAGTTTCGTCTCGCGGCGCATGAGCGACCGGGTCGCCACTTACATACTCGACAGCCCCGAGCGGGCGCTGGTGGATTTCTCCATCACGCGCATTCTCCACACCCGCGAGCACGACCAGTTCTGGCGCGACACCTGCGCCGAGCTGAGCACCGAAGAAGACCAGCCCTGGATTCATGCGTTTCGTCCGATAGCCGGTTTTGAATCCCATCGCGAAGCGGCGGTGCAATGGATCGGGCGCCAAGGCCTGAAGGTCGATCGCAACGATGTGCTGATCACCAATGGCGCCGCCCATGGCATTTTTCTCGCCCTGGCATCCCTCGCCGGGCCCGACGATGTGGTGCTCTGCGAAGGGCTGACCGACCACGGCGTGATCGGCAACTCCCAGGTGCTGGGCTTTACCCTCAAGGGTCTGGACACTGACCGCCATGGCATCGATCCCGAACACTTCGAGGACATGTGCAGCAACGAGCGCATCACCGCCCTGGTGTGCACGCCAAACTTGAACAACCCCACCACCAGCCTGATGCCCGACGCCCGCCGCCGGGAAATCGCCGAGATCGCCCGACGGTTTGGCGTGCATATCATCGAAGACGATGTGTACGGTCCGCTGCTGGACGAACGCCGCGCGCCGCCCATCAGCCACTACCTGCCGGAGCTGTCGTTCTATTGCACGAGCATGACCAAGTCCGTGCTCACGGGGTTGCGGATCGGTTATCTGGTGGTGCCCAAGCGCCTGGCGCTGCGCACCGAAAGCATTCTGCGCGTCAACAGTTGGATGGCCACGCCGATGGTCTCGGAAATCGCCGCCCGCTGGATCCGCGACGGCCGCGCCGATTCGCTGCTGCATCTTCAACGGCGCCTGTTGGCCGGACGCCAGGCGATGGTCACCGAATACATGGGTGAGCATGTATTGGCCCAGCATCCTCATGCCTTGAATGCCTGGATCGGCATCCCGCCGCACTGGGAAGTGGACAGCCTGGTGCGGGCGTTGCGCCACAAGCACATCGCCGTCACGTCCCCCGATCCGTTCACCGTACGCGGCACCCCCAGGCCGCGCGCGGTGCGGGTGTGCGTCGGCGCCGAATGCAGCGATGAAGAAATGCGCCATGCGTTGATCGGCATGCGGGAGATCTTCAATCAATATCCGCAGATTCATGATTTTTGATGGGCAAGCGGTGGGCTTACCCCAAAGTTGCAGGTGCCTTTGTGGCGAGGGAGCTTGCTCCCGCTCGGCTGCGAAGCAGTCGTAAAAACAGTTAAACGTCTGCAGGTGCGTCTGGTTGAAAGGAGTTGGGTCTGCTGCGCAGACCAGCGGGAGCAAGCTCCCTCGCCACAGGGAGCGAGGTGTTCTTTGAGGATTGTGGTCATCTCTTTTGGTCGATAGTGAATGCAAACTAAATTGCCCTAGTACATTCATCACCACAATCCTGCCCTCTTAGACTGCGCCCAACACATCTGCTCGGGACGCGGTCATGACAGGGTTGCAGCTTCAGGACATTTACCTCGCTCGCCAGCGCATCGAGTCGCAGGTCAGGCGCACGCCCATGGAGCATTCCCCTAGCCTGTCGCGACTAATGGGCGTGCCCGTATACCTCAAGCTGGAATCCCTGCAGATCACCGGCAGCTTCAAGCTGCGTGGCGCGAGCAATGCGGTGGCGCAGCTCAGCGTCGAGCAGAAGGCGCGCGGCGTGGTCACGGCGTCGACTGGCAATCACGGCCGGGCGCTGGCGCACGCCGCGTCGCAACAAGGCGTGCGGGCGATTATCTGCCTGTCTCACCTGGTGCCATCCAACAAGGTGCAAGCGATCCGTGACCTCGGCGCCGAGGTCTGCATCGTCGGCCAGTCCCAGGACGATGCCCAGCGCGAAGCCGAGGGCATCGCGAACGAGCAGGGCGCGACCTTCCTGCCGCCCTTCGATCACCCGGCGATCATCGCCGGCCAAGGCACCCTCGGCCTGGAAATCCTGGAACAGCAACCGGACGTGGCCCAGGTCCTCGTTCCGTTGTCCGGCGGCGGTCTGTTCGCCGGCGTTGCCCTGGCCCTCAAAAGCGCCAATCCAGCGATTCAGATCCACGGCATCAGCATGGCCCGAGGCGCGGCGATGCACGCCAGCCTTGCCGCTGGGCAGCCCGTGGATGTCGAAGAACTGTCGACCCTGGCCGATTCCCTCGGCGGCGGTATCGGGCTGGACAACCGCTACACCTTCGCCATGACCCGGCAGTTGATCGATGACCTGCACCTGCTCTCGGAAGCGTCCATCGCCCATGCCATCCGCCACGCCTATCACCATGAACGCCTGGTGCTCGAAGGCGCCGCGGTGGTGGGCATCGCGGCGCTGCTCGACGGCCTGGTCGAGCCGCGTGGACCCATTGTCCTGGTGGTCAGCGGGCGCAACGTCGACACCGAACAACATGCCCGCGTCATCGCTGGCGCCAACGCCTGATCCCCTTTAACGGAGCCTGCCATGAGTGAAGTCACCCTATTGAGCGAAGCTGACCTGCGCAGCTGCGTGGCCCTCGACCTGGCCAGCGTCGACGCCGTCGAGCAGGCTTTTGTGCTGCTGGCCACCGCCGCCGTGGCGATGCCGCCGATCCTGCGGCTGGACATTCCCGAGCACAACGGCGAGGTGGATGTGAAGACCGCTTACCTGCCAGGCCTTGAACGCTTCGCCATCAAGGTCAGCCCGGGCTTTTTCGACAACCCCAAGCTCGGCCTGCCCAGCCTGAACGGCATGATGATGCTGCTTTCGGCGCGCACCGGCCTGCTGGAAGCGCTGCTGTTGGACAACGGTTACCTCACCGCCGTCCGTACGGCGGCGGCTGGGGCGGTGGCGGCGCGTTGTCTGTCCCGCGAGGACAGCCGCAGCGTGGCGCTGATCGGTGCGGGTGAACAGGCGGCATTGCAGCTTCAGGCGTTGCGGCTGGTGAGGCCCATCGACGAGGTGCGGATCTGGGCGCGTGATGCACAAAAAGCCCAGGCATTCGGCCTTGCGCTGGCGCGGGACACGGGGCTTGCCGTCACGCCGTGCGACGCCATTGACGCCGCCCTGGAAGGCGTGGACATCGCCATCACCTGCACCCCCAGTCGCGAGCCGTTGATCGAAGCCCGTCATTTGCATCCCGGCCTGCACATCACAGCGATGGGCTCGGACGCCGAACACAAAAACGAAATCTCGCCGCAAGCGTTGGCGGCCGTCGATTGCTATGTCGCCGATCGCCTGAGCCAGACCCGCGTGCTCGGCGAGCTGCACCACGCCTTGGCCGCCGGCACCGTTCGCGATGAGCTGGCGTTGACAGAGCTGGGACAAGTGCTGGCGGGGCAACGGCTGGGGCGCTCCGATGCCGCGCAAGTGACGCTGTGCGATCTCACCGGCACCGGCGCCCAGGACACCGCCATCGCCAACCTGGCGTTCGAGCGGGCGCGGGTGGCGGGCAAGGGCTTTGCGTTCGGTCGCTAGATCATTTTGTTCATGAGTCATTCAACAGAGGGCAGGTGGATGTCAGAGATAGTCGTCAATCTTCCGTTCCAGCGGGAGGAATACGCCCAGCGCCTGGCAAAGGTTCGCGCGGCCATGCAGGCCCAAGGTCTGGAGCTGTTGCTGGTCACCGATCCGTCGAACATGGCCTGGCTCACCGGCTATGACGGTTGGTCGTTCTATGTGCATCAGTGCGTGCTGCTGGCGCTGGACGGCGAGCCCGTGTGGTTCGGTCGCGGCCAGGATGCCAACGGTGCCAGGCGCACGGTGTTCATGCAGGCCGACAACATCGTCGGCTACCCGGACATCTACGTGCAGTCCCGCGAGCGCCACCCCATGGACTATCTGTCCCGCGAGGTGATCATCGCCCGTGGCTGGGGCGCCCTGAACATCGGCGTGGAGATGGACAACTACTACTTCAGCGCCGCCGCCTACCTGTCCCTGCAAAAGAATCTGCCCGACGCGACGCTGGTGGATGCGGCGGGGTTGGTGAACTGGCAGCGCGCCGTCAAGTCGCCCCAGGAAATCGCCTACATGCGCATCGCCGCGCGCATCGTCGAGAACATGCACGGGCGGATCCTGGAACGGATCGAGCCGGGCATGCGCAAGAACGAACTGGTGGCCGAGATCTACAGCAGCGGCATCCTCGGTGCCGACGGCCATGGCGGCGACTACCCGGCCATCGTGCCGCTGCTGCCCACCGGCGCCGACGCCAGCGCGCCGCACCTGACCTGGGACGATTCGCCGTTCGAAAAGGGCGCCGGCACCTTCTTTGAAATCGCCGGTTGCTACAAGCGTTACCACTGCCCGCTGTCGCGCACCATTTACCTGGGCAAGCCGCCGCAACATTTCCTCGACGGTGAAAAAGCCGTGGTCGAGGGCATCGCCGCCGGCCTGGACGCGGCCAAGCCGGGCAATACCACGGGCGACATCGCCGTGGCGTTTTTCAAGGTGCTGGAGAAGTTTGGCATCCACAAGGACAGCCGTTGCGGTTACCCCATCGGCATCAGTTATCCACCGGATTGGGGCGAGCGCACCATGAGCCTGCGTCCCGGCGACAACAGCGTGTTGCAACCGGGCATGACGTTTCACTTTATGCCCGGGCTGTGGATGGACGATTGGGGCCTGGAGATCACCGAGAGCATCCTGATCACCGAGACTGGCGTCGAGACGCTGTGCAATGTGCCTCGTCAATTGTTCGTGAAGGACTGACCCATGACTGAATTGCCGATCAACCCCATTAGCGCCACGGTGGATTTCACCCGCGAAGGCGTGCAACACGGCTTCCTCAAGCTGCCGTATTCCCGGGACGATTCGGCCTGGGGCGCGGTGATGATTCCCATCACCGTGATCCAGCGCGGCAGCGGCCCGACCGCGCTGCTCAGTGGTGGCAACCACGGCGATGAATACGAAGGCCCGGTGGCCCTGAGCAAACTGGCCCAGCAATTGACCGCCGATGAAATCAGCGGACGCGTGATCATCGTGCCGTTCATGAACACCCCGGCGTTCCATGCCGGGCGCCGGACTTCGCCGATCGACAAGGGCAACCTCAACCGCAGCTTTCCCGGTAGGCCAGACGGCACCGTCACGGAGAAAATCGCCGACTACTTCAACCGCACCTTGCTGCCCCTGGCCGACATTGTCCTGGACATTCATTCCGGTGGCCGGACCCTGGATTTCCTGCCATTCGCCGCCTGCCACGTCTTGCCGGACAAACAGCAACAGGCCCGCTGCGAGGCCGGGATGCTGGCCTTCAACGCGCCGTATTGCATGCACATGCTGGAGCTGGACGCAGGGTCGATGTACGACACCGCCGCCGAGTCTCAGGGCAAGGTGTTCGTCACCACCGAGCTGGGCGGCGGCGGTTCGTCCACCGCCCGCAGCGTGGCGATTGCCGAGCGTGGGGTGCGCAACGTGCTGATCCACGCCGGCATCCTGCGGGGCTCTATCGAGTTACAGCCGTCGTTGGTGCTCGACATGCCGGACGCCAGTTGTTTCATCGCCAGCGAGCACAACGGTTTGCTGGAGATGTGCCGCGACCTCGGTGAAAACGTGAGCAGAGGCGAGGTGGTGGCGCGCATCCATGACACCACCCGCAGCGGCGTCGCCCCGGTCGAATACCGCGCCGCCCGCAGCGGCCTGCTCGCGGCCCGGCATTTTCCCGGGCTGGTGCAGTGTGGCGATACGTTGGTGGTGATTGCGGATGTATTGGCGTAATGCACCTCAACTGACACACACACTGCGGCGAGGGAGCTTGCTCCCGCTCGGCTGCGAAGCAGTCGTCGCTTTTTGATCTGAGCGATTACGAAGCTGCTATTGGGGCCGCTGCGCGGCCCAGCGGGAGCAAGCTCCCTCGCCACAGGGACGGTGTGAAATTTGAATTGTCTGGAGAGCCCTGTCCAATGCACAAGCTCGATCGCTACGACTTGAAGATCCTGCAAATCCTCGCCGACGACGGACGGATCACCAAGTCGAGCCTGGCCGAAGCCATCAACCTGTCGGTGACGCCGGCCTGGGAGCGGGTGCGCAAGTTGGAAGCGGCGGGCCTGATCGTTGGCTATCGGGCGCAGATCGATTGGGGCGCGGTGTTCAAGCGTCAACAAGTGTTGGTGGAGATTTCCCTGGCCCGGCACACCGCCCAGGACATGCGTCGTTTCGAACAGCGCATGGTCGCCGCGCCCGAAGTGGCGTTTTGTTATGCCACCGGCGGCGGGGTGGATTACCTGGCAATGATCCAGGCGCCCGACGTCGATGCCTATCAACGTTTCGTCGACCAATTGCTGCTCGAAGACCTTGGCATCGAACGCTACTTCACCTACATCGTCACCAAGACCATCAAGACCGCCGGTGCGTTGCCGGCGGAGCTGGCATCGTCCTCCTGAGCACCGCAGAAACCACTTTACGCCCTGTTCTTTCCAGAAAAAACCCAAGGTCTGACGCTGCTCAAACACCCGAAAACTCAAGCGTCGCTGCCCTAGCATGGGTTTACGCACACGCTCTGGAGTGAACGCCATGCCTTACCAACATCCGCTGTTGTTCAAAGCGCTTTGCTACGTCGACGGCCATTGGGTCCACAGCGACAGCGGCCACAGCGTCGCCGTCCACAACCCGGCCAACCGCACGGTCGTCGGCCATGTGCCGATGCTCGACCCGCCGCAGATCGTCGCGGCGGTGGACGCGGCGCATCGCGCATTCCCAGCGTGGCGCGAACAGGGCCTGGATAGCCGTGGCGCGTTGCTGCGGCGCTGGGCGCAGTTGATCACCGAGCACCGCGAGGATCTGGCGCGCATCCTGAGCCTGGAGCAGGGCAAGCCGTTGGCCGAGTCCCGTGGCGAAATCGCCTATGCCGCCAGCTTTATCCCTTGGTTCGCCGAAGAAGCCCGACGCCTTTACGGCCAGAACATCCCCAGCCATATCCCCAACGCGCACCTGGGCACGATCAAGGAACCGGTGGGCGTCTGCGCGCTGCTCACGCCGTGGAACTTTCCCTCGGCAATGATCACCCGCAAGGCCGCCGCCGCGCTGGCTGCCGGTTGCACCGTGGTGATCAAACCGGCCCACGAAACCCCGTATTCAGCCCTGGCCCTGGCCCAACTGGCCGAAGAGGCCGGCTTTCCCGCCGGAGTTTTCAACGTGGTGTTGGGCGAGCCGCAAATGGTCATGGAGACCTTGGTCAAGGACCGCCGCGTACGCTCGGTGAGTTTTACCGGCTCGACCCGGGTCGGCAAACTGGTGCTGCAAGCGGCGGCCCATGATGTGAAGAAAGTCGCGTTGGAGCTGGGCGGCAACGCGCCGTTCATTGTCTGCGCCGATGCCGACCTGACGCTGGCGGTGAAAGTTGCCGTCGAGGCGAAATTCCAGACGTCGGGCCAGGATTGTTGCGCGGCCAACCGGATCATGGTGCAGCGCCCGGTCTACCAGGCATTTCTCACTCGCTTCGCCGCAGCGGTGCGCGCCTTGCGGGTCGGGCCGGCCATGGTCGATCAGCAGGAACAGGAAGTGGACGTCGGTCCTTTGATGCATCAGGCCGCGTTCGATGCGACCTCCGATCGTGTGGCCGACGCCCTGGCGTTGGGGGCTCAACGCCTGGTGGGTGGCGAGGCCCATGCCTTGGGCGGGTTGTTCTACCAGCCCACCGTGCTGGCCGATGTCACGCCGCAGATGCGCATCTACCGTGAAGAAAACTTCGCGCCGATCGCCGGGGTGCTGCCGTTCGACACCTTGGACGAAGCCATCGAAATGGCCAACGACACCGAGTACGGACTGGCCGCCTATATTTGCTCCAACCGCCTGGATGTCATTTACCCACTGATCCGCCGTCTCGACCACGCCATGGTTGCGGTCAACGGCGTCAAGTTCACCGGCCACCCGATCCCCTTCGGTGGCATGAAAGCCTCGGGCCTCGGTCGCGAGGGTGGCAGCGAGGGCTTCGAGCCCTTTGTCGAAACCAAATACTTTTGCCTGCACCATCAAGGCCAGTTCCCAGGAGAGTCCGCATGAGCCAAGAACTCAACACGCTGTTCGAACAAGACCGTGCGCATTTCATGCACCCGTCAACCCACGCCCATGACCATGCCAGCGGCGCGCTCAAGGGGCGGATCATCAAGAGCGCGTCGGGCATCCGCATTCGCGATCATGAAGGCCGCGAGTTCATCGATGCCTTTGCCGGCCTCTACTGCGTGAATATCGGCTACGGGCGTACCGAAGTGGCCGATGCCATCTACAAGCAGGCCAAGGAACTGGCCTATTACCACACCTATGTCGGCCATTCGAGCGAGGCGATCATCGAGCTGTCCAGCCGCATCATGGACTGGGCGCCGGAGGGGATGAAGAAGGTTTATTACGGCTTGTCCGGCTCCGATGCCAATGAAACCCAGATCAAACTGGTGCGTTACTACAACAACGTGCTGGGCCGGCCCCAAAAGAAGAAAATCATTTCCCGCGACCGTGGCTACCATGGCTCGGGCATCATGACCGGCAGCCTGACCGGGTTGCCCGCGTTTCACCAACATTTCGACCTGCCGGCGGAGGGGATCAAGCACACCGTTTGCCCGCATTGGTATCGCAAGGCACCGGCGGGGATGGACGAAGCGACGTTCGTGCGTTATTGCGCCGATGAACTGGAAAAAATGATCCTCGCCGAAGGCCCGGACACCGTGGCGGCACTCATCGGCGAACCGCTGATGGGCACTGGCGGCATCATTGTCCCGCCCGCCGGTTACTGGGAGGCGATCCAGGCCGTACTGAAAAAATACGACGTGCTGTTGATTGCCGACGAGGTGGTTTGCGCGTTCGGTCGCCTGGGTTCGAAGATGGGCAGCCAGCGCTACGGCATGAAGCCGGACCTGATCACTACGGCCAAGGGGCTGACCAGTGCTTATGCACCGTTGTCGGCGGTGATCATCGGCGATAAGGTCTGGAGCGTGATTGAAAAAGCCTCCCAGACCGAAGGCGCCATGGGCCATGGCTGGACGTACTCCGGGCATCCGATCTGCGCGGCGGCGGCGTTGGCCAACCTCGACATCCTCGAACGGGAAAACCTCACGGCCAACGCCGAGAATGTTGGCGGCTACTTGAACCGTCGGTTGCGTGAAACGCTGGAAGGTCATCCGCTGGTGGGGGAGGTTCGCGGCGACGGCATGCTGGCCGCAGTGGAGTTCATGGCCGACCGCGAACAGCGCACGGCGTTCGACCCGGCCCTCAAGGTTGGCCCCAAGGTATCGGCGGCCTGCCTGGAGCGCGGCATGATCGCCCGCGCCATGCCCCACGGCGACATCCTGGGTTTCGCCCCGCCATTGATCCTGACTCGCGAGGATGCGGACCTGATCGTCGACATCACCAAAGCGGCTATCGATCAGGTGGCCGAAGAAGTGTTGCCTTAACTGAGATGCCTCAGGGCACCAATCCCCGTGGCGAGGGAGCTTGCTCCCGCTGGGCTGCGCGGCAGCCCTATAGCAGCGAACTCGATTTTCCTGGCGCACCGAGTTGCCTGGTTTGGGGCCGCTTCGCGACCCAGCGGGAGCAAGCTCCCTCGCCACAGGGGAATCAAATGGCAGTGAGGAGATAGAACCCAAAAAAAGCCCGCCCGATCTGTGATCGGGCGGGCTTTTTGGTGTCGCTTGGGCTTACTTCTTCAAACCGTAATGCTCATCGAGCATCCCGGGCGAATTCGGGGCCTTTGGGGCGTAGTCCCGTGGCGGTTCCTGGATTCCTTTCGGTGGGGTCAGGCGTTCCCGTGGGCTCTGCGTCGCATCGGCTTGCAGGGCGGCGAGCAGGCGCTGGCGGGTCTGTTCGTCAAGGGCCAGGCGGTTGGCGCCCTCGGACAGATGATCCTGGACTTCCTGGTAGCTCTGGGTGAGTTTTTTCACCAGGGAGGCGGTGCTGTTGAAGTGAGTGACCACTTCATTCTGATAACTGTCGAAACGTTCCTGGATGTCGTCCAGCTGACGTTGGGTGCTGTTGGGCACCGCGTTGGGCAGCAGGCGGGCAATCAGGAAACCAATGGCGACACCGGCAACCAGGGCAAGAGTCGGCAACAGCCAAACTAAGAGCGAGTGTTCCACGAGTCCTTCCTCTATAAACGGCTTTGCTTTACGTTAACGGCTCGGACCTGCGCTGTATACCGCGAAGAACATCGCAATCATGCCAGGCACAGACTTTTAGCTAGACGAGTCGACCCTATTCGGGGTCACGGAGTTCTTTCCTTGCTTATGCGCGAAACCCCTGTAGTCATCGATGGCCCGGTGGGCCAACTGGAAGCCTTGTACCTGGACAGCGAGGCTCCCCGCGGCCTGGCGCTGATCTGCCACCCGAACCCGGTACAGGGCGGGACCATGCTCAACAAAGTGGTGTCGACCCTGCAACGCACCGCTCGGGATGCCGGCCTGGTTACGTTGCGTTTCAATTATCGTGGCGTCGGCGCCAGTGCCGGCAGTCATGACATGGGTACCGGCGAAGTGGATGACGCCCAGGCCGCAGCCGCCTGGCTGCTGGAAAAACACCCCGGCCTGCCGCTGACCCTGTTCGGTTTCTCTTTCGGCGGCTTCGTTGCCGCGACCCTCGGCGGGCGCCTGGAAGCCCAGGGTCAATCCCTCAAGCACCTGTTCATGGTTGCCCCGGCGGTGATGCGGCTGGACGAGCAATCGCCTTTGCCGAAGGGGGGAGAGTTGACCGTGATCCAGCCGGAAACCGACGAAGTGGTGGATCCGCAACTGGTTTACACCTGGTCCGAGGCGCTCGAACGCCCCCATGAGCTGCTGAAAGTGGCAGAATGCGGACACTTTTTCCATGGCAAGCTGACCGATCTCAAGGATCTGCTCTTGCCGCGCCTCTCGAATTGACAGCAGTCTGACAAGCGATAATCCATGACGACGCGTACCCGTATCCTGACTGGCATCACCACTACTGGCACCCCGCACCTGGGCAACTATGCCGGCGCCATCCGTCCGGCGATCCTCGCCAGCCGCGACAGCAATGCCGATTCGTTCTACTTCCTGGCTGACTATCACGCCCTGATCAAGTGCGATGACCCGATGCGCATCCAGCGCTCGCGCCTGGAAATCGCCGCCACCTGGCTGGCCGGTGGCCTGGATGTGGACCGCGTGACGTTTTATCGCCAGTCTGACATTCCCGAAATTCCGGAGCTGACCTGGCTGCTGACCTGCGTCGCCGCCAAGGGCCTGCTCAACCGTGCCCACGCCTATAAGGCGTCGGTGGACAAGAACGTCGAGGCCGGCGAAGACCCGGACGCCGGCATCACCATGGGGCTGTACAGCTACCCGGTGTTGATGGCGGCTGACATCCTGATGTTCAACGCTCACAAGGTGCCGGTCGGTCGCGACCAGATCCAGCACGTGGAAATGGCCCGCGACATCGGCCAGCGCTTCAACCACCTGTTCGGCAAGGGCAAGGAGTTCTTCACCATGCCCGAGGCACTGATCGAGGAAAGCGTCGCCACGTTGCCGGGGCTCGATGGCCGCAAGATGTCCAAGAGCTATGACAACACCATCCCGTTGTTCAGCAGCGCCAAGGGCATGAAGGATGCGATCTCGCGGATCGTCACTGACTCCCGCGCGCCAGGCGAAGCCAAGGACCCGGACAACTCGCACCTGTTCACTCTGTTCCAGGCCTTCTCCACCCCGGCGCAGTCCGCCGAATTCCGTAGCGAACTGCTGCAGGGCCTGGGTTGGGGCGAAGCCAAGAATCGTCTGTTCCAGTTGCTCGACAGCGAGCTTGGCGAAGCGCGCGAGCGTTATCACCAGTTCATCGAGCGCCCATCGGACCTCGAAGACATCCTGCAACTGGGCGCGAGCAAGGCCCGGGCCGTGGCGACACCGTTCCTCAACGAGCTGCGGGAGGCCGTCGGCCTGCGCTCCTTCGTCAGCCAGGTCCAAGTGGCGACCCAGACCAAAAAGAAAGCAGCCAAGGCAGCGCGTTTCGTCAGCTTCCGCGACGAGGACGGGAGTTTCCGCTTCCGCCTGCTTTCCGCCGATGGCGAGCAACTGTTGCTCTCCAACAACTTTGCCGACGGCAAGACAGCGGGGCAGGTGACCAAGCAGTTGCAGTCCGGCCAACCCTTGGACGTACGCAGTGACGACTTGGGTTTCGGTGTCTGGCTCGACGGTGCATGCGTGGCCCAGAGCCCGGCGTTCGCCGACAGCGCCGCTCGGGATGCGGCCATCGACGCGTTGCGCGTGGCACTGACGCCTGCCCAGGACTAAGCGAAGACGTCACCCGACCATCGGCCCGAATAAGGGCCGATTGCCATTCTTCTGGGCCATCGCTACAGTGACGGCCCGTTTTTGTTGCCTTGCTAACGAATATGACGCCCCTAGAACGATATCAAGCTGATCTGAAACGCCCGGAATTCTTTCACGACGCAGCCCAGGAAACGGCCGTGCGGCACTTGCAGCGCCTGTACGACGACCTGATCGCCGCGTCGAACAACAAGCCGGGCTTGTTGGGCAAACTGTTCGGCAAGAAAGACCAGGCGCCGGTCAAGGGCCTGTATTTCTGGGGCGGCGTCGGCCGTGGCAAGACTTACCTGGTGGACACCTTCTTCGAAGCGCTGCCGTTCAAGGAAAAGACGCGGACGCACTTCCACCGCTTCATGAAGCGCGTGCACGAAGAAATGAAAACCCTGGGCGGCGAAAAGAACCCGCTGACCATCATCGCCAAGCGCTTCGCCGCCGAAACCCGGGTGATCTGCTTCGATGAATTCTTCGTCTCCGACATCACCGATGCCATGATCCTGGGCACGCTGATGGAAGAGCTGTTCAAGAACGGCGTGACCCTGGTCGCCACCTCGAACATCGTGCCCGATGGCCTCTACAAGGACGGCCTGCAACGGGCGCGTTTCCTGCCGGCCATCAAGCTGATCAAAGAACACACCGAAGTCGTCAACGTCGACAGCGGCGTGGACTATCGCCTGCGTCACCTCGAGCAAGCGGAGCTGTTCCATTTCCCGCTGGATGCCGCCGCCGAAGAGAGCCTGCGCAAGAGCTTCCGCGCCCTCACGCCGGAATGCACCCAGGCGGTCGAGAACGATGTGCTGATCATCGAGAATCGCGAAATCCGCGCCATCCGCACCTGTGACGACGTGGCCTGGTTCGACTTCCGCGAATTGTGCGACGGCCCTCGTAGCCAGAACGATTACATCGAGCTGGGCAAGATCTTCCACGCTGTGTTGCTCAGCGGCGTCGAGCAGATGAGCGTCACCACTGATGACATCGCTCGGCGTTTCATCAACATGGTTGACGAGTTCTACGACCGCAACGTGAAGCTGATCATCTCGGCGGAAGTCGAACTCAAGGACCTGTACACGGGCGGGCGCCTGACGTTCGAGTTCCAGCGGACCCTGAGTCGCTTGCTGGAGATGCAGTCCCACGAATTCCTGTCGCGGGCGCATAAGCCTTAAGAGATCGGAAAATCAAAAAAGGCCTGCGATTGCAGGCCTTTTTATTTGCTGGTTCCCCACTTCACCCCTGTGGGAGCGAGCTTGCTCGCGATGGCGATGTGTCAGTCAACATCCATGCTGCTGATCCACCGCCATCGCGAGCAAGCTCGCTCCCACAATGGATTTTTGCCCGGTACTTGGCCTACGCCGCCTGCTGAAACTGCTGCCGATACTGGTTCGGCGACAGGTCGGTGTGTTGCCGGAACAGTCGCGCAAAAAAGCTCGCGTCGTCGTAACCCACTTCATAACTGATGGTCTTGATGCTCTTTCGACTGCCGGACAGCAGGCCCTTGGCGGTTTCGATCCGCAACCGTTGCAGGTAATGCAGGGGCTTGTCGCCCGTGGCGGTCTGGAAGCGACGCATGAAATTGCGGATGCTCATGCCGTGCTCGCGGGCGACGTCCTCGAAGCGGAACTTGTCGGCGAAGTGCTCTTCGAGCCACTGCTGGATCTGCAGGATGATCACATCCTGATGCAGCTTCTGCCCGCCGAAGCCGATCCGTCCTGGTGAATAGCTACGTTGCACTTCATAGAGAATGTCCCGCGCCACGGCTTGGGCAACGTTGGCGCCGCAGAAGCGCTCAATCAAATAGATATACAGATCACATGCCGACGTGGTGCCACCTGCGCAGAACAAGTTGTCCGCGTCGGTCAAATGCTTGTCCTGGTTCAAGTGGACCTGGGGGAAACGTTCCTTGAAGGCATTGAAAAAGCGCCAATAAGTGGTGGCCTCCTTACCGTCGAGAAGCCCAGCCTCGGCCAGCCAGAAGACCCCGGTGGCTTCGCCGCAGAGCACCGCGCCGCGCGCGTGTTGTTCGCGCAGCCACGGCAGGACTTGTGGGTAACGTTGGCTGAGGGTTGCGAAATCATCCCAGAAGGCCGGCAGGATGATGACGTCGGTGTTTTCCAGGCCGCCGTCCACCGGCATGATCACATCGCTGAAGCTGTTCACCGGTTGGCCATCGGGGCTGACCAGGCGGGTTTCAAACGCCGGCGTCAGGCCGTGGCCCAATTGTTTGCCATAGCGCAGGCTGGCCAGGTGGAAAAAATCCTTGGCTTGCATGAGGG
The DNA here is from genome assembly GCF_048847255.1 of Pseudomonas algeriensis. Lineage (NCBI taxonomy): Bacteria > Pseudomonadati > Pseudomonadota > Gammaproteobacteria > Pseudomonadales > Pseudomonadaceae > Pseudomonas > Pseudomonas algeriensis. Next base: position 33,633 of record NZ_JBKKRK010000006.1, on the reverse strand, counting down.
TGGAAGCGAAAACCCGGTCGATGGCCAGGATGCTGACGCGCCGCAAGGGCGTGGAGACGTGCATGGACATAATTCATCTTTATTTTTATAGGGGATAGTGGTCATCAAACGGCTGGATCGTCTTATTTTTTGGCGCAAGTGTCCAGTGTCCCGTTGTGCGCGGCAGGCTTAGGCTCTGTCGGATAAGCCATCCAACAATAACCAAAGGTGCGCCATGATCCCCAGAACCCTGTTCAGTCCCGAGCACGAATTGTTTCGCGACAGCGTACGAACTTTCCTAGAAAAAGAAGCCGTGCCGTACCACAGCCAGTGGGAAAAACAGGGGCATATCGATCGCGAACTCTGGAACAAGGCAGGGGAGGCGGGGATGTTGTGCTCGCACCTTCCGGAGGCCTACGGTGGGCTGGAAGCGGATTTTCTCTACAGCGCGGTGGTGATCGAGGAAATCGGTCGCCTGGGGCTGACCGGGATCGGTTTCTCGTTGCACTCCGATATCGTTGCGCCGTACATCCTTCATTACGGCAGCGAGGCGTTGAAGCATAAATATCTGCCGAAACTGGTATCCGGCGAAATGGTGACCGCCATTGCCATGACCGAGCCGGGCGCGGGCTCCGACTTGCAAGGGGTGAAGACCACCGCGGTGTTGGACGGCGATGAATACGTCATCAACGGCTCCAAGACATTCATCACCAACGGCTTCCTTGCGGACCTGGTCATCGTCGTCGCCAAGACCGACCCGAAGGCTGGCGCCAAGGGCACCAGCCTGTTCCTGGTGGAAGCGGGGACGCCCGGCTTCGAGAAAGGCAAGCGCCTGGAAAAAGTCGGAATGAAAGCCCAGGACACGTCCGAATTATTCTTCCAGGACGTGCGGGTGCCGAAGGAGAACCTGTTGGGGCAGGCGGGTATGGGGTTCGCCTACCTGATGCAGGAACTGCCGCAGGAGCGCCTGACCGTCGCCATTGGTGGCCTCGCCTCGGCCGAAGCGGCGCTGCAATGGACACTGGACTACACCCGCGACCGCAAGGCATTCGGCAAGTCCATTGCCGACTTTCAGAACACCCGCTTCAAACTCGCCGAAATGGCCACCGAAATCCAGATTGGCCGGGTCTTTGTCGACCGTTGCCTGGAGCTTCACCTGCAAGGCAAGCTCGACGTGCCGACGGCGGCGATGGCCAAGTACTGGGGCACCGATCTGCAATGCAAAGTGCTGGACGAATGCGTACAGCTGCATGGCGGTTACGGTTTCATGTGGGAATACCCGGTTGCCCGGGCATGGGCGGATTCGCGAGTGCAGCGGATCTATGCCGGGACCAATGAAATCATGAAGGAGATCATTGCGCGGTCGCTTTGATAAGAGGGTGGCCTTGAGTCCGCTATCGCGAGCAGGCTCGCTCCCACAGGTGTTGTGTCGCTCGCGATCTAGCGGTCGAACATAAAGCCAGTGTGGGAGCGAGCCTGCTCGCGATGGGGCCTATGAGTCAATCATGGCGCCGGGTTCGGCTGATCCTTGTGAATCGCCTCGATCCCCGCCAGCACTTCATCCGACAGCTTCAAGTCGAAGCTGGCGATGTTGCTGTCCAGTTGCTCCAGCGTGGTGGCGCCGATGATGTTGCTGGTGACGAATGGCTGTTGGGTGACGAACGCCAGCGCCATCTGCGCCGGGTCCAGGCCGTGCTCACGGGCCAGGGCCACATAGCGGCTGCACGCGGCTTCCGACTGCGGATTGAAGTAACGCATGAAGCGGCTGTACAGCGTCAGGCGGCCTTTGGCGGGGCGCGCGCCGTTTTCATATTTCCCCGACAGGAAGCCGAACGCCAGCGGTGAATAAGCGAGCAGGCCGCACTGTTCGCGGATGGCAACCTCGGCCAGGCCGATTTCAAAGCTGCGGTTGAGCAGGTTGTACGGGTTCTGGATCGACACGGCGCGCGGCCAGCCACGGGCCTCGGCCAAAGCGAGGAATTTCATGGTGCCCCACGGCGTCTCGTTGGACAGGCCGATGTGGCGGATCTTGCCGGCCCGGACCTGCTCGTCGAGGGCTTCGAGGGTTTCCTCCAGGGGCGTGAAGTCTTCGTCGGCCTTGTGGGTGTAGCCCAGTTGGCCAAAGAAATTGGTGCTGCGTTCCGGCCAGTGGAGTTGGTAAAGGTCGATCCAGTCGGTCTGCAGGCGCTTGAGGCTGGCGTCCAGTGCTTCGACGATGTGGCGGCGGTTGTGCTTGAGGTTCTTGTCGCGAATGTAGTCGATGGTGTTGCCTGGGCCGGCGATCTTGCTCGCCAGGATCCAGTCGGCGCGGTCGCCACGGCTCTTGAAGTAGTTGCCGATGTAGCGCTCGGTAGTCGCGTAGGTGTCGGCCTTGGGCGGCACGGGGTACATTTCGGCAGTGTCGATGAAATTGATGCCGGCACCCTTGGCGCGTTCGATTTGGGCGAATGCCTCGGCCTCGCTGTTCTGCTCACCCCAGGTCATGGTGCCGAGGCACAGGGCGCTGACATTCAGATCGGTACGGCCTAGCTTGCGATAGTCCATCGGGGACTCCTTGGGCAAAACAATCATAAAAGCAGGTTGAAATATTTTTCGCAATCTGCATAATTGCGCACCTCTTTCTGCAGTGGAAGTGATGCGCCGCCGCCGAAGAATCTTGCCGTTGAACGGACGCGCCGACCCGAGCCCCCGAAAGCGTCTGTATCCGGCTGCCTTTGACTTGTCAAAGTACGCACTATTCAGTAAGATCCGCCGTCTAATTTACAGGGCGGCCCCTGAGGCTATAAAGAATGAAAACTTTTACTGCTAAACCGGAAACAGTAAAGCGCGACTGGTTTGTCGTCGACGCTGCTGGTCAGACCCTGGGTCGTCTGGCCACCGAAATCGCGAGCCGTCTGCGTGGCAAGCACAAGCCTGAGTACACCCCTCACGTTGACACCGGCGACTACATCGTCGTAATCAACGCCGAGCAAGTACGTGTTACTGGCGCTAAAACCACTGACAAAATGTACTACTCCCACTCCGGTTTTCCTGGCGGCATCAAGTCGATCAACTTTGAAAAGCTGATCGCCAAAGCCCCTGAGCGCGTGATCGAGACCGCGGTTAAAGGCATGCTGCCTAAGAACCCGCTGGGTCGCGACATGTATCGTAAGCTGAAGGTTTATGCGGGCGCTGCTCACCCTCATACTGCTCAGCAGCCCCAAGAACTGAAGTTTTAACGGAATAGTTCATTATGTCGGCGACTCAAAATTACGGCACTGGCCGTCGCAAGACTGCAACCGCACGCGTTTTCCTGCGTCCGGGCACTGGTAACATCTCCATCAACAACCGCTCCCTGGATAACTTCTTCGGCCGCGAAACTGCCCGCATGGTAGTTCGTCAGCCGCTGGAACTGACCGAGACCGTCGAAAAATTCGACATCTACGTCACCGTTATCGGTGGTGGTGTAAGTGGCCAGGCTGGCGCAATCCGCCACGGCATCACTCGCGCCCTGATGGATTACGACGAAACTCTGCGCAGCGCCCTGCGTAAAGCTGGCTTCGTAACTCGCGATGCTCGCGAAGTTGAACGTAAGAAAGTCGGTCTGCGTAAAGCGCGTAAGCGTCCGCAGTACTCGAAGCGTTAATTCGCTTCCGCGTTCAAAAGGCGCCCAGTTCCTCACGGAGCTGGGCGTTTTTTTATGTGCGAAATAAATGCTCTGTGACAACTTGCCACATTCGTAGAGCCCCTATACTACAAGGCTTGGCGGTTTAGCCGCTTGGTAATTACCTTGTCAGAATTGGGGGTTTTCATTACCATTCGGCAAAATTTTTATAAGTTCAGATTTTTACTTAGTAGACGCCTGATTTAACAGGCCACAAAGCTGATGGGAGAGGACTGAATGAGCAATGACGGCGTGAATGCAGGCCGGCGTCGCTTCCTGGTAGCAGCCACATCCGTGGTGGGTGCTGCAGGAGCGGTGGGGGCTGCGGTCCCGTTCGTGGGGTCATGGTTTCCCAGCGCCAAGGCGAAAGCCGCAGGTGCACCGGTGAAAGTGAATGTCAGCAAGATCGAGCCAGGCCAGCAGATGATTGCTGAATGGCGCGGTCAGCCGGTGTTCATCGTCCGCCGTACAGAGGAAATCCTGGGGAATCTGAAAAAGATCGAGGGCCAGCTCTCCGATCCCTCCTCCAAGAACTCGGTCCAACCGGAATACGTCAACCCTGAAACGCGCTCGATCAAGCCGGAAGTCCTGCTGCTGATCGGGATCTGCACGCACCTGGGTTGCTCGCCAACGTTCCGTCCCGAAGTGGCCCCTGCCGACCTGGGTAAAGACTGGGTCGGTGGTTATTTCTGCCCATGCCACGGCTCCCACTATGACCTGGCCGGTCGCGTCTACAAATCGCAGCCCGCACCCCTGAACCTGCCAGTTCCCCCGCATTCCTATGAGTCGGACGACATCATTGTCGTTGGCGTCGATACGGAGAAAGCGTGATGAGCAAATTAATGGACTGGTTTGATGCGCGCTTTCCCGCGACCAAAATGTGGGAAGACCATCTCAGCAAGTATTACGCTCCGAAGAACTTCAATTTCTTCTACTTCTTTGGCTCCTTGGCGTTGCTCGTCCTGGTCAACCAGATCGTCACCGGCGTCTGGCTGACGATGAGCTACACCCCCTCGGCAGAAGAAGCGTTCGCCTCCGTTGAATACATCATGCGCGACGTCGAGTACGGCTCGATCCTGCGCCTGCTGCACTCCACCGGCGCTTCGGCGTTCTTTATCGTGGTCTACCTGCATATGTTCCGTGGCCTGCTTTACGGTTCATACCAGAAGCCGCGCGAACTGGTGTGGGTCTTCGGCATGCTGATCTACCTGGCGCTGATGGCCGAAGCCTTCATGGGCTACCTGCTGCCGTGGGGCCAGATGTCCTACTGGGGTGCCCAGGTGATCATCTCGCTGTTCGGTGCGATCCCGGTCATCGGCGATGACCTGACCCAGTGGATCCGCGGTGACTACCTGATCTCGGGCATCACCTTGAACCGCTTCTTCGCTTTGCATGTGGTTGCCCTGCCGATCGTGATCCTCGGCCTGGTAGTGCTGCACATCCTGGCGCTGCACGAAGTGGGCTCGAACAACCCGGACGGCGTGGACATCAAGAAGCACAAGGACGAAAACGGCGTACCGCTGGATGGCATCGCCTTCCACCCGTACTACACCGTGAAAGACATCGTCGGCGTGGTGGTCTTCCTGTTCATCTTCTGCTCCATCGTGTTCTTCTTCCCGGAAATGGGCGGTTACTTCCTCGAGAAGCCGAACTTCGAACAGGCCAACGCCTTCAAGACCCCCGAGCACATTGCTCCGGTCTGGTACTTCACGCCGTTCTACGCAATTTTGCGGGCTGTTCCTGACAAGCTGCTGGGCGTCATCGCCATGGGCGCCGCCATTGCCGTGCTGTTCGTCCTGCCGTGGCTGGACCGCAGCCCCGTCAAGTCGATGCGTTACAAAGGCTGGCTGAGCAAGATCTGGCTCTGGGTGTTCTGCATTTCGTTCGTGATCCTGGGCGTGCTGGGCGTACTGGCGCCGACACCGGGCCGGACGCTGTTGTCGCAGGTCTGCACATTCCTGTACTTCGCCTACTTCATTCTGATGCCTTTCTACACCAGGCTCGAGAAGACCAAACCGGTTCCGGAAAGGGTGACTGGCTGATGAAAAAACTATTTGCTGTACTGATTCTTGCTGCCATGCCAGCACTGTCCTTTGCGGCTGAACACGGTGGTCCGGAACTGGAAAAAGTCGACATCGACGTTTCCGACAAGGCGGCCATGCAGGACGGCGCTCGTACGTTCGCCAACTATTGCATGGGCTGCCACAGCGCCAAGTTCCAGCGTTACGAGCGCGTGGCCGATGACTTGGGCATCCCCCACGAGCTGATGCTCGAAAAGCTTGTGTTCACTGGCGCCAAGCTGGGCGATCACATGAATATCGGCATGCAGCCTGCGGACGCCAAGTCATGGTTTGGCGCCGCGCCGCCGGACTTGACCCTGGTGGCCCGCGTGCGGGGTACCGATTGGCTCTACGGCTACCTGCGCTCGTTCTACGAAGATCCTGCGCGCCCATTGGGCTGGAACAACAAGGTCTTCCCGAACGTCGGGATGCCGAACGTACTGGTCGGCTTGCAAGGTCGCCAAGTGGTAGGCTGCAAGCAGGTCCAGATCGTCGAGGACGGCAAGAAGCAATATGATCCGCTGACCGGCACGGCTTTGACTCATGAGGCCTGCGACCAGCTGACCATCGTGCCAAACTCTGGCACTCTGACGCCTGAGCAGTTTGATGAGAAGGTCAAGAACCTGGTGACCTTCCTGGCCTACTCGGCCAACCCGGTGAAGCTGGAGCATCAGCGCATCGGTACGTATGTATTGCTGTACCTGGCGTTCTTCTTCGTATTCGCTTATCTGCTCAAGCGTGAATACTGGAAAGACGTGCATTGATAAAGCTGTAAGCCGTTGCTGTCAATCGTGCGCGCCCAAGGGCGTCTCTGAAGGTGTAACGAGCCTGGTCGGCCAGGTGGTTACGGGAGACGTCCTCTGGGCGCGCTCGTTTTTCCGTTTTTCGATAATTTCAACAAGCGAGGAGGATCGCCATGGGCGTGACCAATCGGTTGGCCTGTTACTCCGACCCCGCCGACCACTATTCCCACCGGGTACGCATCGTACTGGCCGAGAAGGGTGTCAGCGCCGAGATCATCTACGTTGAAGCGGGACGTCAGCCGCCGAAGCTGATCGAGGTAAACCCTTACGGCAGCCTGCCAACGCTGGTCGATCGTGACCTGGCCTTGTGGGAGTCGACCGTGGTGATGGAATACCTGGATGAGCGTTATCCGCATCCGCCTTTGCTGCCGGTATACCCCGTCGCGCGTGCCAACAGTCGCTTGCTCATCCATCGCATCCAGCGTGACTGGTGCGGGTTGGTGGATCTGATCCTGGATCAGCGAACCAAGGAACCGGCACGGGTCGTGGCGCGTAAAGAACTGCGCGAAAGCCTGACGGGCGTGTCGCCGCTGTTTGTCGACAAGCCGTTTTTCCTCAGTGAGGAACAAAGTCTGGTGGATTGCTGCCTATTGCCCATACTCTGGCGTTTGCCGATCCTGGGTATCGAACTGCCGCGGCCCGCCAAGCCGCTGCTTGATTATATGGAGCGCCAATTTGCGCGTGAGGCTTTCCAGGCGAGTCTGTCTGCTGCCGAACGTGACATGCGCTAAGGCTTAGGGAGCCGCTATGAACTCCAGTCGACCTTATTTGGTCCGCGCGCTCTATGAGTGGATTGTGGACAACGATTGCACCCCGCACATGCTGGTCAATGCCGAGTATCCCTCGGTCCAGGTGCCGCAGGGTTTTGCCAATGACGGGCAGATTGTATTGAACGTATCGCCGGCCGCTGTGCGTCATCTGCACATGGATAATGATGCGGTCAGCTTCGAAGGGCGTTTTGGCGGGGTACCGCATACGCTTTATGTGCCGATTGCTTCGATCCTGGGGATTTATGCTCGGGAGAACGGGCAGGGCATGGTGTTCGAGTTGGAAGTGCCGTTGGATGGCGAAGAAGAGTTCGAGGCGGATGATGATATGCCGCCACCCGATGACGAACCGCCGCGGCCTAGTGGGCGTCCGAGCTTGAAGGTGGTGAAATAACTGGCGGAAGCTGTCTGCCGGCTGTTTGAACGAATGCCTGTATCGCTGGATACGGGCATTTTTTTTGGTTGTGGTCCCTATCCGTTTTTGCGTTGAGGTCATGCACGCTGAAGATTGTCCTCGAACGATGCACAAAAAAAACGGCGCTTTCCCTCCAAGGAAAAGCGCCGTTCTTGTAACTTACTTGTTCAGTCGATGTACTCGAACAACTTAACGATCTTCTGCACCCCAGACACACCCTGAACCAGGTTGGTCGCCTGCGCAGCCTCCTGCTTGGTCAGCAGCCCCAGCAGATAGACAATCCCGTTCTCGGTCACGACCTTGATGCGCGACCCTGGAATGCTGGCGTCGGTCAGCATCTGCGTCTTGATCTTGGTCGTCAGCCAGGCATCGTTCTGGCGCGCCAGCAGGGAAGAGGGCTGCAAGACCTGCAATTCGTTATGCACGGTCTTGACCCGCTGCACGGCGCTGGCCTCCTGCTCGGCCTTGGCCTTGAGGTCGGCCCGTGGCGTCTGGCCGGCCAGCAGCACGACGCCGTTGAAGCTGGTGACGACGATGTGCGAATTGTTGTCCAGGTCCGGGTCGGCCTTGGCGATGTTCACGCCGACTTTGGTTTCGATCAGGGAGTCATCGATCTTGCTGCCGAACGTGCGGGTGCCGCGGTCATCTTCGATCGGCTTTTCCCGGCTGGCGTTAACCACCGATGTGCAGCCGCTGATGCCGAGGCACAGGGTCAGGGCCAGAAGGCCTAGGCGATTAGGGGTCATTCTTCACTCCCGAACAGTTGGCTGTCGATCAAGTCGCAAAGGCAATGGATCGCCAGCAGGTGGACTTCCTGAATACGTGCGGTGACATTGGCCGGTACGCGAATCTCGACGTCTTCGGGCAAGAGCAAGGATGCCATGCCGCCGCCGTCGCGACCGGTCAATGCTACGACAATCATTTCGCGATCATGTGCGGCCTGGATCGCTTGAATAATATTGGCCGAGTTGCCGCTGGTGGAGATCGCCAGAAGCACATCGCCGGGTTGGCCGAGGGCGCGGATCTGCTTGGAGAACACTTCGTTGTAGCTGTAATCGTTGGCGATCGAGGTGATCGTCGAGCTGTCGGTCGTCAATGCGATTGCCGGCAGGCTCGGGCGTTCGCGTTCGAAGCGGTTGAGCAGCTCCGATGAGAAGTGCTGGGCATCGCCGGCCGAACCGCCGTTGCCACACGAGAGCATCTTGCCTTCGTTGAGCAAGGCGTTGACCATCACTTGGCTGGCTTGCTCGATGTGCGGTGCAAGTACGTCCATCGCCTGTTGCTTGGTGTCGATACTGGCCTGAAAAAGCTGGCGGATTCGCGATTGCATGTCCATCTGTGTGACCTTAAGTAGCGCGGCTTATCGGCACAAGCATGTGCGGCGCGCAAAGCAAAGAGCAAAAAAGTTGAATGAAGGTGTCCGGCCAGGCTGGGCGTTCAACTGTCGAAGGCGTTCTGCAGCCAGTTCAACTGGTCGGCGTTGCTGTCGATGGCGACCACGTCGAAGCGGCAGGGGTAATCGGCCCAGCGAGACTCGCGTTGCAGAAAGTACTGCGCGGCGAAAATCAGTTTCTGGCGCTTGCGCTCGTCGATGCTCTCGATCGCGCCGCCCCATTGGGTATTTTTTCTGTAGCGGACTTCGACGAATACTACTGTATCGCCGTCAAGCATGACCAGATCCAGCTCGCCGCGTTTACACAACCAGTTCTGTGCCAGCAGGCGCAGACCTTGTTGTTGCAGATGCGCGAGGGCTTGGCCCTCGGCATCCTTTCCGCTTTGCAAGTGTGATCGGTCAAGCATCAGCGCTGAGTGTCCGGCAGGCGCTGCACCTGGCCATTGATGAACTGGGCCCACGGCAATTGACGTTGCACGCGCTGGGTTGGCGAGATCGCCAGGCTGCCTGACAGGCCTTCGATGCGGCTGTCCGGAAGTGCCTTGAGCTGGCCCAGGCGTGGAGCGAGGCGATAGGCGTCGGCACCCATCGCATACAGTCGGCCCAGGCTGCCACCGGCCTGCGGCCATTGTGCAGTGACCTGCTGACGCAGTGGGTCGTTAGCGTCGAGCAGCCATGGCGTTTCACAGAAACGCACGCCATTCATGTCGTTGTACTGGTTCTGGTCGCCGCTGACGCTGAATACCGAAGACGTCGCATAGACCGGCACGTCGCCGGCGTACTGGAAGTTCAGGGTCGGCTTGATCTGCTGGGCCTGCTGCGGAGTCGATGCCAGGAAAATGAACTCGATGTCCTGGCGACGCGAAGGCTGGGCCGCTACTGCGGTGCCCACCGTGCTTTGCAGGCTCTTGGCGCGACCTTCGCTCTGGCGCAACTGGAACATGTCGGCGATCTGCTGGGCCAGTTGCACAGGCTGGTCGACACGCTCGATCGCAACGATGGTGCCGCCATTGGCCTGCCAGTCCTGGCTGAAGGCTTTCAATACCCGATCGCCCCATTCGCCTTTCGGCACCATGGCGGCGGCGCGATGCAGGCCGTCGGCGCGAGCACGACGGGATACTTCGCGGGCTTCATCTTCCGGGGCCAAGCCGAACTGGAAGAGTTGGGGTGGGCCCTGTTCGCCCTCGCTGTAGTTCAATGCCAGGGTGGTAATCGGCAATTGCGGGCGAAGGCTGATCTGCTTGACCAGCGGTTTTTCCAGCGGGCCGACCACCAGTTGTACGCCGTCGGCCTGGGCCTTGCGGTAGAACTCGTCCATGGAAGTCAGGCTGGCGCTGTCATAGACCTGAATGCTTGGCGGCTTCTGTCCAGCCTGTTGGGCCTGGTAGTGCGCAGCCATGAACCCTTCGCGCAAGGCTTTGGCAACCGAGGCCAGCGGGCCGTTCTGTGGCAGCAGCAAGGCGATCTTGCTCAGCGGCTGGCTTGCCAGCTCCTTGAGCTTGACCAGTGGCGTCGGCAGTTGAAGCGCGGCTGGGTGTTTCGGGTTTTGTTCGCGCCAGCTGTCGATGGCGGCCTGTTGTTGCTCCAGGGTGCCGGCGGTTTTCACCGCCTTGGCCAGGCTCAACCAGCCACCGAGGTCGTCGGTGTTGGTCGGTTGCAGTTGATCGGTAGGCAGCGAAGCGATCAGCGACCAGATCGCCTCGTGGTTTTTCGCCGCGGCTTCGCCTTCCAGCAACGGCGCGATAAAGATCCGCTCCTTGGCGGCCGCCAGGGTCTGGCCATCGGCTTCAAGGGCCCGAGCACGCACGGTGCCGGTGCGCACTTGCTGTTCCACCGGCATTTCGCCCAGGTGCTGCAGGCTTGGATGGCCCAGGGACGTCAGCGCTGCCTTGGGCTGGTTGCGGGTCATCGCCAGTTCGGCTGACAGCGTGCTGGCGAAAATCTGCTGGCCGGGCTTGAGTTGCTCCAGCGGCACTTGTTGCAGGATCTGTGCGGACTGGCCGGCATTGCCCTGGCGGTAGGCCAGGTCCGCGGCGCTCAGGCGCAGCAGGGCGGCTTTTTCCGGGTTTTTGCTTTGGGTGGCCTGTTCGAGCAATTGCTCGATACTGGCATCCGGGGTCCGTGGGAGTTCGCCAAGGCTGGACGAAGGCGAACTGGCGCAAGCCGCCAGGAGGGCAGCGAGGCAGAGGGCGGAGAGCAGCCGCAGGCAAGCGATCATGTAAGTGTTCCTGATACGAGATCAAATTAGCGTCGAATTGTACCCAAGCAGCGGCTGGGGCGCGATGTTAGTGGTGTGAATCGATCAATTTAGGTATTTCAAAGAGTGCGGCGCAGCATAAATTTGAGGGTGTCGATTCCCCGTGGCGAGGGAGCTTGCTCCCGCTGGGCCGCGCAGCGGCCCCAAAACCATTCAACACGGTACATCAGAATGTGGCTGTCAGATTTTTACGGCTGCTGCGCAGCCGAGCGGGAGCAAGCTCCCTCGCCACAAGTGCTAATGTGACCGGCCGAGAATGGCGGCACACGCTACAATGGCGGTTTTTACCCTCATGAGGTGTGCGTTTTGACTGCTCCAGGTGCTTCGAATTCCGCTGCTGGCTCGCTTTTCGTGGTGGCGACGCCTATTGGCAACCTGGACGATATCAGCGCCCGTGCGCTGAAGATCCTGAAGGACGTCGCCCTTATCGCCGCTGAAGATACCCGTCACTCCCAGCGCTTGCTGCAGCATTTCGGCATTTCCACGCCGCTGGCGGCGTGTCATGAACATAACGAGCGGGACGAGGGCAGTCGTTTTATCACCCGGCTGCTGGCGGGCGATAACGTGGCGCTGATTTCCGATGCCGGCACGCCGCTGATTTCCGATCCGGGTTATCACCTGGTGCGCCAGGCTCGTGCTGCTGGCATCAATGTGGTGCCAGTACCCGGGGCGTGTGCGTTGATCGCGGCGCTGTCGGCGGCCGGCTTGCCGTCGGATCGATTTATCTTCGAGGGCTTTCTGCCAGCCAAGGCGGTGGGACGACGAGCGCGCCTGGAAGCTATAAAGGAAGAGCCGCGCACATTGATCTTTTATGAAGCGCCGCACCGTATCCTTGAATGCCTCCAGGATATGGAGCTGGTGTTTGGTCCCGAGCGTCAGGCGTTGCTGGCGCGGGAACTGACGAAAACCTTCGAGACGCTCAAGGGGCTGCCCTTGGCGCAATTGCGAGGTTTCGTCGAAAGCGACAGCAACCAACAGCGCGGTGAATGCGTTGTACTGGTGGCCGGGTGGACGCCGCCGGAAAGCGAAGACGCCGTGAGTGGCGAAGCGATGCGCGTCCTGGATCTGCTGTTGGAGGAAATGCCATTGAAACGTGCGGCGGCTCTCGCCGCGCAGATCACCGGCGAGCGCAAGAATGTGCTGTATCAGGTCGCGCTGCAAAAGCAGAAGGACCAATGAAACCGCCATGCCCGGCTGGTTGCGGGCTTTTAGCGCTTGTTCTTGAGGCGCTGTACCGTTAACCTTCGCGGCGGAGAGTCGATCGGACAGTCGCTGCCCTCTATGAAAATTAGGGGGGGGAGGAAAGTCCGGGCTCCATAGGGCGAAGTGCCAGGTAATGCCTGGGAGGCGTGAGCCTACGGAAAGTGCCACAGAAAATAACCGCCTAAGCGTTTCGGCGCCGGTAAGGGTGAAAAGGTGCGGTAAGAGCGCACCGCACGGCTGGCAACAGTTCGTGGCTAGGTAAACCCCACTTGGAGCAAGACCAAATAGGGTCCCAAGGCGTGGCCCGCGCTGGGACCGGGTAGGTTGCTAAAGATGTCCAGTGATGGCCATCGTAGACGAATGACTGTTCAAGACAGAACCCGGCTTACAGATCGACTCTCCACCTTTTTCCCTCCCTGCCGGAATCGCTGGCAGACGCAGTTCCTAATACCAAAAAAATCTTACTCTTAACAAATCACTTTAACTTGTGCGCGCAGTTCCCTGTACTGCCTCAGGTTGGAGCGAAATTTCCTACGTCAGATTCTTGTTGCCCCTACTGAAACGCTCCTAAATCTCCGATCTATAAGGCTTTTCCTTCATTCCGCGCCTTGACGGTGCGGTGGGCGCATTCCTATAGTGTGCGCAAGTGGCGGAAAGTGGCATGAAGTGGGTTTTTTTGAAGGTAAAACGCCAAAAAGTGGAGAAACGCTGACGTGTTTCGCGGAGCTAACGCAATCAGTCTCGATGCAAAAGGCCGGCTCGCCATGCCCAGCCGGTATCGTGACGAGCTCGTTTCGCGAAGTTCGGGGCAGTTGATCGTCACGATCGACGCCGTTGACCCATGTTTGTGCGTCTACCCGCTGGATGAGTGGGAAATCATCGAAACCAAACTGCGCGCACTGCCTTCGCTACGTGAAGAAAACCGTCGTTTGCAGCGCTTGTTGATCGGTAATGCCGTTGATCTTGAGCTCGACGGCAGTGGTCGTTTCCTGGTCCCGCCGCGCCTGCGCGAATACGCCAAGCTGGACAAGCGCGCGATGCTGGTGGGCCAGCTGAACAAGTTCCAACTGTGGGACGAAGATGCCTGGAATGCGGTTTCTGCCGCCGACCTTGCTGCTATTCAACAACCGGGCGCCATGCCTGATGAACTGCGTGATTTGATCCTGTGACTATTGATAGCGGCTTTAACCACATCACCGTACTGCTTGACGAAGCCGTCGAGGCTCTCGCCGTACGTCCTGATGGGTGCTATCTGGATGGCACGTTCGGGCGTGGCGGGCACAGCCGATTGATCCTCAGCCAGTTGGGGCCTGATGGTCGGTTGCTGGGGTTCGACAAGGATCCTCAAGCGATTGCCACCGGGCAAGCGCTGGCGGCCGAAGACGGCCGCTTTGTCGTTGTGCAGCGCAGCTTTGCCGAGTTGGGTTCGGAAGTCGCCCAGCGTGGTTTGGCTGGCAAGATCAGCGGCGTGCTGCTGGACCTCGGCGTGTCCTCGCCGCAACTGGACGACCCGGAACGTGGCTTCAGTTTCCTCAATGACGGCCCGCTGGACATGCGCATGGACCCGTCCCGCGGCATCAGTGCCGCTGAGTTCGTCAACACCGCGCCCGTCGAAGAAATCGCCCGTGTCTTCAAGGAATACGGCGAGGAACGCTTTTCCGGCCGCATGGCGCGAGCCGTGGTCGAGCGTCGCGAGACCAAGCCATTCGAGCGCACCGGTGACCTGGCCGAAGTGCTGAAGGTTGCCAACCCTGCGTGGGAGAAGGGCAAGAATCCAGCGACTCGCGCCTTCCAGGGCCTGCGTATCCATGTCAATAATGAGTTGGGTGATCTTGAGGCTGGCCTCGAGGCCGCCCTTGAGGCGCTGGAGATCGGTGGCCGGTTGGTGGTGATCAGCTTCCACTCCCTGGAAGACCGCATCGTCAAGTTGTTCATGCGCAAACTCACCAAAGGCGAAGCCGACAACCTGCCGCGCAACCTGCCGGTGCGTTTCGAGGCTTTCGTACCGAAAATCAAGATCCATGGCAAAGCGCAGTTCGCCTCCGAGGCCGAACTCAAGGCCAACCCGCGTGCCCGTAGTGCTGTCATGCGTGTCGCGGAGAAGCTGCGGTGAGCAAGCTCTTCGCCAAGCCCCTGCCGGGCGGCAGCTTTTTCATGCTGCTGCTGTTCATCGGCGTGCTCGTCTCGGCCATCGCCGTGTCTTACAGCGCGCACTGGAACCGCCAGTTGCTCAACACCCTTTATAACGAACTGAGCGTGCGCGACAAGGCGCAGGCTGAGTGGGGCCGGCTGATCCTGGAGCAGAGCACCTGGACCGCCCATAGCCGTATCGAGGTATTGGCCACCGAACAATTGAAGATGCGCATCCCCGGCGCCGCCGAAGTGCAGATGGTGGCGCCATGATGAAGCTCGAAGGGGCACTGTTCCCGTGGCGGTTCCGTCTGGTCCTGGGCTTGCTCGGGATCATGGTCGCAGCGATCGCGTGGCGCATCATCGACCTGCAAGTCGTCGACCGCGACTTCCTCAAGGAGCAGGGCGATGCCCGCAGCGTGCGTCATATTCCGATCCCGGCCCACCGTGGCCTGATCACTGACCGCAACGGTGAACCCCTGGCCGTGAGCACCCCGGTGACAACCCTGTGGGCCAACGCCAAGGAAATGCAGCAGGCCAAGGAAAAGTGGCCGGCGTTGGCCGCCGCCCTCGGCCAGGATCCCAAGGCTTTGGCCGAGCGCCTTGAAGCCCAGGCCAATAAAGAATTCATCTACCTGGTGCGCGGGTTGACGCCCGAGCAAGGCCAGAGTGTGCTCGACCTGAAAGTACCTGGTGTCTATGGCATCGAAGAGTTCCGGCGTTTCTACCCGGCCGGAGAAGTCACCGCCCACATGGTCGGGTTTACCGACATCGATGACCGGGGCCGAGAAGGTGTCGAACTGGCCTATGACGAATGGCTGGCCGGGGTTGCCGGCAAGCGCCAGGTCATCAAGGATCGGCGCGGCAGGCTGATCAAGGATGTCCAAGTCACTAAAAACGCCAAGGCCGGTAAGCCCTTGGCGTTGTCCATTGACCTGCGCCTGCAATACCTGGCCAACCGCGAGCTGCGCAATGCCATCGTCGAGAACGGCGCCAAGGCCGGCAGCCTGGTGATCATGGACGTCAAGACCGGCGAGATCCTCGCCATGGTCAACCAGCCGACCTACAACCCGAACAACCGCCGTAACCTGCAACCGGCGATGATGCGTAACCGCGCAATGATCGACGTCTTCGAGCCGGGTTCGACCATGAAGGCCGTGTCCATGGCCGCCGCCCTGGAAACCGGGCGCTGGAAACCGGGTGACACCGTCGAGGTGTATCCGGGGACGTTGCAGATCGGCAAATACACCATTCGCGACGTGTCCAAGACTGAAGGCCCGGTGCTCGACCTGACCGGCATCCTGATCAATTCCAGTAACGTGGGCATGAGCAAGATCGCCTTCGATATCGGTGGCGAGGCGATCTATCGCCTGGCCCAGAAAATCGGCCTCGGCCAGGACACCGGCCTGGGCTTCCCGGGCGAGCGCGTCGGCAACCTGCCCAACTACCGTGAATGGCGCAAGGCCGAAACCGCCACGTTGTCCTATGGCTATGGTGTTTCGGTGACGGCGATCCAGCTTGTCCACGCCTTCTCGGCGCTGGCCAACAATGGGCGGATCGCACCGCTGACCCTGGTCAAGACCGACAAGGCGCCGCAAACCACCCAAGTGATTCCGGAAGACGTCGCCAAGACGATGCAAGGCATGCTGCAACAGGTGATCGAGGCGCCGCGTGGTGTCTATCGTGCCCAAGTGCCCGCCTACCATGTTGCCGGCAAGTCGGGTACGGCGCGCAAGACGTCCGTGGGTACCAAGGGCTATGCCGAGAATTCCTACCGTTCGCTGTTCGCCGGCTTCGGTCCGATGAGCGACCCGCGCTACGCCATCGTGGTGGTTATCGACGAACCGAGCAAGGCAGGCTACTTCGGTGGCCTGGTCTCTGCGCCGGTGTTCAGCAAAGTGATGTCCGGCACCCTGCGCCTGATGAACATTACTCCGGATAATCTGCCGCCGACCCAGCAGGCGAGTACCGCCCCGGTCGTTCCCTTGAAAGCCGACGGAGGGCGTGGCTGATGTCCCTGAGCCTGAACAAGATTTTTGCCCATGCCGGTCATGACCTGCTGATTCGCGAGCTGGCGCTGGACAGTCGCGACGTGCGTGCCGGGGACCTGTTCCTGGCGGTGCCGGGCGCCCGTGTTGATGGCCGCGACCATATCGCTGATGCCTTGAAACGCGGTGCGGCTGCCGTGGCCTATGAAGTGAACGGCGCGACCGTGCTGCCGATCACCGATGTCCCGCTGATTCCGGTCAAGGGCCTGGTGGCGCAGTTGTCGGATATCGCCGGGCGTTTTTATGGCGAGCCGAGCCGTCACCTGAACCTGATCGGCGTGACCGGCACCAACGGCAAGACCAGCGTGACGCAACTGGTGGCACAGGCGCTCGACTTGCTCGGGCAGCATTGTGGCATCGTGGGGACGCTGGGCAACGGTTTCCACGGGGCGCTGAAGAGCGGGCTGCACACCACGCCAAACCCGATCGCCGTGCAGGCGACCCTGGCCGACCTGAAGAAGGCTGGCGCCAAGGCCGTCGCGATGGAGGTTTCCTCCCATGGCCTCGATCAAGGTCGCGTCACCGCGTTGGCCTTCGACGTTGCCGTGCTCACCAACCTGTCCCGCGATCACCTGGACTACCACGGCACGATGCAGGCCTACGGCGAGGCCAAGGCCAAGCTGTTTGCCTGGAACAACCTGAAATGCCGGGTTATCAATGTCGATGACGAATTCGGCCGCCAGCTGGCCGCCGAGAGTCGCGAGTCGCGGTTGATCACCTACAGCCTCGAAGATGCAGGCGCCTACCTTTATGTACGCCAGGCACAGTTCGACGACGAAGGCGTTCGTGCCACGTTGGTCACGCCCCAGGGCGAACACCATCTGCGCAGCACGTTGCTGGGCCGCTTCAACCTGAGCAATGTATTGGCCGCCATCGGGGCCTTGCTCGGGCTGGACTACGCGCTGGATGAAGTTCTCAAGGTATTGCCAAAACTCGAGGGCCCGGCCGGGCGCATGCAGCGCTTGGGCGGAGGCACCCAGCCACTGGTGGTGGTCGATTACGCCCATACGCCAGACGCGCTGGAGAAAGTCCTCACGGCGCTGCGTCCTCACGCCAAGGGTCGGCTGCTGTGCCTGTTCGGCTGTGGCGGCGACCGTGACCGTGGCAAACGTCCGCTGATGGCGCAAGTCGTGGAGCGGCTGGCCGATGGAGTACTCGTCACTGACGATAACCCGCGCAGCGAAGACCCCTCGCGGATCTTCGACGATATTCGCGCCGGTTTCTCGGGGCAGGATAACGTCACTTTCGTGGCCGGACGCGGCCAGGCCATTGCGCAATTGATTGCCAGTGCTTCGGCGGATGACGTCATCGTTCTGGCCGGCAAGGGCCACGAGGACTATCAGGAAATCAACGGCGAACGCCATGCGTTCTCCGACCTGGTGGAAGCCGATCACGCCCTGACCGCATGGGAGGTGGCCCATGCTTAAGGCCCTGAAACTCAGCGAGCTGACCAACGCCTTGAATGCGCGCCTGATCGCGGCGGACGCCACGTTCAACGGCGTCAGCATCGACAGCCGGGCGATTGCGCCGGGCCAATTGTTTGTCGCCCTGGCCGGGCCGCGTTTCGACGGCCACGATTATCTGAACGAAGTGGCTGGCAAAGGCGCGGTCGCGGCGTTGGTCGAGCGCGAAGTCACCAACAGCACACTGCCGCAACTGCTGGTCAGCGACACCCGCCAGGCCCTGGGCCAGCTCGGCGCGTTGAATCGCGCGACGTTCACCAACCCGGTCGCAGCCATCACCGGCTCCAGCGGCAAGACCACGGTCAAGGAAATGCTCGCCAGCATCCTGCGCACGCGCGGCCCGGTATTGGCGACCCGTGGCAACCTGAACAACGACCTCGGTGTACCGCTGACGCTGCTTGAGCTGGCGCCGGAGCACAGCGCCGCCGTCATTGAACTCGGTGCTTCGCGGCTCGGCGAGATTGCCTACACCGTCGGCATGACCAAGCCCCACGTGGCGGTGCTCAACAACGCCGGGACCGCCCACGTGGGTGAGTTCGGCGGCCCGGAAAAGATCGTCGAAGCCAAGGGCGAGATCATCGAGGGGTTGGCTGCCGATGGCGTCGCCGTGCTGAATCTCGACGACAAGGCCTTCGAAATCTGGAAAACCCGGGCGGGCGAGCGCAAGGTGCTGACCTTTGCCTTGAGCAACCTTGCCGCGAACTTCTACGCCAGCGACCTGGACCGCGATGCTCGCGGATGCCCGGCCTTCAACCTCCACAGCCCCGACGGGGCCGAGCGCGTGCAGTTGAACCTGCTCGGCACCCATAACGTTGCCAACGCCCTGGCCGCCGCCGCCGCCGCCCATGCCCTGGGTGTTTCGTTGCCAGGCATCGCCGCGGGATTGAACGCGGTGCAACCGGTCAAGGGACGCACCGTCGCCCAACTGGCGAGCAACGGCATGCGCGTCATCGATGACACCTACAACGCTAACCCGACGTCGATGTGCGCGGCCGTGGACATCCTTGCCGGTTTCTCCGGCCGCACCGTGCTGGTGCTCGGCGATATCGGCGAATTGGGTGAGTGGGCGCAGCAAGGCCACCATGATGTCGGCGCGTATGCCCGCGGCAAGGTCGATGCGTTGTACGCCGTTGGCCCGATGATGGCCCATGCGGTATCGGCGTTTGGCGAGCATGCACAGCATTTCACCACCCAGGCCGAGTTGATCCAGGCCCTGGGTGCCGAGCAAGACCCGAACACCACCTTATTGATCAAGGGCTCACGCAGTGCGGCGATGGAAAACATCGTTGCGGCTTTGTGTGGCACCCGTATGGAGAAACATTAATGCTGCTGCTGCTAGCGGAGTACCTGCAACAGTTCCACAAAGGCTTCGCGGTCTTCCAGTACCTGACCCTGCGCGGGATCCTGGGTGTGCTGACCGCGCTGTCGTTGTCGCTGTTCCTGGGCCCGTGGATGATCCGCACCTTGCAGAACCTGCAGATCGGCCAGTCGGTCCGCAACGACGGTCCGCAATCGCACCTGTCCAAGTCCGGTACCCCGACCATGGGCGGCGCGTTGATTCTCTCGTCCATCGGCATCAGCACCTTGCTCTGGGCCGACCTGGCGAACCGCTATGTCTGGGTCGTGTTGCTGGTGACCCTGTTCTTCGGCGCCATCGGCTGGGTAGACGACTACCGCAAGGTCATCGAGAAGAATTCCCGTGGGCTGCCAAGCCGATGGAAATATTTCTGGCAGTCGGTGTTCGGTCTCGGCGCGGCGATCTTCCTTTATATGACTGCCGCTTCGCCGGTGGAAACCACCCTGATCCTGCCAATGCTCAAGGACTACAGCATCCCGCTGGGCGCTGGCTTCATCGTGCTGACCTACCTGGTCATCGTTGGATCGAGCAACGCGGTCAACCTCACCGATGGCCTCGACGGCCTGGCGATCATGCCGACGGTCATGGTTGGCGGCGCGCTGGGGATCTTCTGCTACCTGTCGGGCAACGTGAAATTCGCCGAATACCTGCTGATCCCTTATGTACCGGGCGCGGGCGAGCTGATCGTGTTCTGCGGCGCGCTGATCGGTGCCGGCCTCGGTTTCCTTTGGTTCAACACCTACCCGGCGCAAGTCTTCATGGGTGACGTCGGCGCGTTGGCGCTGGGCGCGGCCCTGGGCACCATTGCCGTCATCGTTCGCCAGGAAATCGTCCTGTTCATCATGGGCGGTGTGTTCGTGATGGAGACCCTGTCAGTCGTCATTCAGGTTGCTTCCTTTAAATTGACCGGCCGCCGGGTATTCCGCATGGCGCCGATCCACCACCACTTTGAACTCAAGGGCTGGCCCGAGCCGCGCGTGATCGTCCGTTTCTGGATCATCACCGTGATTCTGGTGCTGATCGGCCTTGCCACCCTGAAGCTGAGGTAGAACGAGTGTCCCTGATCGCTTCTGACCACTTCCGCATCGTTGTCGGCCTCGGCAAGAGCGGCATGTCCCTGGTTCGCTTCCTGGCGAACCGGGGCGTGTCGTTTGCCGTGGCCGATACGCGGGAAAATCCGCCTGAGCTGGCCACGCTGCGCCGTGACTATCCGCAGGTGGACGTGCGTTGTGGCGAGCTGGACGTCGAGTTCCTGTGCCGCGCCGATGAGCTCTACGTGAGCCCCGGCCTGGCCCTGGCGACTCCGGCGCTGCAGGCTGCGGCTGCCCGAGGCGTGAAACTGTCCGGCGACATCGAGCTGTTCGCCCGCAACGCGAAGGCGCCGATTGTCGCCATCACCGGCTCCAACGCGAAAAGCACCGTGACCACTCTGGTCGGTGAAATGGCCGCGGCGGCCGGCAAGCGCGTCGCCGTGGGCGGCAACCTGGGGACCCCGGCCCTGGACCTGCTCGGCGATGACATCGAGCTGTATGTCATGGAACTGTCGAGCTTCCAGCTTGAGACCACCGACCATCTCGGCGCCGAAGTGGCGACGGTGCTCAACATCAGCGAAGACCACATGGACCGCTACAGCGGCCTGCCGGCGTATCACCTGGCCAAGCACCGGGTTTTCCGTGGCGCCCGCCAGGTCGTGTTCAACCGCCAGGACGCGTTGACCCGTCCGCTGATGGGTGAAGGGCTGCCGTGCTGGACCTTCGGCTTGGGTGTTCCGGATTTCAAAGGCTTCGGCTTGCGTGAAGAGAACGGCGAAAAATACCTCGCTTTCCAATTCCAGAACCTGATGCCAGTGCGTGAGTTGAAAATCCGCGGCGCCCACAACCAGGCCAATGCCCTTGCGGCGCTGGCCCTGGGCCACGCGGTCGGTCTGCCGTTCGACGCCATGCTCTCGGCCTTGCGCCAGTTCGCAGGGCTGGAACACCGCTGCCAATGGGTGCGCGATCTGGATGGCGTGGCCTGGTACAACGATTCCAAGGCCACCAATGTCGGTGCCGCGCTGGCGGCCATCGAAGGCCTGGGCGCGGACATCGACGGCAAGCTCGTGCTGATCGCCGGTGGTGACGGCAAGGGCGCCGATTTCAAGGACCTGCGCGGCCCCGTGGCCGCCAATTGCCGTGCCGTGGTGCTAATGGGCCGCGACCGCGAACTGATCGCCCAGGCGTTGGGCGATGCGGTGCCGCTGGTTCGTGTCGCTTCGCTGGATGAGGCGGTGCAGCAGTGCCGCGCCCTCGCGCAAGCGGGCGATGCCGTCCTGTTGTCGCCGGCCTGCGCCAGTTTCGACATGTTCAAGAACTACGAAGAGCGCGGGCGCCTGTTCGCCCAGGCCGTGGAGGACTTGGCATGAGCTTGCTGAACATCATCAAGCCGTACCCGTCGCCGCTGATCACCGGCCGTGGCATCGACCTTGATTTCCCGATGCTCGCCGGTTGCCTGGCATTGCTCGGCCTGGGCCTGGTGATGATCACCTCTGCGTCGTCGGAAGTGGCTGCCGTTCAGTCGGGCAACACGCTTTATCACATGATCCGCCATCTGATTTACCTGGTGATCGGCCTGGGTGCCTGCATCGTGACCATGATGGTGCCGATCGCCACTTGGCAACGCCTGGGCTGGATGATGCTGTTGGGGGCCTTCGGCCTGCTGGTCATGGTGTTGGTGCCGGGCATCGGCCGCGAGGTCAACGGCTCGATGCGCTGGATCGGCTTCAGTTTTTTCAACGTCCAGCCTTCGGAAATCGCCAAGGTCTTCGTGGTGATTTTCCTTGCCGGTTACCTGGTGCGTCGCCAGAAGGAAGTGCGCGAAAGCTGGATGGGCTTCTTCAAGCCATTCATCGTGTTGCTGCCCATGGCGGGCCTGTTGCTGATGGAGCCGGACTTCGGCGCCACGGTAGTGATGATGGGCGCGGCTGCGGCGATGCTGTTTCTCGGTGGGGTCGGGCTGTTCCGCTTCATCCTGATGGTGGCGCTGGCCGTGGCGGCGGTGACCGTGCTGGTGCAGGCACAACCGTATCGAATGGCGCGCCTGATCACGTTTACCGATCCGTGGGCCGACCAGTTCGGTTCCGGCTATCAATTGACCCAGGCCTTGATCGCCTTCGGCCGTGGCGAGTGGCTGGGCGTGGGCTTGGGCAACAGTGTGCAGAAGCAGTTCTATCTGCCGGAAGCGCATACCGACTTCGTGTTTTCGGTACTGGCCGAAGAACTCGGCGTCGTGGGCTCCTTGTGCACCGTTGCACTGTTCGTGTTCGTCTGCGTGCGCGGCATGTACATCGGCTTGTGGGCCGAGAAGGCCAAGCAGTTCTTCGCCGCGTATGTGGCGTATGGCCTGTCGTTCCTGTGGATCGGCCAGTTCCTGATCAACATCGGCGTGAACGTCGGCCTGTTGCCGACCAAGGGCCTGACGCTGCCGTTCCTCAGTTATGGCGGCAGCTCCCTGGTGATCTGCTGTGCCTGTCTCGGCCTGTTGCTGCGCATCGAATGGGAGAGCCGAACCCACTTGGGCAGCGAAGAGATGGAATTCCAGGAGAGCGACTTCGCCGAGGAGCCGACTCATGGGCGCTAACGTGCTGATCATGGCGGGCGGTACCGGCGGGCATGTGTTCCCGGCGCTGGCCTGTGCCCGGGAGTTCCAGGCGCGCGGCTACACCGTGCATTGGCTGGGTACGCCACGGGGCATCGAGAATGAGTTGGTGCCCGCCGCTGGCCTGGAGCTGCACCGGATCAATGCCAGCGGCCTGCGGGGCAAAGGCAAGCTATCGCTGCTCAAGGCGCCGCTGATGCTGCTCAAGTCGGTCTGGCAGGCGCGGGCGATCATTCGTCGGCTGCGGCCGGTGTGCGTGGTCGGTTTTGGTGGCTATGTGACCGGGCCCGGCGGTGTTGCGGCAAAACTGGCCGGTGTGCCGGTGATCGTCCACGAGCAGAACGCCGTGGCCGGTACCGCCAATCGGTTATTGGTGCCGTTGGCCGCCCGGGTGTGTGAAGCCTTCCCGGACACCTTTACCCTGTCGGGCAGCCGTCGCACCACGGGTAATCCCGTGCGTACGGAGCTGTTCCTCGCTGCACCGCGCCCGGCCCTGGCCGGACGCAAGGCGCGTTTGCTGGTCCTGGGCGGAAGCCTGGGGGCCGAACCGTTGAACAAGCTGCTGCCCGAAGCCCTGTCGCAGGTTGCCCCCGAACTGCGGCCGGAAGTGTTTCACCAGGCCGGCAAAAACCACGATGAAGTGACTGCCGAACGCTATCGCGCCGCTGGCGTCGAGGCGCAAGTGCAGCCCTTCATCAAAGACATGGCCCAGGCCTATGGCTGGGCCGACCTGGTGGTCTGTCGCGCAGGCGCGCTGACCATCAGTGAACTGGCTGCCGCCGGTCTGCCCTCGATGCTGGTGCCTTTGCCCCATGCCATCGACGATCACCAGACTCGCAACGCCGATTATTTGGCCCGTGAAGGCGCTGCCTTCCTGATGCCGCAAAGAACGACTGGCGCCGCGGATCTTGCCGCGCGCCTGACAGAGGTCTTGATGCAGCCGCAAACACTCGAAGACATGGCTCGCGCCGCGCGCCGCCTGGCCAAACCCGATGCCACGGCCCAAGTGGTCGACACCTGCCTGGAGGTGGCCCATGGTTGAGAATCGCAAAGCCATGCCACAACCGGAAATGCGCCGCATCCGTCGCATCCACTTCGTCGGTATCGGCGGCGTGGGCATGTGCGGGATCGCCGAGGTGTTGCTGAACCTGGGTTACCAGGTCTCGGGTTCCGACCTGAAGGCTTCCCCGGTCACCGAACGCCTGGAATCGTTCGGTGCGCAGATCTTTATCGGCCACCGTGCCGAGAACGCCGCCAATGCCGACGTGCTGGTGGTGTCCAGCGCCGTGAACACCTCCAACCCGGAGGTTGCCACCGCCCTGGAACGTCGTATTCCCGTGGTGCCACGGGCCGAGATGCTGGCCGAGCTGATGCGTTATCGCCACGGCATCGCCGTCGCCGGCACCCACGGCAAGACCACCACCACCAGCCTGATCGCCTCGGTGTTCGCCGCCGGTGGCCTGGACCCGACCTTTGTGATCGGTGGTCGTCTGAATGCCGCGGGCACCAATGCCCAGCTGGGCACCAGCCGCTACCTTATCGCCGAAGCCGACGAGAGCGACGCGAGCTTCCTGCACCTGCAACCGCTGGTGGCCGTGGTGACCAACATCGACGCCGACCACATGGCGACCTACGACGGCGACTTCAACAAACTGAAGAAAACCTTCGTCGAGTTCCTCCACAACCTGCCGTTCTATGGTTTGGCCGTGGTGTGCCTGGACGACCCGGTGGTTCGTGAAATCCTGCCACTGATCAAGCGCCCAACCGTGACCTACGGCTTTGGGGAAGAAGCCGATGTGCGCGCCATCAATGTGCGCCAGAAGGGCATGCAGACCTTCTTCACCGTGTTGCGTCCTGACCGCGAGCCGTTGGACGTCTCGGTGAACATGCCCGGCAACCACAACGTGCTCAATGCCTTGGCCACCATCTGCATAGCCACCGACGAAGGCGTCAGCGACGAAGCCATCGTCCAGGGCTTGTCGGGCTTCCAGGGCGTGGGCCGACGTTTTCAGGTCTACGGCGAGCTGCCGGTGGACGGCGGTAACGTGATGCTGGTGGACGATTACGGCCACCACCCGACCGAAGTCGCGGCGGTGATCAAGGCCGTGCGCGGTGGCTGGCCGGAGCGGCGTCTGGTGATGGTCTATCAACCGCACCGGTACAGCCGCACCCGCGACCTGTACGACGATTTTGTCCAGGTCCTGGCCGATGCCAACGTGCTGCTGTTGATGGAAGTCTATCCGGCGGGCGAAGAGCCGATCCCCGGCGCCGACAGCCGCCAGCTGTGCCACAGCATCCGCCAGCGTGGCCAGTTGGACCCGATCTACATCGACCGTGGCGTGGACCTCGCGCCGCTGGTCAAGCCATTGCTGCGCGCTGGGGACATCCTGCTGTGCCAGGGCGCGGGTGACATCGGTGGCCTGGCCCCGAAATTGTTGAATAGTCCGTTATTCGCCGGAGCCATCGTGGCCTCCAGCGAGGGGAAACTGAAATGACTGCTGCATACGCCAACCTGGCCTCGACCCTTGACCCGAAAGCCTTCGGCCGCGTCGCCGTGCTGTTCGGCGGCAAGAGTGCCGAGCGCGAGGTGTCCCTCAAGTCCGGTAACGCCGTGTTGCAAGCCTTGCAGAGCGCTGGCGTCGACGCCTTCGGCATCGACGTGGGCGACGATTTCCTGCAGCGCCTGCTGAGCGAAAAAATCGACCGTGCGTTCATCATTCTCCACGGTCGCGGCGGCGAAGACGGCAGCATGCAAGGGCTGCTCGAATGCCTGGGCATTCCCTACACCGGCAGCGGCATCCTCGCGTCGGCCCTGGCGATGGACAAGCTGCGCACCAAGCAGGTCTGGCACAGCCTCGGCATTCCGACGCCGCGTCACGCCGTGCTCGCCAGCGAGGCCGATTGTATTTCGGCGGCCACGGAACTGGGCTTTCCTTTGATCGTCAAACCGGCCCATGAAGGTTCCAGTATTGGCATGGCGAAAGTGAATTCGCTGCCTGAGTTGACCGCAGCCTGGAAGGACGCCAGTTCCTACGATTCGCAAGTGTTGGTCGAGCAATGGATCACCGGTCCGGAGTTCACCATCGCCACCCTGCGTGATCAGGTGTTGCCCCCGATTGCCCTGGGCACGCCCCACACGTTCTACGACTACGACGCCAAATACATCGCCAATGACACCCAGTACCGCATTCCCTGCGGGCTGGATGCCGCCAAGGAAAAAGAACTGATGGACCTCACGGCCAAGGCCTGTGAGGCGCTGGGCATCGCCGGTTGGGGCCGGGCGGACGTGATGCAGGACGCCGATGGGCAGTTCTGGTTCCTGGAAGTCAACACCGCCCCCGGCATGACCGATCACAGCCTGGTGCCGATGGCGGCGCGTGCCGCCGGCCTGGATTTCCAGCAACTGGTGCTGGCGATCCTGGCTGCCAGTGTCGGCCATCAAGAGCCAAGAGGTTAAGCCATGCAAGGCGCATCGCTTCGTCATCAGCCATCCGCACCCGGTCGCAAGCCGGTGCCGCGGGGTGCCAGCCGAATGGTGGCCAAAGAGCCGATGTCGGCGCGCTTGCCGAAAGCCAATTTTGGTTTTCTCAAGAGCCTGTTCTGGCCGGTGCTGCTGGTGGCGTTGGGGTTCGGCACGTATGAAGGCGCGCAACGGTTGCTGCCTTATGCCGACCGGCCGATTGCCCGGATCAATGTCCAGGGCGACCTGAGCTACATCAGCCAGCAGGCGGTGCAGCAGCGGATTGCCCCGTTCGTCGCGTCGAGCTTCTTCACCATCGACCTGGCGGGCATGCGCACGGAACTGGAGCAGATGCCCTGGATCGCCCACGCCGAAGTCCGGCGAGTGTGGCCGGACCAGGTGTCGATCCGCCTGGAAGAGCAATTGCCGGTGGCCCGTTGGGGTGACGAGTCGCTGTTGAACAACCAGGGCCAGGCGTTTACGCCACGGGAATTGGCCAATTATGAACATTTGCCCCAACTGTTCGGTCCACAGCGGGCCCAGCAACAAGTGATGCAGCAATACCAGGTGTTGAGCCAGATGTTGCGGCCATTGGGCTTCTCCATCGCGCGCCTGGAATTGCGTGAACGCGGCAGCTGGTTCCTGACCACTGGCGCGGGCAGCTCGGGGCCGGGCATCGAGCTGCTGCTCGGGCGCGGCAACCTGGTGGAAAAGATGCGCCGCTTCATCGCCATCTATGACAAGACGCTCAAAGAACAGATTACGAACATTGCGCGCATCGATCTGCGCTACGCCAACGGCCTCGCTGTTGGCTGGCGGGAACCTGTAGCGCCGACGACGGCCGAACCCGCCGTCGCGAAGAATTAAGAAGAGGCAGGACCCATGGCAAACGTGCAAAGCGGGAAAATGATCGTCGGTCTGGATATCGGCACTTCCAAGGTGGTTGCGCTGGTAGGCGAGGTCGCGGACGACGGCACGCTGGTCATCGTCGGAATCGGTACACACCCGTCCCGCGGCTTGAAAAAAGGCGTGGTGGTGAACATCGAGTCCACCGTGCAATCGATCCAGCGCGCCATCGAAGAAGCGCAGCTGATGGCCGGTTGCCGGATCCACTCGGCGTTCGTCGGCGTGGCGGGCAATCACATCCGCAGCCTGAACTCCCACGGCATCGTGGCGATTCGTGATCGCGAAGTCAGCTCCGCCGACCTCGAGCGCGTACTCGACGCGGCCCAGGCCGTAGCGATTCCGGCCGACCAGCGCGTGCTGCACACCCTGCCGCAGGACTACGTGATCGATAACCAGGAAGGCGTGCGCGAGCCCCTGGGCATGTCGGGCGTGCGCCTGGAAGCCAAGGTCCACGTGGTGACCTGTGCGGTGAACGCCGCGCAGAACATCGAGAAATGCGTGCGCCGCTGCGGCCTGGAAATCGACGACATCATCCTCGAGCAGCTGGCCTCGGCGTACTCGGTGCTGACCGACGACGAGAAAGAGCTGGGCGTATGCCTGGTGGACATCGGCGGCGGCACCACCGACATCGCGATCTTCACCGAAGGCGCGATTCGCCACACGGCCGTGATCCCGATTGCAGGCGATCAGGTGACCAACGACATCGCGATGGCGCTGCGCACCCCGACCCAGTACGCCGAGGAAATCAAGATCCGCTACGCCTGCGCCCTGGCGAAACTGGCCGGTGCCGGTGAAACCATCAAGGTGCCGAGCGTCGGCGACCGTCCGCCGCGCGAACTGTCGCGCCAGGCGCTGGCCGAAGTGGTCGAGCCGCGTTACGACGAGTTGTTCACGCTGATCCAGGCCGAACTGCGTCGCAGTGGCTACGAAGACCTGATCCCGGCGGGCATCGTGCTGACCGGCGGTACGTCGAAGATGGAAGGCGCGGTCGAGCTGGCCGAAGAGATTTTCCACATGCCGGTGCGCCTGGGCGTGCCGCATGGCGTCAAGGGGCTGGACGACGTGGTCCGCAACCCGATCTATTCCACCGGCGTGGGCCTGTTGATGTACGGCCTGCAGAAGCAATCCGACGGGATCTCGTTCTCAGGGATTGGCAGCCGCGATAGCTACAGCAGCGACGAGCCCAAGGCTCCGCTGTTCGAGCGGCTCCAGGCCTGGGTGAAAGGCAATTTCTAAAGATTCAAGCTTCAGGCGCCGGGTTTCAGGCTCGGCGTTGCAAGACGGCAATAAAACGCAGTAGGCGAAAAAACTAGAGAATGAAAGGAGAGGGAACATGTTCGAACTCGTAGACAACATCCCCGCTAGCCCGGTTATCAAAGTAATCGGTGTCGGCGGTGGCGGCGGCAACGCTGTCAACCACATGGTCAAGAGCAACATCGAAGGCGTCGAATTCATCTGCGCCAACACCGATGCTCAAGCGCTGAAAAACATCGGCGCGCGGACCATCCTTCAACTGGGCACCGGCGTGACCAAGGGCCTGGGTGCCGGCGCGAATCCCGAGGTTGGCCGTCAGGCTGCCCTGGAAGACCGCGAGCGCATCGCTGAAGTCCTGGCCGGCACCAACATGGTGTTCATCACCACGGGCATGGGCGGTGGTACCGGTACCGGTGCAGCGCCGATCATTGCCGAAGTGGCCAAGGAAATGGGCATCCTCACCGTTGCGGTGGTGACCCGTCCGTTCCCGTTCGAAGGCCGCAAGCGCATGCAGATCGCCGATGAAGGCATCCGCGCGCTGAGTGAAAGCGTCGACTCGTTGATCACCATCCCCAACGAGAAGCTGCTGACCATCCTGGGTAAAGACGCAAGCCTGCTGTCGGCTTTCGCCAAGGCTGACGATGTACTGGCCGGTGCCGTTCGCGGTATCTCCGACATCATCAAGCGTCCAGGCATGATCAACGTCGACTTTGCCGACGTGCGCACCGTGATGTCCGAAATGGGCATGGCAATGATGGGCACTGGCTGCGCCAGCGGTCCGAACCGTGCTCGCGAAGCCACCGAAGCGGCCATCCGCAACCCGCTGCTGGAAGATGTAAACCTGCAGGGCGCCCGCGGCATCCTGGTGAACATCACCGCCGGTCCGGACTTGTCTTTGGGCGAGTACTCCGACGTGGGTAGCATCATCGAGGCATTCGCTTCCGACCACGCGATGGTCAAGGTCGGCACCGTGATCGATCCGGACATGCGTGACGAGCTGCACGTGACCGTGGTTGCCACTGGCCTGGGCGCGAAAATCGAGAAGCCGATGAAGGTGATCGACAACACCGTGCAGACTGCCATGGCTTCGCAGCCACAGCAGCCAGCCGCCGCTCGTCAGGAAACGCCTGCGGTGAACTACCGTGACCTGGACCGTCCGACCGTCATGCGCAACCAGGCCCAGGCCGGTGCTGCGACTGCCGCGAAGATGAATCCGCAAGATGATCTGGATTACCTGGACATCCCGGCTTTCCTGCGTCGTCAGGCCGATTGATGGAATGTATCAGGGGTATACGGGTGATTGGTGTTCAGCAAAGGTCTGGTCTGCTATCATCGCCAGCCTTTGTTGATACCAGTTCGCAATTTGCGCTGAAGCGGCCCATGCCATGATTAAACAACGCACCCTGAAGAATATTATCCGTGCCACAGGTGTCGGCCTGCACTCCGGCGAGAAGGTCTACCTGACCCTCAAGCCCGCGCCTGTCGACACCGGCATCGTGTTTTGTCGTGCCGACCTCGACCCTGTGGTGCAGATTCCTGCTCGCGCGGAAAACGTCGGTGAAACCACTATGTCGACCACATTGGTCAACGGTGACGTCAAAGTGGACACGGTGGAGCATTTGCTCTCGGCCATGGCTGGCCTGGGCATCGATAACGCCTACGTCGAGCTCTCCGCGTCCGAAGTCCCGATCATGGATGGCAGTGCCGGACCCTTCGTATTCCTGATTCAATCGGCTGGCCTGGAAGAGCAGGACGCGGCCAAGAAATTCATCCGCATCCTGCGGGAAGTGACAGTGGAAGACGGCGACAAGCGCGCCACTTTCGTCCCTTTCGAAGGGTTCAAGGTGAGCTTCGAGATCGATTTCGATCACCCGGTTTTCCGTGACCGCACCCAGAGTGCAAGCGTGGATTTTTCCAGCACTTCGTTCGTAAAAGAAGTCAGCCGCGCCCGTACCTTCGGTTTCATGAGTGACATCGAGTACCTGCGCAAGCACAACCTCGCACTCGGCGGCAGCGTTGAAAATGCGATCGTGGTCGACTCCGATGGCGTGTTGAACGAAGACGGCCTTCGTTATGAAGACGAATTCGTCAAGCACAAGATCCTCGACGCAATCGGCGACCTCTACCTGCTGGGCAATAGCCTGATTGGTGAGTTCAAGGGCTTCAAGTCCGGCCACGCACTGAACAACCAGCTGCTGCGCAAGTTGATTGAGCAGAAAGATGCTTGGGAAGTCGTGACGTTCGAAGACGCCAGCACCGCACCCATCTCTTACATGCGTCCTGTCGCGGCCGTGTAAGCAAAAAACCTCTCTAGTTTTTTAAGGGCTGCCTTCGGGTGGCCCTTTTTTATGGCGGCAATGAACCCCGTGTGGGTCATTTCCTAAGGGATTGCGATATTCCCCTATAGGACGCTTCCCAAACGTCGCCGAACCCGTTGTTACTCGATGGAACAACCCTCTGAAGTAAGTCACGCTGAATGCCCTTGAAAACCAATCCCGCGCAAGACGCGGGCACCAAGGGAAGTCATGCCAGCAGACCGATCTGAACAGCACCAACTCGATTTCAATCAAAGCGACGCCGACACGGTTTTTGCCCCGTCACGTTCCCTCTTGGAACAAGCGGCTGCAAACGCCTGGGGGGATCGGCAACATGCTTGATCAACGGCCCACCTTCTTCGACCACAGCCGCCACACCCTGAGCGTCTGCGACCTCACAGCCCATCTCGACGTCCTGGCCTTCACCGGCGAGGAGCACCTGAGCCGGCCCTACCACTACCGCATCGAATTCACCTGCACCGAGCGCGACCTGGTGGTCACCGACCTGCTCAACCGGGATGCTTACTTCAGTCTTTACCCGCTGCCGCCACCGCCGACGCCCAAGGGCTTCGCGCCGCCGGAGATCAAGCCGCTGCGCACGTTCAATGGCGCGATCACGGCGTTCAAGCGCCTGTCCGGCTCCAACGACGAAGCCCGCTACGAAATCACGTTGCAACCGCGTTTCGCGCTGCTGGCGCGGGGCAAGCAGTTTCGGATCTACCAGCACCAGTCGGTGCCGCAGATCGTCGAACACATCCTGCGCACGCGCCATGATTTCCGGGGCCAGCATTTCTATTTCAATGTAGTGCGCGACTACCCCCGGCGTGAACAGGTCATGCAATACGACGAAAGCGACCTGGCCTTCATCGAGCGCCTGCTGGCTGATGTCGGCATCTGGTACCGGGTCGTCAGCGATGACCGCCTGAGCATCGACGTGGTGGAGTTTCACGACGATCAGCGGCACTACCAGCGCGGCGTCAAGTTGCCGTGTCGCCCGCCGTCCGGCTTGTGCGCCAGCGAGCAGGACGCGGTCTGGCACCTGCAAACCGCCCACCAGGTGGTGGAAAAAAACATCAACTTTCGCGCCTACCACCATCGCGAGGCCTACGCGTTCCTCGACGGCGAGGTCGACCATACCCGCCGCGCAAAGGGCACCTACGGCGAGGCCTATCACTACGGCGAACCCTACACGGTGCTGGGCGAGCGCTACGCCCTGGACGAGGACCTGCAAAGCGAAAGTGGTTTTTTCTACGCGCGCCTGCGCCATGAACTCTACCTCAACGACCAGACCCGCCTCAGCGGCACCACCAGCAGCGCCACCCTGGCCCCGGCCCAGATGCTCGAAATCACCGGCGGCGCGCCCCAGGCCTTCGAGTTTGGCGCGGTGATCGTCAGCCTGCGCACCGAAGCGGCCCGGGACCGCAGCTTCATCGCCACCTTCCAAGCGATTCCTTACTCGGAAACCGTGTGCTTTCGCCCACCGCTGCCGCCCAAGCCGCGCATCAGCGGCACCATTCCCGCCCGCGTCAGTCACCCGGAAGTCAACCCGCCGTACGCTGACCTCGACTTCGAGGGCCGCTACAAGGTGCGCTTCCTGTTCGACCGCGACACCTGGCAAGCCGGCCGCGAAAGCGCCTGGCTGCGCCTGGCCCGACCCTACGGCGGCGACACCCACGGCCTGCATTTCCCGCTGCAGGCCGGCACCGAAGTGGCGGTGGCCTTCGAGCACGGCGACCCCGACCGCCCCTACATCGCCCACGCCCTGCACGACGACCGGCACCCGGACCCCGTCACCGCCCGCAACGAGCGCCGCAACGTGCTGCGCACCCCGAGCAACAACAAACTGCGCATGGACGACACCCGCGGGCAGGAGCACATCAAGCTCAGCACCGAGCACAGCGGCAAGAGCCAGTTGAACCTGGGGCATCTGGTGGATGCCGAGCAGACGAAGCGGGGGGAAGGGTTTGAGTTGCGCACCGATGGACATGGCGCCCTTCGTGCGGGCAAGGGGGTGTTTATCAGTGCTGATGAGCAAACCCAGGCCAAGGGCGACGTCCTCACCATGAACCCGGCCACCGCCCAGGTCGAAGGTGCCAGACAGCAGATGGCCGAATGGCAGGACATCGCCCAGGCCCACCACAGCCGCAAACCCGACCTGCGCGGCTTGGAACAACTCCAGGCCGACGCAAAAGACCTTTCGGCTGCCGCCATCCTGCTCAGCGCCCCCCAGGGCATCGGCGCCGTCACCCCGGCCAGCCTGCTGCTCAAGAGCGGCGACGCGCTGTACCTGCAAAGCCACAACGAAATCAACCTCGCCGCCGCCAAGCGGCTGTCGGCCCACGCCAACCAGGGCATCTCGCTGCTGGCCCAACAGGAAGGCCTGCGCCTGGTCTCCGGCAAAGGACCCCTGGACATCGAATCCCACGGCGATGGGCTGGGCATGAAAGCCCAGCAGGACATCACCGTGCAGTCGGTGCAGGGGCATGTGCAGGTGACGGCGAAGAATGGCCTCACCCTGGCGTGTGGGGGTGGGTTCATTCGGATTAC